>CAZVVA010000180.1:6510-7592 GCA_964630455.1 uncultured Candidatus Sumerlaeota bacterium
TGGCGAGATATGGATTGTCGTTGACGATTAAAAGTGCGCCGAATTCCGCAGCAATGCTTCTGAGTGTAGGACCAATCTTTAGCAGATCCTCGAACGGCGTGGTTTTGTCGCGCAGCTGAATGATTTTAGCCCCTCCAGCCACTACGGCTTTGACAATGTCAACGTATGAACGGTTTCTGGCGAGCCGTTGATCAGTAATTACATACAGCCCGCGCAGCTTATTCCGCAACATGTTTACAATCCTCAATATAACACAATGGCATCGGCTTTGTGAGCAACAGCGCCACGCTCTGCGCTGTACTTCCTGGCCTTGGCCCGGCGGTTCATCTCTGCTCCCATAAGCACGACGGATATGCTTAGCTGGTAGCTGCCCGCATCAATCCTCCAGATCCCGTGTCTCTACGTCGTAGCGTTGAAGCTCGTTAATTTCGCTTGTAAGAACAAGAATTTTCCCGTCGAGTTCCTTCTTGCGCTCGTTGAGCTCATCCAGGCGTCGCGTGGTTTCCGGGATCAATTCTGAGCGGATGCGCTCGCACTCAGTTTTGAGCTTGTTCAGCGTTTTTTGCAACTCAACCGCCTGGCCGTCATGCACCCTGATTATTTGCTCTTTGATCTCGCGAATCTTCTGACTCGTTTCGTTCCGCAGGTCGTTCATAGTTTGCTTGATCTGTTCGATTTCTGCTTCGATTGCATTTAACTTGCGGAGCGAAAGCGCATCAGTACTGTCGTGCGATACAAGGTTGACATACTCATTCCGGCGTTCTTGCAGAGTGTCAAATTGCCGTGCCAGCCCTTTCAGCTCACTGTTTTTATCGAACTTATACTCATCAAGATTCCGCAGGATTTCTTCAATGGCCTGGTTCATTTGCAGTAGATTTCCGCTTCAGGATTGGAATGTGTCAACAAGTTCTGGGCTTCCTGGGTTTTACTCGCGCGAAAAACGCTGAACATTTGCAAGTAGGTTAATTATCAATGGTATAAAATAGGGTTGCCTCTAGTCCGAAGTCAAGAAATCTTTTGGCAACTTCCCTGCTTGGTGGGTAGATATGTTGCTCCGAAATGTAATACCATGCTTTTCTGAC
>CAZVVA010000181.1:0-7544 GCA_964630455.1 uncultured Candidatus Sumerlaeota bacterium
CCTACAATAAAGGTATCGTTCAAAATTCGTGTATCTTAATGCCCTTTATGTAGCGGCATTAAGCTTCCACCGCACTCACGTCTCTTGCAAAAAGTCCTAAAATTCCGAAGAATCTATGAGATGAATGCTGCAATTGAAGATGCACGGTGAGCTTCAAGAAGAGGGTGGCGAGTAGCGGCTGCCTTGTTCAGAGCCCCGGCGTTCGAGCTCCTGTTGAATGCGTCGGATGACTGTGCTCTTATCTGCACACCACTGCGGGGCAAGCAAGAGATTGGGCGGGGCTTCGCCGGTTAAACGGTGAATCAAAATGTCCGGGGCAAGGCGTTCCAGGTAATCGCAGACAAGTTCAACGTACTCATCCAGCGAAAGTAGCTGCAGCTGGCCTGTATTATACAACCGCGCTAATGGTGCGTTTTTGTTGACATACAGTGAGTGAATTTTTACACCATTTACGTGCAGACCACTTATCAAATCCGCAGATGCAAGCATGTCACTACGTGTCTCGTGAGGCAGTCCTAAAATCACGTGAGCGCAAACGCGCATGCCCCGAGCGTGCGTCTGCTCAACTACGCTTACAAACTCACCGACTGTATGCTGACGATTAATATACTCCAGGGTTTTTTCCCGCGCAGACTGCAGCCCATACTCAACCCAGAGATACGTGCGGTCATTGTACTCTGCCAGCAGATCAAGCACCTGTGGCGAGACGCAGTCTGGCCGCGTGCCAATTGACAGCCCTACAATGTCGTCCACAGCAAGAGCCTCGTCGTATACACGGCGAAGCACCTCCACTGGCGCATAGGTGTTTGTATACGGCTGAAAATAGGCAATGAACTTCTCTGCCTTATAGCGACGGCGCAGAAACTCAATGCCACGGCTAACCTGTTCGCTAATAGGAAGGTCTGGGTCACAGTAGGAAGCGCGCGAGCCCTCTTCACCACAATAAAGGCAACCACCCCGTGCCTTGGTCCCATCACGCGTAGGACAGGTAAACCCGGCATCCACAGACACCTTGTATACACGGCAGCCAAAATGGCCCCGAAGATGCTCGGAAAAGGATTTGTAGCGCACGGGTTGATTCATAGAAAAACACTGCGAAGAACAATTTTTTCTAGTATTCAGGGAGGCTAATGTGTAATAGTACAATTTGAAACTTCCGATAATCAAGCAGATTCAAAATCGTCGGCTTTTCTGGTATGAGGCGGACACCAGACGATTGAGGTTTTTCAATGAGCCTCGGCCACACTTTTCAGCACGTATTGAAAAAATGGCTCTACCTCTTTCTGGGAGTTCTTAGTGTCTGTGCCGTTCTACTCAGCCTGGGCATTGGCCTTCTGCTGGGCTATATTAAAGAGCTCCCGCCGATTGAGCAGTTGGAGAACTACTCGCCTCCCCAAGTAACCACCATTTACGACCGCACGGGCACAAATGAGATCGGCAAGTTCTTCCGGCAGAAGCGCGTCATAGCGCGCATCAAGAGCGACATTCCTAAGGATCTCGTTAATGCTTTTATCGCGATAGAAGATAAGCGGTTTTACCAGCATTTTGGCGTCGATTTTGTACGCACGTTCAAAGCCCTGCTGATTGACATCCAACGTATGCGGGCTGCTCAAGGGGCCAGTACAATTACCCAGCAGCTTCCACGTAACCTGTTACCCGAAGTCTCTCGCCGCAAAATTCTTTCCCGCAAAATCAAGGAAACGCTTCTGGCACTTCAGATTGAAAAACACTACTCTAAAGAACAGATTCTTGAATTTTACCTGAACCAGATTTATCTCGGCAATGGCGCTTATGGAGTTCAAGCCGCTGCCCGCAGGTTCTTTAACAAAGATGTCAAAGACCTCAATCTCTCGGAGTGTGCCACCCTGGCAGGCATTACGCAGTTGCCGGAGCGCTATTCCCCTGTCAATAATCTCAAGATTGCTACGCGACGCCGCAATATCGTACTCCGCATGATGCATAAACAGGCCTACATTACCAAAGAGCAATACGAGAAAACCGTAGCGGAACCCATCGTACTAAATCCACCGGCTCCTGTGCGCCATCGCGCTCCCTATTTCGTAGAATATATGCGGCAGGAACTCTTGAAGGATCCCGAATTTAGCAATGAAGATCTGCACAAGAAAGGTTACATGATCTATACCACGCTGGACGCCGAGCTCCAGACCATTGCAGAAGAGGAGCTGAAGCAGGGGTTGCGGGAAGTTGAGCGCCTGTGGCAGAGCAAGAAGTACGAGCGTTTTCTTAAGCAGGAAGACCGATACCTTCGTACTGTTCCGGCCCCTGGGCAGGTGCGCCTGTCCAAGATCACCGAAGTCTTTCCCGATCGCATAACAGTGTATCTCGACAATTACGTGGGAACTATTCCCGTACCGGAAAACCTCCCCTACTTTGAACCCGAAAACGTGATCAAACAAGGAAGGTATGTGAGCATTGAACTCAAGAGTGTCAATCATAACACTAACACCTTTACGGGGTCACTGGACGATGATAAGCACGTCCAGGGCGCTATCGTAGTGCTCGATGCCCATACTGCCCAGATTCTCGCCCTGGTCGGAGGCGAAGAGTTCTACGATATGGAAAATGACGGTCAATGGAATCGTGCCATACAGGCAAAACGGCAGCCTGGATCTGCATTCAAGCCCTTTTTCTACGCTGCCGCATTTGAAATGGGATTTACCCCGGCTACGGTCTTTATTGACGAGCCGCTGGTATTCCCTGATGGCTATACTCCGAAGAACTACGAGAATGAATTCTTCGGCCCAACAACCCTGCAGGAAGCCCTGGAACATTCCCGCAACGTCGTTACCATCATGTTGTATCAGGCTCTTGGTCAGAAGCGCGCCCTGTCGTTTGTCAATAAGTTTGACTTTGCCGATACGCGACCGGAATGGCAATATCCCGACCAGATGGGCGTCTCCGCCTGTCTGGGCACAGTGAGCATGCCCCTCTTATCATTGGCTGCTGCTTACATCCCTTTCGTCAATAATGGCATCGCCATTCAACCCCTTGGGGTGCGAAGAATCACGGATGCAAAGAATAAGGTGATTAAAGAGTTCAAGCCCTACGAGCGCGTCGTCATCTCACCTCAAACCGCTTACCTCGTAGCATCTGTGTTGCAAGGGGCGATTAAGCGCGGCACTGCGTACTATCCCATTGGCGAATACTTCGAAGGGCGTCGCGTTCCCGAGATTGCCGGCAAAACCGGAACCACGAACGACTGCATTGATGCCTGGTTTATCGGATATACACCAGATCTGGTTATTGGCGTTTATGTGGGTTTCGACCGCCTGCGCACGCTGGGGCCGAAAATGACTGGCTCCACAGTTGCCGGACCCATCTGGCAGAGCTTTCTTGTGCGCGCTCTGAAGACTCGTGAAAACTGGAAAATGCATTATGATGTCCCGGAAGACATTGTCTTCGAGGATATCTGCCCGAAATCCGGATTGATCGCCACTGAGTTGTGCCGCAATACGCCGGATGTCCACGTGTTCAAAAAAATGGCATTCAAAAAAGGTACTCAGCCAACTATGACCTGCACGCTCCACACGGAGGACAGGGCACAGGCTCATCCGCCAGGAAGGCCACCGGCAAGGCAATAGCAGCGCAGGATCTCCATAGGCTTCTTCCAGCTAGAATAGTTATCCGACTAATTCAACTGGGATTTTCCAGTTGCCGTGAAGAAAAAGTACGCAAGGCGCCGTAACTAAAGGAAGATTTGTTCTTCAGAGCTACTGTCAGGACGCTTATCTGGCTCACCTTTTAGTGGGCCATGACCCGCTGGCGATTTCATTCGCCGAAGCCTTGCGAAGGCGGATGAATCCACCTGAGGCGGATAAAATCGCCCGTAACTAAAGGTTTAGGAGGGGAGCGCGAGGGGTGATCCGCCGCGGCGGATCCCCCTCGCCTTTCCTAATGCAAAATCCGGGATAATATCCGAAATGACAAGCTTCTTTACCAATCGGCGCAAGACATGACGAGTGCGACTTACCAGTACAATCAAATCTGCTCGACACTGAAAAGCCTCGGACTTCCAACCGGTGCAACGGTCATGGTACACAGCTCGCTGAGGAGCTTTGGGTGGGTTAATGGAGGAGCGCAGACGATCATTGAAGCCCTCGTCCAGAGCGTAGGCCCTGAGGGCAATGTCCTGATGCCGACGCTCACCGGCTCGCGTGCCCTGAATGCCAAGAATCCTCCGCGCTTTGACGTACGGCAGACCCCATGCTGGACTGGCCGCATTCCCGAGACTTTTCGCCAGCGGCCTGATGCTTTACGCAGTCTTCACCCCACGCATTCAGTGGCAATCATCGGCCCGCAAAAGCACGACCTTGCACGCGACCATCAGCTCTCACCCACTCCATGCGGAAAGGAAACTCCCTACTTCCGGCTGGCCGAGCGCGACGGCTATGTCTTGCTCTTCGGAGTAGATCTGGAAAGCGTAACCCTGTTTCACACCGTGGAAGAGCTTGCCGAGGTTCCTTACCACATGCAGCCCGAACTAGTGGATGCCGTTGTGATTGACCAAGATGGAAAGGAAAAGATCTACCGAACTGGCATACACCAGTACGGGACTCCGAGAAACTTCTCAATCATGGAGCCCCGACTTGAAGATGCTGGTGTATTGAAAAAGAGGAAGGTGTTAGATTCCACAACATGTCTGATTCGCGCACAACCCCTCGTCGAGCTTACCCTTGAAGCACTCCGCCGCGATCCCCTCCTGCTCGTAAAAAAGTAGCGAAAAGGTAGACAGGCTACTTTTCATCCCGAATTTTGCAGTTGCGGTGAAATTAGTGTATCATGTGGGGGCAGACCTATGTGTCTGCCCTTTGGATATGGGAACATAAGAGTGTACCTGGTGTAAATTACGGACGTCTAATATGCAAGATGGTATAAAAAGGACTTGACACGAAAAAACATCTCGTGGTAGGAAAAAGTTAGAAAGCCAAACCTGCATGTAATGACCTTATTTTGCAATTTAATAGGGGGGGGGTGAATCATGGATAACAAAAGGTGTGGAAATGTTCCATTAGTGATGATTTGCATGGCGCTATTTACATTCTTTCAGCTATCTGCGCAGGCGCAGGATAGCTGGAATGTAGAGCTGGTGGGACAAATTGGCGGCGCTTGCTACGAAGTTTTTGTTGACGGGGATTATGCCTATATCAGTGAAGGGCCGAATCTGCGAATTCTCGATATAAGCGATCCGACAAATCCCCAGTCTCTTGGCAAGATTCTGTTTCCAAACATCGTTAGCGACGTATACGTCTCAGGTACTTATGCCTACGTGGCGGATGGCTCTGCAGGCTTGCGCATCATTAATGTGAGCAATCCCTCTGCGCCCTATGAAGTCGGATACTATGATACGCCGGGCAGTGCCAGTGGCCTCTATGTATTGGGCAATTATGCCTACGTGGCAGATGGGCGTGCAGGCTTACGCATTATCAATGTGAGCAATCCCTCCGTGCCTTACGAAGCCGGGGACTATGATACACCCTGGTCTGCCGTGGGCGTCCATGTATCGGGCGATTGTGCCTACGTTGCAGATAGCGAAGCGGGCTTGCGGATCATCAACGTGAGCAATCCGACTGCACCGTATGAGACCGGGCATTATGATACGCCAAGCTATGTCAACGACTTCTATGTATCTGGCGATTATGCCTACGTAGTAACTGATTTTGAAGGCCTACGCATTATCAATGTGAGCAATCCATCCGCGCCCTATGAAGCCGGCTACTATGATACACCAAGCTCGGCCAAGGACGTCTATGTATCCGGCAATTATGCCTACGTGGCAAATGGCTCCAAAGGCCTACGAATCATCAATGTGAGCAATCCGTCCGCGCCATACGAAGCAGGCTACTATGATACACCGGACATTGCCTATGACGTCTATGTATTCAACAACTATGCCTGCGTGGCAGATCGTTGGGCAGGCTTACGTATTATCAATGTGGGCAATCCGTCCGTGCCGTATGAAGCCGGTTACTACGAGACACTGGGATATGCCTATGACGTCTATGTATCGGACAATTATGCCTACGTTGCAGCTGACCGGAGAGGCTTACGGATCATCAACGTGGGCAATCCGGCTGCACCGTATGAAGCCGGGTACTATGATACACCGGGCCAAGCCCTGGGGGTCTATGTATCGGGCAATTATGCCTACGTGGCAGCTAGTGATTCTGGGTTGCGGATCATTAACGTGAGCAATCCGTCTGCGCCATATGAAGTCGGGTACTATGATACACCGGGCAATGCCCGTGGTGTTTATGTATCGGGGAATTATGCTTACGTGGCAGATGCGGATGAAGGCTTACGGATTATCAACGTGAGCAATCCGGCTTCGCCCTATCAAACCGGGTACTATGATACACCGCACCGCGCCTATGGCGTCTATGTATCGGGCAATTATGCCTATGTAGCAGATGTTGAGGCAGGCTTACGGGTCATCAACGTAAGATACCCTTCTGCGCCGTATGAAGCCGGCTACTATGAGACACTGGGCTATGCCTATGACGTCTATGTATCGGGCAATTATGCCTACGTGGCAGATAGTTATGAAGGCTTACGGATCATCAACGTGAGCAATCCGACCGCACCGTATGAGACCGGGTATTGTGATACGCCAGGCTATGCAAAGGGCGTCTATGTATCAGGCGATTATGCCTACGTGGCAGATGATTATAGTGGAGGCTTACGGATCATCAATGTGAGCAATCCGTCCGCACCCTATGAAGTGGGGTATTATGACACGCTGGGTAATGCCCGTCGCGTCTATGCCTCGGGGGATTATGCTTACTTGGCAGATACGTATGGTGGTCTCTTTATCCTGCGCTTCACCGGTGAAGGACCAACACCAACGCCTACGCCTTCGCCTACGCCATGGCAGATTGTCTGGGATTTTACTCTGGATGAGGAAGGCTGGACCACCGGGAGTGCACCGACTGTTTCTAGTCCGCCAGCTTTTTCCTGGAATCCGGATTACCTGAAGATGACTTCACTATCCAATTCCAACACATTCGGCTCCTGGCAGAGTTACCCAAATGTAATCCCCGTCGACTCAGAGTATCTCTACCATGCGCGGTTCACTGTGACGACCGACATAACAAATCAATCGCTCGTTCCGCAGATACGGCTTCGGGCGAGCTCCTCGAACCTGCAGCAGTATGACGTACTTTCGATTGAGAGTGCAGGCAATGGCGCTGCTTCACCAGTGCCGTCGGGCATAAACTACGGGCTCTATTTCGTCCCACCGGCAAATGATACTGGCGTAATCCTTGCGTTCGACCTTCTGAATTTTAATCCTGCGGATGCGGCAGCGGGAGAACTGTCACTTGATAGCGTTACTATTAATCGCTTTGCTCTAAATGCGCTTTCACCGGCTGCGCTTGTCGAGGATTATGCCTTTGGCTTAGGCCAGGAAGGCTGGGAAGCGGGCGGCGCTCCAGCATTATTTACTGAGCCAGATTATGGGCATTCTGTTGGCGCGCTGTGGCTCGTTTCACACGATAATACCACAAGTGGTACCTTTGGCTTCTGGG
>CAZVVA010000182.1:0-7508 GCA_964630455.1 uncultured Candidatus Sumerlaeota bacterium
GCATAAGACCTTCCGCCCCATGTGACTGCATGGGAAATGGAGCAGAGCCTCGGAAGTCGTGGTAGATGTCGAGGAACCTGTAGCGGGCACTGACCGCGACTGCGTGGATATATTCTTGTCCCGGCGGCCCTGTCACCTGGAGTTCATAACCAGAATCCGGAATATGGTAGGTTCTTCCTCTACGGACGAAATTGTCGCGGTCGTGGTAATTTGGGAATATCTGCCGCGTTGTTCCTCCTGCATCAGTGTTGAAGATGTACACGTAGCAATCTCGGTTGACAGCAAAATTGATACGGATACGGTCGCCAATCCAGTATGTCTGGCGATCAGGCCATACGTTGATGTAAAGATTGCCGTAGTGGGGCCGGACAACCACGCCGTAGGATTGGACAGGGCCGACGCTGGCCTGGAACTCTTGAGTTTCCACTGCCAGTCCTGTAACGCATCCAAGCATAAACGCGAGGCAGGAAAAGATATACACTGAGCGGCAACATTCTTTAGTCATTTGACTCATCCCCTTTCATTTATGTCCTTGCCCAAGGCAGGTAAACCCTTACCAGCAGCTATATGGGCTTTTCAACCAATTGTTTTTCCAATATAGTAATTTGATCGCGCAATTCTGCTGCGCGCTCGAATTCCAGCTTTGCCGCAGCAGCTTTCATCTCTTTTTTCAGCGCGACGATTCTCCTGTGCAGCTGCAACGGATCGCCGTACGCCACTTGTGGCTCAGAGACCAGTGGCACAGTTACGTAGTCAGCTTCGTATATTGTATCGAGAATCGTTGAGATAGACTTAACGATTGACTGTGGGGTAATCTGATGAGCGCGGTTGAATTGCGTCTGGGCGCGGCGCCGCCGGTTCGTCTCGTCAATCGTGCGCTGCATTGACTTGGTAATCCTGTCCGCATACATGATGACCTGGCCGCAGACGTTGCGCGCAGCCCTGCCACAAGTCTGAATCAACGAAACATCTGACCGTAGAAAGCCCTCCTTGTCTGCATCCAACACGGCGACCAGCGACACCTCTGGCAAATCCAGACCTTCACGTAGCAGGTTGATACCGATCAGCACGTCGAATTCCCCCAGGCGTAAATCCCGGATGATCTCGGTGCGCTCGATGGTTGTAATTTCTGAGTGCAAATACTTTGCCTTGATTTCACATTCGCAGTAGTATTCCGTTAGCTCCTCGGCCATGCGCTTGGTCAATGTTGTCACCAGCACCCGTTGATTGGCATCTGCGCGCTTTTGAATCTCAGCCATCAGGTCTTCCACCTGGTTGCTTGCTGGCCGCACGATAATCTCCGGATCTGTCAAACCAGTGGGGCGCACTAGCTGTTCGGCAATAATGCCCTGGCTTTTCTCCAGTTCATGCGCTGCAGGCGTTGCCGACACATAGATCACTTGATTGACCCGCTGCTCGAACTCCTCAAATGTCAGCGGTCGGTTGTCGAGTGCAGAGGGCAACCGAAAGCCGTACTCGACCAGCACCTTCTTACGCGACCGATCTCCCAGATACATACCCCGTACCTGCGGAATAGAAAGGTGGCTCTCGTCAATAAAGAGCAGGAGATCCGGAGGAAAGTAGTCCAGCAGCGTATACGGCGGCTCACCAGGCTTACGGCCGGAGAGGTGGCGCGAATAGTTTTCGATGCCCTGACAGGTACCCATCTCGCTCAGGAGCTCCAGATCGTAATTGGCACGTTGTTCGAGCCGTTGTGCTTCGACGAGTTTGTCCTGCCCCCGTAGCTCTGCCAGCCGCTCCTTGAGCTCCTTCCGAATGGCCTCAATCGCACGCTCCAGATTGCTCCTGCCGGTGACGTAGTGGCTGGAGGGATAGATGGCAACACGCCGTAAGGGGTGCAGCTTGGTCCCACGCAACGAATCAATTTCGTAGATGCTGTCAATTGTGTCGCCGAAAAACTCGATCCGGATAGCCGTTCTCTCCTCGTACGCGGGAAAGATGTCAACAATATCGCCCCGGACGCGAAACGTGCCACGAGAGAAGTCTGTATCGTTTCGGTGATACTGAATGTCAACAAGGCGGCGCAGCATCCCATCGCGATCTTCCGGCGTATTGGCCTCCAAGAAGACCACCATCGAGTGGAAATCCTCTGGAGAGCCGATACCATAGATGCACGACACACTGGCTACGATAATTGTGTCGCGTCGCTCGAGCACCGCTTTGGTGGCTGCCAGCCGCATCTTGTCCAGCTCCTCATTGATCGAGGCGTCTTTCTCGATGTAGGTGTCTGTCCGCGGGATGTATGCCTCAGGCTGATAGTAGTCGTAGTAGCTTACAAAATATTCGACAGCGCTACGGGGAAAAAGTTCCTTGAATTCCCGGTAGAGCTGAGCAGCCAAGGTCTTGTTTGGCGCCAGAACCAGGGTGGGGCGTTGCGTTTGCGCTATCACGTTCGCCATGGTAAACGTCTTGCCCGAACCGGTTACCCCAAGCAACACCTGATGCTGCAAGCCTTTTTTCACGCCCCGAACCAATTTCTCAATGGCTTGTGGCTGGTCGCCTTTTGGCTGGTAGTCTGTAACCAAACGAAATTTAGCCATGAGTGAAAAAACAGCTCCTCTTATAATATAGACGTAGAATTCCCTAGGGTTATTAATAACAATTTTGAACCAGGTTCCTCAACCTTTTTCTCCCCTGTGTGTCCCCTTTGCTGGCCGGCCGTGGTGAAATCAAATTGGAGGCGCAGGGCCAGGGATTGTAGCTATTGTATTTTTCCCTTTAAATTCCGGAAGTGTTATGCTTTGTAGCAATATTAATGGGTTATCCAGACAGCATATCCAAGCAGGGGAAGCATTTCGAGAGAGAGAAGCACTATCTGCCCGGATTGCATAGTCTTAGCAGAGCCAACTTGAGGCAAGGGAGGTGCGCGGCGTGAAGATTGCGCTGGCATGCGATCATGCAGGCTTTGACATGAAGGAGGAGGTCAAGCGATTCCTCCTGGGTGAGCATCACGATGTGCAGGATTTCGGCACAGTAAGTACGACGCCGGTGGATTATCCTGATTTTATCTACCCGGCAGCGTTGGCTGTATCGGAAGCGCGATGTGAGCGGGGCATCCTGATAGACGGCGCAGGATATCCTTCAGCTGCGCTGGCGAATAAACTCTTTGGTGTGAATGCAGGGGTTTGCAATGATCTGCTTTCAGCGCGCCTGAGCCGTGAACATTCAAATACAAACATCCTATGCATGGGTGGCAAGATCATCGGCCCTGGCACGGCTCTCGAAATTGTACGCATCTGGCTGACTACCGCCTTCCTGGGTGGCCGGTATGGTGCTCGGCTTGAGAAGGTCCGGCGCATTGAAGAGCGTCACCTCAAAAGCCGTGACTTTGTTCCCCTCAAGGCGCTCACTCTGTCAGATGTTAAGCACGCCCTGCTTCATAAACGTCCCTTGATTATTACTGAGGAGACAATCATTACGCCAAGCGTTCTGGAGCTTGCACGAGAAATTCGATAGCACAGGCCATGCATGATGACTGAGAGAAAGAGATCGCAGCTGAATACCTGGCTTGTTGTCGCGCTTTGTGTAATTGTTTTCGTGCTTGGCGCATATTTGCGCGTGCGCAAGATTTCCTCATCCCCAGGATGGTTTCGCGATGAGGGCACCTATTTTGAAGTCACGCGCAATGCGCTGCAAGGCGAGTGGCGGCTCGGCGCAGTAAACGTGACATTTGTCGGGCCATATATGACGCACCCGCCACTGTTCTTCTCCCTTGAAACAGTCTGGGTAAGTATCTGGGGCAATGAAATGCGCTACTTCCGTCTGTTTTGCGCAGCCCTGGGTTTGGCTACGCTTCTTGGCATCTTCCTGCTCTGCTGGCGATTCCTTGGCAAGTGGCATGCTCTCCTGGCAGGCGCCTTCTTTGCTCTCGATCCCCAGATCGTCATGTTCAGCAGAATGGCACTACCCTATAATCTCTACATGGCTCTCGTGCCGATCGTACTGTACCTAATGCTGGAGTACGCTGAAGGCAAAAAGATTGTTTGGCTACTGCCAGGTATATTTTTTGCAGCCCTTGCTCTGTTAAGTGTGTATTACGCCATCGTGCTTGTGCTTTTTATCGGGGTCATGGTGCTGGCAACTGGCAAGAAAATCCATCTTCCCTGGGTGGTGCTTATCCTGATCCCGCTTGGTCTCTTTTTTCTATTTGCCAGCAGGACAGCGGGTTTTGCAGAAGACCTGGCAGGGCTGCGCCATGATGCAGCTGCGGGGTCGCTTGTGCAAACCATGCGGCATTATCTTGAATTCTTTCGCCTTGGCCCGTTCTACGTCATTGGGGTAATCGGAATATGTCTGCTCAGACGACCTCTTTTGCGCTATACCATGCTGTTTCTCCTGGTACTGATGTTGCATATTGTGCTCCGCCGGGCCGACACGATGATAACGCTCATTACCTACCCCGTGATCCCTGTCTTGCCCCTGCTGGCCGTGGGCGCTGCAAATCTCTGCCTCCGCTTCATTGATTCAGCGCGCACATATATCGCATCAGAAGTGCCCCGCCAGCTTGCCTCCAGGATTTTCCCTGCCCACCATGAGATCTGGATCAAGAAGGTGATTACCACACTTATCGTGCTTGGCATTATTGGATTGCTTTGGGTGAAGTTTAACGACACTCGCCATTCTATTTACGGTCGCTTCGTTACCCCACTTCAATTTGGCATGGTTCAGAACGTGGGCAATGCATATCGAACTGCAGAGTTTATCAATACCCATGCATCGTCGGACGATCTGGTGTTATCAACCTATACCCTCTGGTGGCTGTTAAAGACGCGCAATGCGAATATCCCTCAGGCATTGCTGAAGAAGGGGATTCGCACGGATTTTTATTTATCGTCCTTTTCCCCGGAGCGATTTCTTTTCGACCCGTCGCTTGAGAATGCGCGGTTCGTGGTTGAAGATAGTTTTACTGATCAGCGAATGCATTCGCCACCGGACACCCCGCATTATGCCATCCGGACAGCCATCGAGTTTGTCCGCTCGCACTGGAAAAAGGTCTTCGAGGCGGGGGAGTACCGAGTGTACGAAAATCCGGCCATGCTGTGAGCTACGGCTGCTTCGCTTTTTTTGGCCCAATGGCCAAAGAGTCAAGTTAAGACCCTGTGGATCACAATACGACCCGCTCGAATATGGCATCAGACTGGTGAGACTGCCTGTATGCAAGACCAGATGTTGAGCGGCTCGCTCTATATCTTCCGAAGTTTAAAGAGTTTAGAGCATTTTAAGACCCAACTCAACATAAGATCATTTTTGTCCAGAGCTGATAAATCTCTTGACTAGGTTGGCCTTTCCCCCCAATATACGTTATGTTTTTTTAAGATGCAGTTGGAGAATTTTCACCCTAAAGTCAATTTTGATGTAGACAGACGACTCGGGATGCGCCGCGATATCCCGATCAGGCATGGGAGTTGACTCCTGCACAAAGGAAGGTGTCAGGTCATGGGGAAGAAAATAAGCGCGTTGGGTAAAGAGGCAAAGATGAGCCTGCGGGATGTTAAGGAATTGATAGCTATTTTGAACAAAAACGGGGTATCCGAATTTGACCTGGAACAGAATGGAATGCGTATTCGCATTGTTACAGGAAAGGCGAATAATCGCGCCTCTGGGGAGGGTCAGAGTACGCAGAGCAGTGCCAGCAATGCTATTCCTCAGGTAATTTCGCTTATGACCACGCCCCCTGTATCTCCTACTCAAAGCGCAGCCGTCACAGAGGGCCCCACAAAGATCGAGTCCGAGGCTTCCGCGCCGCCAAAGCATGAATCGCCTGACGTTCCCGTTGAAGAAAAGCTGGTCAGCATCAAGTCCCCCATGGTGGGGACGTTTTATCGTGCGCCTGCGCCTGATGTTCCCACGTATGTAGAGGTTGGGGATGAGATCAATGAGGACACGGTACTGTGCATTGTGGAAGCCATGAAGCTGATGAATGAGATTAAGGCAGAGATGAAAGGGAAGGTGGCGCAAATCCTGATTGAAAACGGCCAGCATGTTGAATATGGCCAGCCTCTGTTTATAATTGAACCCTTTTGACCGGTTTGCGATGAGTACAACGTCGTTCTCCCAAACGCGAGCCGTCCGGCTTTTCGTGCAATACCTGACTCTAGCTGCAGGGATAGTGTTAGTGATTTGTCTTGAGCAATTGGCGCCTAGGCGGCTAAGCCTTGGCAATGTCACGGTTCCGAGCTGGGAGCCGCTCTGACGTAGGGGCAGGTCTTGCGTCTGCCCAGACCTTGTGATTAAACAGAGAGTCCTTAAGAAGTGTTCGAAAAAGTTCTCATAGCCAATCGTGGTGAGATTGCTCTGCGCATAATTCGCGCCTGTCGCGAAATGGGAATCCCCACGGTGGCGGTCTATTCAGAAGCGGATGCCGATTCCTTGCACGTGCGGTTTGCCGACCAGGAGGTGTGCATAGGTCCCCCGCCCAGCTCCCAGAGCTATTTAGATCCAGCGCGCATAATCAGTGCAGCAGAAGTGACGGATGCCGATGCCATTCACCCGGGCTATGGGTTCCTGGCTGAGAATGCGCATTTTGCCGAAGTTTGCGAGGAATGCAAGATCAAGTTTATTGGTCCCAGTCCGGATACGATCCGGTTGATGGGCGACAAGGCCCAGGCTAAGCGGACCATGCTGAGTGCCGGGGTTTCTGTGATCCCTGGCAGCAATGGGATTGTGTCTGGTATAGATGAGGCTATAAAGATAGCCAGGAAAATCAAGTACCCGGTAATGATCAAGGCTGCAGCAGGGGGTGGCGGCCGTGGCATGCGGCTGGCCTACTCTGAAAGCGATTTGTCGAAGAATTTCGCCATGGCCCAGGGCGAGGCAGAAAAGGCCTTCGGCAATCCGACTGTCTACATTGAAAAGTTTATTGAAAACCCAAAGCATGTAGAATTTCAAATTGTCGGCGATGAGCACGGCAATATTATCCACCTGGGCGAGCGCGATTGCTCCGTTCAACGTCGCCACCAAAAGCTGATCGAGGAAACACCATGCGCGGTTATTGATGAGAAGCTGCGCCGGGAGATGGGGCATGTTGCCATAAAGGCAGCGAAAGCCGTGGGATATACCGGGGCTGGCACTATCGAATTCCTCCTGGATGCCAACCGGCACTTTTATTTCATGGAAATGAATACACGCATCCAGGTTGAGCACCCGGTGACGGAAGCCGTAACCGGTGTTGACATCATCCGCGAACAGATTCGCGTGGCTGCCGGAGAGGAACTAAGCATGAAGCGGCGCGATATTGAACTACGAGGCCATGCAATTGAATGCCGGATTAACGCTGAAGATCCTGAGCGCGATTTTCTTCCCTGCCCCGGTAAAATCGTGACCTATCATACACCTGGTGGTCCGGGGGTGCGCATTGATAGCCATGTCTATAGCGAATACGTGATACCGCCGTTTTATGATTCGATGATTGCAAAGCTGATTGTATGGGGCGCAACGCGGCAGCAGGCCATTGCCCGGATGACCCGGGCCCTGGATGAGTTCATAAT
>CAZVVA010000183.1:0-7496 GCA_964630455.1 uncultured Candidatus Sumerlaeota bacterium
GGTGACTGGAAATCTAATGCAGCAGCGTGACGAAAAAGGGTATGAGGTGATTTCTTCGCGGGTACCGGAGGAGAGGTCAGGGATAGTGGTCTGCAGAACCAAGAATTCAAGCGCAGCGGAGGTCCATAAGCATTTGCTAGGTCAAAATATCGTTACCGCGGCGCGGCGCGAAATGCTGCGTATCTCTCCGCATTTCTACAATTCGATAGAGGATATTGACCGGCTGATCGCTGCACTACCAGGATAGCAGCGGCGCCATACCGAACAGTCCAAATGAGGGGAGTAAATGCGGTAAAAAAGACTTGATTATTGCAATTTTTGGCCGTAGCGATTGTGGCAATTATTAGTCTTTCCCAAGTCTTTCTCAGGAGAAGCGTCATGATTGTGGGAGTGCCAAAGGAAATCAAGGACAATGAGTACCGGGTGGCCATTGTGCCCGCGGGAGTTCGTCAGATGACTCAACACGGCCACAAGGTGTATGTTGAGAAGGAGGCAGGGCGTGGCAGCGGTATCCCCGATGAGCAGTACAAGGACGCAGGGGCAATTATCGCGCCATCAGCGGAGGAGGTTTTTGCCAAGTCGGAGCTCATCATCAAAGTCAAGGAGCCTCTCAAGGCGGAAGATCCGCTCATTCGCAAAGGGCAGATTCTGTTCACCTACCTTCACTTTGCCTCTTCTGAACGGCTCACGCGGGCCATGATGAAGAGCGGAGCCACGTGTGTTGCGTACGAGACAATTGAAACGGATGATCACAGGTTGCCGCTTCTGACGCCGATGAGCGAAGTGGCTGGGCGCATGTCAATTCAAGAAGGGGCGAAATATCTCGAGCGGCCTATGGGCGGGCTCGGCGTGTTACTTGGCGGGGTTCCTGGTGTTGAGCCTGCAAACGTGATTGTCATTGGGGGCGGAACAGTCGGGACGAACGCGGCAAAGATGGCTGCCGGCATGGGGGCACATGTCACCATTCTCGACATTTGCATCGAACGATTGCGCTATCTGGCTGATATTATGCCTGCCAATGTGACCACCATAATAAGTAATGATTATAACATCCGGCAGAAGATCAAGGAGTCCGACCTTGTAATTGGCGCAGTCTTGGTAACCGGTGCCAAGGCGCCTAAGCTAATTACGCGCGATATGCTCAAGACAATGAAACCGGGCTCAGTCATAGTAGATGTGGCTATTGACCAGGGCGGATGCGTGGAAACGGCGAAGCCAACGACGCATAGTAATCCGGTCTACGAGATCGATGGCGTGATTCACTATTGCGTGGCAAATATGCCGGGAGCGGTGAGTAAAACGTCAACATACGCACTGACCAATGTCACATTACCCTATGCCGTGCAACTCGCCGACAAAGGCTTTCCTGGTGCAATTAAAGACGATAAGAGTCTGGAGCTTGGTGTAAACATTGTGGATGGGAAGATTACATACAAGCCCGTTGCCGATGCATTTGGCTTGTCTTATCATCCGCTTTCGTCTGTAGTGCAAGTTAGCCAATAAGCTCAACTTTAAGAGACTCTGGCAGCGTTGGGGATTCTTACTAACGCTTAATTTGTGGGAAGATCTCACCTGGGTGTTTGAAGAGATTGGCATCGAGGCGTGGCTAATCGTACCCGTTGGCGCGGTGAGGCAATTTGAATCTTTAAAAAAAGTTAAGCTAGGAGGCATTAAGCAGACGACTCTAATTTTTTGAAATGGGGAGAGGATAGGGTGATCAAAGGACATGATTATTATAGATGGCTCGTTCTCTTTTTAGGGTTACAGTTAACTCCTATCGGCGCTCAAGAAAAAGGCACTATTAATTTTAGTTCAGGGAAGAGCCCTTTTCCTTCGGGATCTTCCGCGACATTTTTCCCTGATCCACCCGCCAATAGTCCTGAGAATCTCGTCAGAACAATAGTATTTATTCCAGATAATCGATGGCCAAGTAATCCAACAGATCTGAATAACAAAATTGAAAACATGAGGTCGCGTATTGAGTTCTTCTATTCATTTCTTGATGATTACTTTACAAGTGAATTTCAATCTTATGGGGTATCGCCCAAGACGCCAAATTTTGAGCGCAACACTTCGGGACAGCTCATTATTCATCCTTTTCATGGAGAGTACGATCACAATTGGTATTGGGGAGATAACAATAACAATGGAATAAATGGTGAACCCGAAGACGCTGATCCGAATGATTGGGATATGTCGCATTTAGCTTTTGATGAAATGTTTGGACAGGCAGGGATGAATATTTATCAAGAGATGGAAAAAGCTGTTGTTGTGATTATTTACGACTGTCATGAGTACCTTCCTAATATGCCTTTAATTGGAAATTATCCGGGTTGGGGCGGGTCGATTGGCAGCGGAACAGGGTTGCTTAATGGAAGTAGAGGATGTGGCGGTTATTGTAATACGAGCGCTGTTCTTTTGGATTACCTCCCTAGCGATGCTTCAGGGTGGCAGGCAGCTATATGTGATGATACTGTCAACCACCCTCAAACAGGTGGCAATCCACTGATGGGTAACCAGACAGTGGGATCATTTCTATCAAATTTAATAGGCACTTTTATTCATGAATTCGGTCATTCTGTAGGCTTGTGGCATCCTATTGTCGACGCGTTAGATCCTTCTTATCCTGTGATGGGATTGGGGTGGATGAGCGGCAGATCTGCTGTCCGACGTGTATATAACTTATTAGAGTGCTCCACCAGTGAATATGTTCCTATGGAGGGAGCAGAACTTCGTCTTGTAGATTGTCGTCGTTTGCTTAAAAGCCGTTTTTTTAATGATGATGATTGGACGGACACCACCGATCCGATAACTGCGCTTGCCTGGCCTCGCATGGGTCATATTTATTCTGTTAGTGAAGCTCCCTATCCGATGGTATTTAGCGGAGTGGATCCTGAATCAGGACTTTTCTGTCTGAGCGCCATGGTATGCGCAAATATGTTTTTCCAAAGTTTTATTTATGACAAAGCAGATATAACAGAGGTGGGATTCTATAATTTTTCGTATGATTTTCATCAAGATTTCTCTCATAGGAATGCCGGTACAATAGCTGTTTTAGGCATCAATAATCAAGGGGCGCAGGGATTTTCAGCGCTATACGATACGTGGTGGTATATTCACTCTCCAGATAAAAACGGCGAAGTGTATGATCTGGTCTTTGTTGATAATGACGCGTCGGACGATAATCTTTCAAAGCCGGAAGGGAGCTACGATAATCCTTATCAAGATATTCAAACAGCCATAAATAGTGCACCGCGGGAAACAGCTATTATTTTGAAACCGGGCACTTACTCAATCGATTCTTCGCTAAGTTTTTCATCTCAACAGTGGGTTAACATCGTTGGTTATGGCGAGGCGGATGAGGTCATTCTGGATGGAGGAGGTAGATCTATCAGTATTTTCGAATCGCCCAGTGTTTCTGGCTGCATGATTGCCAACATGACGCTGAAGAATTGCAATAGGGCCATCAATTTGCCTTCAGGTTGGTCTAGCGGAGTCTATTTAGGAAATCTAATTATAACAGATATGGCCCAAATTGGAATAAATCTCAGCTATGTAGAGGCGGTAAAAGTGCACAATTGTACATTTTATAATATCCAAGGGATAGGGGCAAAGATTAACGCCGCTTGGGTTTATGAAAGAGAGAATAGTTGTTTTGAGCTAAAGAATAATATTTTTTCAAATTGTCAGACGGCTATCGAAATATCGGATTCAGAGACTTTTATGCAACCGAGCAATGAATGGATATCTCATAATCTTTTTTACAATTGTTCTACTATTATGTCGGGATTATCTTCAGGGATTTTACCTTCAGATTATCCGGGTCATTTAGATGGGAATCCTTTGTTTGTTAACGCTGCGACCGGCGATTTTCATCTTCAAGATTTCTCACCTGCTGTGTGGTCCGGCAATCCATTATTTTTAGACAATGAGGGAACGAAGGCCCGTTCAAGAGGCGCGTTAGAATACAGAGGTCCGGGCCCAACAGCAGCCAAGGATCTTTGGGAATTATATGATTAGATATTCAATCATGTTTGTATGTTAATATCCGGAAAGAAAGCGAATATGGGTAGTAAATGGGCAGAACGGAGCCAGTGTAAATTGTAATAGTGAAGTTACGTGGATATAATAAGTGACTACAATTCACTTCAGATTCTACGGACCAATTCGTAATGTGCTGAAGAAAGATACGCTCGAATATGAGGTTTCACCCGGTCAGCCACTGCGTGACATCCTGCTTGAAATTGGAGTTCCACAGGATCAGCTGGTCTATACTATGGTCCTGGTGGACGATAGAAAAACTGATGTAGCCTATATTCCGTCGGAGGGCGACCGGATTGACGTATTTCAGCCAGTTGGGGGAGGAAAAAGGTGAGAAGAGGATGTGCGCTCGCCAAGGATTATAAATGGGTCGTACTCAAAATAGAAAGCGTGCTGATTCTTCACGACCGCCGCTTGAAGTAACACTAATGCCCAATCAAATACGATCATGAGCCAGACACGCTTCGTTGGGAAACCAATCGCGCGCATTGATGCGCTTGAGAAGGCGCTGGGAAAAACGCGCTTCATGTCGGATCTGGTGTTTCCAAACATGCTGTGGGGGAAAGTGCTGCGAGCAGCTTACCCTCATGCGCGGATTCGCCGAATAGATACGAGCCGAGCCGAGCAGCTGCCCGGTGTGCGCTGCGTACTCACGCATCGCCACGTCATGGGGCTGAATGGGTTTGGCATAGTTAAGCCTGATCAGCCGGTGTTGTGTCACGATAAGGTGCGTTACGTTGGCGATGCAGTGGCGCTGGTTGCGGCTGAGACGGAGAGCATTGCTGAGGAGGCGCTTGGGTTAATTCAGGTAGACTACAATCCCTTGCCAGTCGTGGAAGATCCTGAGGAAGCGTTGAGTGAATCTGCACCGAAGGTTCATGAGCAAGGGAATTTGTTGCTCCGTACAAAGCTGCAAAAGGGTGATGTGAAGCAAGGCTTTGCAGAATCAGATGTGACCCTGGAGCAACGCTATTTGACCCAGCTGTTTGAGCATGCGTTCCTTGAAACTGAAGGCGGCATAGGCGTCTATGACGAGGAATCAGGGGTGATCACGGTATATTGCGGTTCGCAATATGCATTCCGTGATCAGCTGCAGATAGCCCGTGCACTGGACTGGGATCCTAAAAAGATTCGGGTATGCAGCTCACCGGTGGGCGGCGCGTTTGGAGCTAAAGACGAGATTACGATCCAAATCTACCTGGCACTGTTAGCCTACTATACTAAGTGTCCGGTGAAAATAGTCCTGTCACGCGAGGAATCATTCATCACTCATGTGAAGCGTCATCCAATGCGGCTGGATGTGCGGTTGGGCGCCACGAAGGTAGGTGAGCTGAAGGCGCTGGACGTGAGGATTCTCTCCGACACTGGTGCCTATGCTTCGCTCGGTGGGCCGGTGCTGAACCTGGCGCTTGAAGGCGCACCCGGGCCGTACCGCATTCCACACACACATTTGCTCGGCCGCGCTGTGTATACGAATAATGGCATGAGCGGCGCATGTCGTGGATTTGGCGCAACTCAGTCCTGTTTTGCCATGGAGATTACGCTGGACATGATGGCTGAGCAATTACGGATAGATCCGATTGAGCTTCGTTTGAAGAATGTGCTCCGCCGGAACGACCTCTCAGCAATTGACCACCTGATTTTCACGAGCGTCGGGATTGAGGAGACATTGAAGATTGCTCGCGACAGCGAGTTATGGCGTACACGTGATATCCGAAAGCGCGATTTTCAACCGCCGGTTTTCTACGGCGTTGGTGTTGCTTCCGAGATGCAGGCACTTGGACTGGGTAAGGGCATCCCGGACTTTGCAGGGGTTAGCATTGAGCTGGAGCGCGACGGATCGTTTCTACTGCGCCAGGGATGCATCGAGATCGGACAAGGAAATCTGGTATGTTTTCTGCAGATGGCTGCTGAGGTTTTGCAATGTGACATTGAGCGCATGCGCCTCACACATGGCGATACCTTTGCAAGCCCGGATTCAGGCTCTGTCACGGCTTCGAAATCAATCTATCTTGTAGGGAATGCGCTTTACCTTGCTGCAAAAACGCTTCTTCAGGAACTGGAACGTTTTGCGAGCGAGACGATCGGCGAGCCTATGCGCTACCAGGAGTGCGAGCTTGTAGGACCATCGCGCCGAATATTTTTGCATGAGCTTGCGCAAACGGCACACTCGCAGGGGCGGCAGCTCAAGGGCGAAGGACATTTTGTGCACCCGACTTCAGACAAAGATTATGGTGATGGACTTCCCCATTGCCTCTATTCGTTTATTACGCAGGTTGCCTCAGTTGTCGTGGACGCCGAGACAGGGATGGTCAAGGTGCACGACGTGCTCAGCATTCCCGATTGTGGACGGGCGATCAATCCGCAGGGCGTTGAAGGGCAATGCGAGGGTGGAGTAGTAATGGGCATGTCGTATGCTTTACTTGAAAAAGTTAAGCTGCAGCATGGACGCTTTCTCACGGATAATTTCTCAACGTACATCTTGTCAACCGCTGCGGATGCTCCGCTCACGAACAAGACTGTGATTGTAGAGTCCATGGAACCAACGAATCCATTCGGCGCGAAAGGTATGGCTGAGCCGCCCAATGTGGCGATATGTCCTGCAATTCTGAATGCAATCTACGATGCCGTTGGGGTGCGGATTTTCGACATTCCAGTTACTCCGGAAAAGCTGCTCGCTGAGATAGAGCGGCAAGGGAAAATTTAGAGCTCCTGGCAAAAAGAAACGTACTGGTGTGATAGCAGTACGTAAGTAGGGGCGTTTAATTAAACGCCCCTACAAAGATCGTGGACGATATGTTGGTAGTGGTAAAATTTTATTTCAATGACGTCTTTTAAAAGGACAAGACGGCAATGCCTGATCAAGTCACCATTGAGTGCATTGTAAATGGCAAGCAGGTCAGAACCAGCATTCCTTCGGGAATGTTGCTCACGGAACTGCTGCGTGACGTGCTGGGTCTTACCGGAGCCAAAGTGGCGTGCGGAAAGGGAGAGTGCGGCGCGTGCACTGTGCTTTTGGATGACGAGCCGGTGAATGCCTGTCTTATGCTGGCTGCGCAGGTGAACGGGCATTCCATCGTGACCATAGAGGGGCTGGCGCCGGACAACGAGGTCACGGCACTACAACAAGCCTTTGTCGAGGAAGGCGCAATTCAATGTGGATATTGCACCCCGGGAATGATCCTGGCGGCAGAGGCTCTGCTGCGCCGCAAGCCGGAACCGAGTGAAGAAGAAATTCGGGAAGGCATCTCAGGGAACCTGTGCCGATGCACCGGCTACACGAAAATCATACAGGCCGTTCAGAAGGCCGGTGTTCTTCGCATGCGCCAGAAGGCGTAAGCAAAAGGTGATGCAGGTCATCACGTTCGTCATGACAGAGAGTCGCAGGCGAAGAGGAGTGGATGACAGGTGCAGCACGTCAGAGGAGATCAACGATCTGCTGGAAGTCGTCGGGC
>CAZVVA010000184.1:0-7489 GCA_964630455.1 uncultured Candidatus Sumerlaeota bacterium
GTAAGCGAAGCGATAGCGGAGCTTGCGCTTTTATTAGCCGAAGCGGAGCTTCGGCCTCAATGTTGCAAGCTGCGCTTGCCACTAATAAGACTTGCCCGCCTCAGCGGGAAAGCGGTAGCTGCACTGCGTTGCGCTACCGCACTCCAAGTCTGTAGTACTTAGGATTAGACCCGAACTGTTCAAATACTGTAGCTATCCGCACCAGAAATTTTCGGGCACTTTGAGTAACTAACGCGGCGGAATAACTAGGTGAGATACGAACAAGTTCACTGCTACCATATGCTTCAGGCAGCACGTATGGCATTGCATAGATCCATATTATTAACCGCAGCGATACTGGCAGCTTTGCCTGGAATTGGAATGCCGCAGCTCCAGGCTCAACCCCACGGAGCGTCTCAGGAGGAAGCAATACCCCGGGCCGACTCATCGAGCACCCCTGAATCTCCCTTGTCTCTTACATTCGCCGACATTTTTACAACACGCCCGCTTCCTGCGGAAGAAGAGGAGACTCCCCCTGCGCAAATAGAGGAGGCTACGCCTGCCGCCCCGATCACCGAGGAACAGATTAGGCTCGAATTTGAGGAAGCGCTTGAGCTTATTCAACGCGGCAGAGCGCGTGAAGCCAAGGCGGCCCTCCAGCAGTTCGTCATGCGCTATCCCCAATCGCCGCACAGCGCACAATCTCTCTATCAGATTGCCCTTCTTGAAAATCAGGTCGATGAGGCAATTCAAGTGCTCCAACGCCTTGGAAGTTCTTACCCCGATAGTCCATGGGCGCACATTGGCTATTACAAGCTCGGCGAGCTACATTTCTTCCTCGAACAGTACGAACAGGCGCGCCATGCGTTCGAGCAGTACCTGGTTCATCAACCCGAGGGGCAGTTTGCCGACAAGGCGCAGCTGCGTATAATTATCTGTCTCATGCGCGTGGATAACTATGTGGAAGCACTCCGGCAACTGGCTATGCTTCAGAGAAACTTCCCTGAGTTCGAGCATGATCCCGCGACTATTGATCTCGTCGGTGAATGTTACGCCCATCTCGGATATGTTGAAAAGGCCTGCGAGTATTTCCAGATGATCGTCGCCAAATTTCCGAATTATACATTTCTGCCGAAGATCTATCTCAACCTCGGCCTATGCCAGGAAGAATTGAATCGCTGGGAGAAGGCAGAGAAGACGTATGCAGAGTTGACCCGTCTATTCCCTGATTCACCTGAGGCTTCGCTCGGCCGCGTGCGAATAGCAGATCTCACAACGCCGTTCCTTGGCCGATCAGAAGCACCAACATCACCTAACCCTGCCCAGCATTAAATCACCAAAGTCTCCCCTTCAGTGACACAACATCCAAAACGGAAGCATGATGACTGCCCCACGTGTCTTTCGTAGGGACAGATTATAATCTGTCCCTACAATGCAACAACATGGAGGCACATAAAAAGGAAAAACAAGACTGTGGCACGGGCGTCTCGCCCGTGTTGACTACATGCGCAAGATACACATGTGACACAGCCGCAGAAGATCGTGGCCGCCGCCGCTTTAGAAGAGTGAAGGGTGAAGACAGAAGAGTGAAGTAGAACCAGATGCGCAATACTTCAGAGCCTTCTCACTTCGTCCTTCCCTCTTCACCCTTCACCGTGTGCTTCCTCCAGCCCCCTCTATTACTTAACCTGTCCCCGTATTCCCCCTGTATTCCCCTAAATTCGATGACTTCCAGCATCAGTTGGGATGATTAATTCAGCTTTCTATTCCTATATGTATTCTATACATAACCTTATCTAACTTTGGAACTAATAGTACCTCACCCATAGTTCGTTGCTAACTCTTGTTAAGGGCTGGGGATACGAAAAAGCAAGGTGATCCAAATGAAGACCATCACCGGTGAGGTGAGTGAGAGTAATAACATGGTCTCCCGATGCAGCACCCGGTATATTAAAATACTCTGTATCCCATATGTACGAAACTGAACCACCGCCGTTGCTACTCTCTCCAATATACTGTCCGTTAACTGTCACGCTAAAGCGTTCAGTTGCTGCTGATAACCCAGCTGTCCATCTGAGAGTCAGTGTCCCTCCTTCTGGGTAACCACCGCTAAAATGAATGTTTATAACAGACCGCTGATTGCCTATATCTGTTCCAAGACCACTGGGAAATACTGAAAACGGCTCCACAATACTGTAGTGTATAACCTGTGGATCATCATGGGGGACTGTGTCGAACTCATTATTGCTATTATCGGAGTAGCCAATTTTCCACATGATCACAGGAGGATAACTGGGAGGTTCGGTGATAAAACGAGGAACCGTTGGGGCACCAACTGCCTGAAAAACTTGATGTGCACCATCTTTCGCTGCAAACGCATACCGCACCCATTCGGGTTTCGAGATTTCCGCTGTAGCTTCATAAATCCAACCATTAATGGGATCCCCACTCACCAACGAGAGCTCGTAGGGGCTGTGACCTACAAACCCAGTGTAATCATATAAGAAAAGCCTTAGGTCTACGGGTGTCACTCCCTCCCTGTCTACACATTTTACCCGGAATTGGTAAGACGTGTCCCCGTAAACAGGTTCCGAGCCATCCTCCTCATACCCTGTTTCACCCGTCCACATCAATAGGGGCAGCCCGTATTCCGCAAAAACTTGGTGTATCGTACAGGTTGTCGGCTCAGGTAGATAGTCAAGAGTAGCACCATACTTGTGGGATGAATCAAAATCTCGCAATGGGTAGGCCTCATTCACCATGTCTCCAAAAGCATCGGAAATGGCCTGCCATCCAAATTCATCAACCACTTCTTTCTTAAATATATGAGCTAGTACCCGCGTAGGCCAGATATTGTTAGGAACACCTAATGGCCCCTGGTTGTGCTCCAGATAATATTGCGTGGTCTCTGAGAAGATTTGATAATTGGTCTCCGATAGGCCTTGGACATGCGGATTCCAAGCAATTCGCAAGGTCACCTCGTCACCAATCATCATGCCCAGAGCCTCGTAAAAATTTATCGACCCACAGTCGCGGATAAAGCAATGAGCCATCTCTTCATAGTATCCAATAACATGAGGTACACCGTAATTATTCCACTCAGGTGTATCATCTTCTAGGTTTGAATAGTCATACCGAATTGTACCTTGCGCGTCGGTTCCACCCCAATAGTATGGGCTTCCGGGAGGATAGTGTTCAATTGAAAACCGAACCGACAGGTCGTGACCCCCAAAAATATCTGAAAGGCTGTCGTATCCGTTATTCAGGTACTCGAAAATGACTTGGGAATGTTCTTGATAGGATTGAGAAACCCACATCTGGATAGTATCGCTCTCAAGTAAGAGCCCAGACTCACCAATTCGATTCTCATATTCTATGAGAGAACCAACGCCATTAGGAGCATTAGGTTTATCGGCATTCGCATTCGCAACATAGAACAATGGTACTACGAGAAATATACAATGAAGAACAACAGAAGACTTAAGATATTGTTTGTCTTTCATAATAACTTCTCCGTGACTGTCTTGACTATATTGTTTATTTTGTGAAGTTCGAATTTCGTTCCGATTTGTTATTATATAACTAATTCAACCCTGTTGGGCCTGTACTGTAAATAAGGATGTGCTGTAAATGATGTAAATGATATTAAATAATAAATCTACGCGTCAATAGAAATCTGGCTATTTGTGTTTTGAAAACAATATGAAGTGCAACTCCCAATGCATTAAGTCAGATCCGGCTACTCAAGGATTGTAACACCAGCCAAAGAATCGCGGCAGGCTTAATTCTCAAACTTCCATCTCGGAGCAAAATGGGGACAGGTTATGTATCTCCATTTTTTCGTCCCGGTTTCTTACGTTTCAGACGACAGCCGAGAAGTGTTTCTAATTTTTTTATGAAATCGGGCCTGGCGCAGCCCAGGCTTATCCAGGCCGGCCGGTTTGTCAAAGATCACTCATTAGAAGCATACACCCGAGAACGAGCCGGGGCCGTGACAGCCAGCTCGGCAGGTTCACCAGGCTGCTAGGCGTTTAGATTACGGTTCTTGCCCCCAATAAAGTGCTACCTGCCGTCGCTGGCGCGGATTGAGCGGCGATTGAGCAGACACCTGTCGACTGCGTAGCAGGGCACCAGAAGTGAGACATAAGCCAGAAAGTCGTAGGGATCGTAGTGCGCTTCGTACAGGCGCAGGAATTGCGCCGCCTCGATCAGGAAGCATACGGCAATGAAAGAGAATACAGCAGCCTCAGGAGTGAAAAACCGTGACAACATAGCAGGTTGCCTCTTGGAGAACAGGCCTCGGATCAGAATGTAGTTCCAAGCCGGACCGACCATGTCCAGAACGTAACTGCTCCAGAATCCTGGGGCACGGACGATACCGGTTGCCAACCCGATGGTGCCGAGCGCCACCACCGCTGCTGCCCAGAAGCGGTATTCTATGGGTTGGCTCACCAATTGTGGATTTCCGATTTGTTAATCCCGCCTAGCGCCTCGATTCAGCGGAGGCGCAAAGCACCACCCGCTGGAACCGATTGTAATGGAGGCAAAATGGGGACGTGTTATGTATTTCCATTTTTTCGCCGCGGTTTCTTACGTTTCAGATGACGGCCGAGGAGCGTTTCTAGTTTTTCTATGAAATGGGTGGTGCCGGTCGGACGCCCCGGTCGTCCGACGCCCCGTCTACGTGTTTCTCCTGATTTCTTTCTCCTGTGCTTCCTCCAGCCCTTATATTACTTAACCTGTCCGCTTGTTTCCCGTATCGCTAAATCTCTCCCCTAAGGTGCCCCAACGTTGAAGATCACTTGCGCGACCCATTAGGGCGCGTCAAGTGAATCTTATTGTTCGTGATTCTTCATGGTTCACTGCGCTTGAACTGTAATTTGATGGTGCCTTCACGCATTTCAAAGTCCTGCGGGTAATCTTTGAGTTCAAGCCCAGTCATCACGATTAGGGTCTCATCGTCAACAGAAAGAATCCCCTTCGTTTTGACGGCCGATGGCTCCAAACGGCGGCCATTTTGATACTCGTCGAGGTCAATTTCAAATCTAATTGGCCGTAGAGAGTCATCAGCCGAGAACGTTCCTCGGTATTCAGTCTGGTCAGTCAGCAGCCACCGGAGCTCGTTTTCTACGAAAATCCAGTGGATCGTTTCCTGAAGTGGCTCGTCCTGTGCGTGGGTTGCCACCCATTTCCCTTGAAGCAGATCAAGAGTTCCAAGGCGCTCCTCTGAGTGTTCTGCTCCCGCTTCTTTATCTTGTACCTGTTCTTTATCGGTTCCCACGTATTTGGGAGTTACTGGAGAGGATAATTTCAGTTGATCTGAGCTCTCCTGTTGACAGTTCACTAGGCTCCAAATAGCCACAATTGCCAAGACAGCAGGGATAAAATGGCGCATATTGTTTACCATAGTGACTCCTCCTTTACAGAATTAAGGACCAAGGTGGTATAAGATTCAGCGAACAATGATTATACAGTCTGTATAGTACGGGAAATACAGGCTGTTGCTTTCTGTATAAAAAGTTCCCGGGGCACAAAATGGGGACAGGTTATGTATTTCCATTTTTTCGTCCCGGCTTCTTACGTTTCAGATGACGGCCGAGCAGCGTTTCTAGTTTTTCTATGAAATCGGCCCTGCCG
The DNA here is from genome assembly GCA_964630455.1 of uncultured Candidatus Sumerlaeota bacterium. Taxonomy (GTDB): domain Bacteria; phylum Sumerlaeota; class Sumerlaeia; order MWCT01; family JAUWMI01; genus JAUWMI01. Next base: position 5,617 of record CAZVVA010000184.1, read on the forward strand.
GTCGAACGCCCCGGTCGTCCGACGCCCCGTCTACGTGTTTCTCCTGATTTCTTCGTCTTATGCTCCCCCCCAGTATCTCTATTAATTAACCTGTCCCCGTATTTCCCCCGTATTTCCCCTTGACCGGCGTTAGTCCGGTCGACGCAATTGTTGGGCGATTTCCTTCAGCATTTCATAAAATGAGTCATCAACGTATAGATCCCGTGTCGGGATCAGGATAAGGTAAGAAACGCCAAAGTATTGAAAACATCCTCTTCTCTCGAAGCTGACGCTCAAGACCGCCTGCGCCTATCCGCCAAATGCTCTCAAGACCACCTTGCCGGCGCCAATAATAGACGCCCTCTTCCCAGTTCATCTGCTGGCGCAATAGAGCCGCGATCTTCCATTTCTCATGTCGGATATAGTTCTCTAATTGCGCATCGTCAATACGTTTCTGCAATGAAGCCCACTGCTTGACAACAGCGCGATAGGATGGCTCGAGATAATCACCGCCTGATTTCTTCCATTCCCGTGCGAACCGGCCACAAATGTCTAGAAGTCTTCTGTGAAAGGAATCTAATTGGTTGAGTGAATCGGGGAAAGACATCGTCCTCTTTTGTTGGTCAAATGAATCCATATCGGAGATAAGTTCAGCGTATTCCGCGTTGAAGGCGGACCGTTTAGTAATGATATCCGTAGGTTGGCTCGGATCCTCCGGAATGACCGGCTCGTGGGAACTCGTTTGCAAAGCGTTTGAGGTTCTTGAGGTTTTTTTCGCTGTCGTCTCGGCAGTGTGGCTTTCCCGCTGATCCTGAATGCGCTTGACGGCAGGGGGAATAGGGACGGGATGCAGAAGATGAGGGAGCATCGCGGCAACAAGGCAAAGAAGCAACAATAGCGACAATCCCCCGGCTATAATGAGAAGACGTCTCAGGCGACGATGAGGATTGGGATCGGAGGCTGCGTGCTCAGGGTCTTGTGCCATGGTTTTCGCATTCTCCTTTTTCCATTTGCCCAACTTCTGTTTATATGCTTTCCAGATAAACCCACTTTAGAAGAGTGAAGGGTGAAGACAGAAGAGTGAAGTAGAACCAGATGCGCAATACTTCAGAGCCTTCTCACTTCGTCCTTCCCTCTTCACCCTTCACCGTGTGCTTCCTCCAGCCCCTCTATCACTTAACCTGTCCCCGCATTTGATTACTACCCATGAGTGAAATGGCTCTCCCAGTTGGGATGTTAGTCGTCGCTGGAATTGATCTTGAACCGTCGGTAGAGGACAAGTCCAACAGCAACACCAACCGCCATGCCTATTCCTATGCCTGCACCGATGTTGCCCATTGCTGCACCAATACCTGCACCGATGGCGAGTCCGATGCTAAGTGCAAGGACCCACAGGTAACCGGCAATATTCACTTTGGGTTCTTGGTCGCTCGGTTTTTGTTCCATTGCATCTACTCCTTACAGTGTTTGATGATCGTGGCATCATGGCAATCTGCGCCGCACAGCCTCCTGTGCGGCCAATGCGTGAATCTGTGTACGCCAAAGATTCCGAGGCGTGACATAAGGCGGAATTCGCACCTTCAGTGTAAGCCGACGCTTCGCCATCTTCTCCATCTCTTTAGGGCAAAATGGGGAAGGGTTATGTGTTTCGCTTTTTTTCGTCCTGGCTTCTTACGTTTCAGATGACGGCCGAGGAGTGTTTCTAATTTTTTTATGAAATCGGTCGTGCCGGTCGGACGCCCCGTCTACGTGTTTCTCCTGATTTCTTCGTCTTATGCTCCCCCCCCAGTATCTCTATTAATTAACCTGTCCCCGTATTACCTTCCCCGTATTACCCTGTTAGAAGAGTGAAGGGTGAAGACAGAAGAGTGAAGTAGAACCAGATGCGCAATAC
>CAZVVA010000185.1:0-7473 GCA_964630455.1 uncultured Candidatus Sumerlaeota bacterium
GGCAAATATCTGGTCAAAGCCGTAGTCGTTTGCGATGGCTGTCAGCGACGAACTATTCGTTGTCAATGCCACGGCAGGCAGTGGTGCACGGTCGCGCTGAAACCGCCCTACCAGCTCGCACACCATGTGCTGGGCATCAGCGGCACTTCCGCCATTACCAAAAATCAGTATCTTGTTTCCATTTTTCAACGCACGAACAAGAATCTCTGCGGCTTCTGCAATCGCTGGAATTTGTTCATCTATGACTCGCTGAAGTAGCCGAGCGGTTTCAGCGAGCGCACTCTTGATGCTGTTATGCATTGCTGCTTTCGCCTCCCGACTTATTGAGAATCTGATCGAGCAGTTTCGCAGTCGAGATGTCGTGCAGTACTGGCAAGAGGCGCACTTCACCTCCGTAGGACTCGACAATTTCGCGCCCAACGACCTCTTTGAGAGGTATATTCTTGCCTTTGACAAGGACGTCGGGCTGAAGGGCGCTGATCAAAGCGGCTGGTGTTTCGTCGTAGAAAATCGTGACGTAATCAACGGAATTTAGCGCAGCCAGAATATCCGCACGTTCATTCTCACCAATAATGGGGCGCGGCGGACCTTTCAATGTGCGCACCGAGGAATCGCTATTCAGCGCAACGATCAGACAATCGCCGCACTCCCTGGCCTGCTGGAGGAATTTGATGTGTCCAATGTGGATCAGGTCAAAACACCCGTTTGTAAACACTACCCTTTTCCCCTGGCTCTTTAAAGCTTTTGCCAGCACGGTAAGCTCTTGATGAGTTTTGCGTTTTGCGCTGTACGTTTCTCCTTTTATGAAGGCCAGGAGTTCTTGCGGGCTGACAGAAGCAACGCCGAGCTTACCAACCACAATAGCGCCGGCATAGTTGCCGAGTTGCGCAGCCTCAACACAGCTCATACCAGAGAAGAGACCCAGACCTACATGGCTGATAAACGTATCGCCAGCGCCTGTGATGTCAAACACTTCTCGTGTATGTCCGGGAATGTGGTCTACACGATCCGGGGGTTGAAACACCGACACACCATCACGCCCTCGTGTGATGGCGATCGCGTCACTCTGAATACATTCAACTAAGGCGAAGGCAGCGCGGCACAGGCTTTCCGTGTTTTCAATGGGGATGCGGCTTGCCTCCTCTGCCTCCTTAACGTTAGGGGTCAGGACATTAACCCCCTTATACTTCGAATAGTCAACCCCTTTAGGATCTGCAATAATAGGCACCTTGCGCTGCCGTGCTTCCGAAATCAAGGCCTTAAGGAGATCAGGAGTTAAAAGGCCTTTGTGGTAATCTGAAAGAATTACTCCGTTAAACTCCCCTATAATTTCACGAAACCTACTCGCCAGCCGCTTGACCATGGCATCGTCAATCGCCGTGCATTTCTCCTGGTCAATGCGGATGAGCTGTTGGCCTTGCGCAAGAATGCGAGTTTTGAGGATTGTGGGGCGGCTATCGTCACGCAGAATCTCTTCCTTTTTAGCACCCAGTTCCGTGATCAGCTGGATTAGCTGATTACCGTGGGGATCGTCTCCAACAATTCCCATTACCGTAACAGATGCGCCCATGGCCCGCAGATTGCTTACAACGTTGGCCGCTCCTCCGGGCACGTATTGTTCCGACCGTGCCAGGACAATCGGAACAGGAGCTTCAGGTGATGTCCGGTTCACCTCTCCCCAGACGTACTTGTCAAGAATAAGGTCGCCAATCACCAGGATGCGTAGCGAACTAAACGTTGACGGGATTTTTTGCAATAGGGATGCAATCGTTGACATGGCCTGTCTACATTTCCTCTTTCAAAATGCTCTTGATCTTTGTCACGATGATATCAACAGCAACCTCATTGTATCCGCCCTCAGGAACAATGATATTGGCATAGCGCTTTGACGGTTCCACGAACTCCATGTGCATGAGGCGGACTACGTTAACATATTGCTGGATCACGGAGTTCACACTGCGTCCTCGCTCTTCAATGTCGCGAGTAAGGCGTCGAATAAAGCGCACATCAGGGTCCGTATCAACGTAAAGCTTAATGTCCATCAGCTCGCGCACATTGGGATCAACGAGCACCATGATCCCTTCGAGAATTACAACACGCACAGGTTGGATGGTCACTGTTTCCTTAAGGCGTGAATGTGTCGCGTAGCTGTAGACAGGTCGTTCGACCGGCTTGCCCGCCATCAGCTGCTTTAGATTCGAGATGAGCAGGCGATTGTCAAAAGCGTCTGGATGGTCGTAGTTGATCTTCTCTCGCTCGGCGGGTGTGAGGTCACTGCGATCGAGGTAGTAACAATCCTGACTGATGATGACCACTTCCTTCTGATTCAGCTGGTCAATAATTGCATTGCCGACCGTGGTCTTTCCTGACCCGGTGCCTCCGGCTATGCCGATGATCATACGTTTCATGGCTGGCGCCAGTTCCTCAGCACCTTTTCTGGGCTCTTCAAACCTGGCGTGACCACTCTATCCGCACACCTTGCTAAGAAACAGCCCTAAATTCGGCATTCGTTCTATCTGAAAAACCGACTCTATACGTATCCTTCCACGCACACGTCCTTCTGGAAAGTTTTTATCTCAACGTCTCGCAATTGCAAGACATTTCGTATGTGTGGAATCGCCCATTTTGTAACGGGGCTTGTGATTGCTTCTCCGCCGAGGATTTTTGGTGCGATGAAGACTACAACCTTCTGTACCGCCCCATCGCGGAAGAATGTGCCACAAACCTCGCGCCCTCCTTCGACAAGTAGCGACTGAATGCCCAGCTGGGCCAGGGTCTTTAGCACAGGATGGACAGAGAATCTGCCTCCAGGGGCTTTCATTACGACCACACGGTGTCCGCGTTTTTCCAGTATTCGGATTTTGCGCATTGACGCTCGTGGAGTAGCGAATATCACAGTATGAGCACCTTGTCGCGTATCCAGGCATTTTGCTGCCAGTGGAATGCGCAGGGTATCGTCAAAAATCACCCGTAAGGGCTGTGGCCTGGAACGCCCCTTGAGTCGGACTGATAGACGTGGGTTGTCGCACAGCACTGTTCCTGCACCGACAAGGATGGCATCAACACCGCTGCGCAGGTAGTGGACGTAGCGCCGCGATTGCTCATTACTAATCCACCGCGATTCTCCCCTATCGGTTGATGTCCTCCCATCCAGCGTCATTGCCCACTTTACGATTACAAAAGGAAGACCTGTACGATGAAAGTGCACATAGGCTTCATTCAGGCGCATGGCCTCACGGCGCAGTATGCCACAGGAGACTTGCACCCCGGCTCTGCGGAGCTTGTGGATGCCTTTTCCAGCAACCAGAGGATTTGGATCGCGCATAGCGACAACGACACGCCCGACGTCGGCACGAATAATTGCGTCCGTGCAGGGTGGGGTGCGACCGAAGCGACAGCACGGCTCAAGGGTGACATATAAAGTAGCTTTTGCGGCCGAGCGCTTGGCACACTCGAGCGCAACGATTTCCGCGTGTGGCTTGCCTGCTTTTTCGTGATAGCCCTCGCCGACGATTGAGCCGCGCTTTACTACCACTGCTCCCACCGCGGGATTCGGACTGGTCTGGCCCCAAGCCCGCTGAGCTAAGTCGAGCGCCCGCTGCATGTATTTCTTATCTTCCTGGCCTTGCATTGTCATTGCACGAAGCGGATAAGTCGACGCGAAAAGCTAAAGGGAATAACTATGCCCTGGAATTCTGAAACTCAATTACCGTCCGGGCCACATACTCTACTGCAGCATCTGTCAATCCAGGATATAAAGGAAGAGCCAGGACGTTCTGGCAAACCCGCTCACTTACAGGAAAATCACCCTTCTGATACCCGAGAAAGTGCAGGCAGGGTTGCAGGTGCAGGGGCACCGGATAGTAAACTCCCACTCCAATTTCTTTAGAAAGCAGATACTCGAGCAGAGCGTCGCGCCTTTCAACATGAATCACATACAGACTGAACACGTCGCCATGGTCTTCAGAAATTGGGGGGACGATTATACCAGCTCCGGCGAAGAGATGGTTGTAAAGACGCGCCAGGCGAATGCGTTCGGCATTCATGTCTTCAAGCACAGGTAGTTTGAGTTTGAGAAGTGCGGCTTGTAAGGCATCAAGCCGACTATTAAACCCTATCTGGTCGTGATAGTAGCCAGAGAGCCGACCATGATCCCGATACTTTCTGAACACATCTGCCAGCCGATCATCAGCCGTTGTAATCAATCCTCCATCGCCTGCACCGCCCAGGTTCTTTGTTGGATAAAAACTGAAGCATCCAGTCAAGCCAAAGTTGCCGAGAAATTTTCCTCCCAACCTTGCTCCGGCTGCCTGGGCAACATCCTCGATCACTGGAATGTTTCTCTCTCTGGCAATGTGGAGAACTTTTTCAATACCCATGCCGTGACCGAAAAGATATACGTAGATAATTGCCTTTGTGCGGGGCGTGATAGCGCTTGCAAGCTTCTCTGGATCCAGGGAGTAACGTGGCGGCTCGATATCAACGAACACCGGACTAGCCCCACATCGAACTACAACATCTGCAGTGGCAACAAACGTGAACGCTGGAACAATAACCTCATCGCCCGGGCCTACTCCAATTGCGGTTAGAGACAAGAGCAAAGCGTCAGTTCCCGACGCTACACCAATGGCATGAGGTGTCTTAATATACTCCGCAAATGCTGTTTCGAATTCCTGAACCGGTTTGCTTAGAATGAAATGCGAATTGGCAAAAATTTCATCATATGCATTATAGAGTTGCGGTAAGAGATTCTGGTGTTGCAGTCGCAGGTTCATGAATGGGACGCGCATGTAAGGTTGCACTTTCTAGGGGAATTAGGCTCAACTTTGCGAAAAACGTTGCTCACTTAATAATATGTGTCTGCGGAATTCGTCAACAGCTAAATTGCAAGACGCAGCCAAGAGGCGAGCATTCCCGAACTGGGGCTCTCACCATCTATGATGGCCGAGCCGCGTCAATATCAATGTTTCTCGATGCAGATAGCGAATAACAGGCCTTAAGACGTGTCATCGCCCGGAGAAAATTGTGTCCGAGGCACACCGTCCGTTTCCCCTTGGATTTTTCTCATTTCTTTCTTCAATTTGAAGAGTATAGCCATGGCGATGCACGCGCCCAAGGCGGCAAATAGATATAGCGTCCGCAAGCCCAGTATCTCTACGATCTGTCCCCCAACGATGTTCCCCAGCATCCCCGCCAGCCCGAAATAAACAAATCCAAACATCGTCTGTGCAGATGCCTTTAAATGCTTTCCGGCGTATTTGTTCATGAAGCTCACCGCACAGCAATAGAAAATTCCAAATGTAATTGGATGCAGAGCCTGAATGAATAGAAAAGTGGTTAAGAAACGCGCATTGTAAACCAAAACCCATCGTACCACCTGGGCGAGGATTGCCACGAAAATTAACGGCAGTTCCCCAAACTTTGCAATCAACCGGTCGGTATAAAAAAATACGAAAATCTCAATGAGTGCAGCAAAGGAGTACAAAATGCTCACAGTGACTGTAGTGCCACCCAGATCCTTAATGACGAACGAGATAAAAAGGGTTGCGAGCGAATGGAACGCTTGATAGAAAAAAACAAGCACCAGGAAGAGGCGAATGACAGGATTTTTCAGAAAGAATTTCTGGACATCCCAAAAGCTGTGGTGCTTGGCAGGCCGCTCTTCTCGTGCCTTTATTGGATACATAGCAAGTACAAAGAGCAAGGATATGCCAATATAAAACGGGAATATGCAGCGCAGGCCGAGACTTTCCGCAGCTATGCCAGTCAAGATGTTCGTTATAATAAACCCTAGTGATCCGTAAGCTCGCACCAGGGCAAAGTTTGCTTCGCCCATGCGGTCCATAAGAAGTAGGCTGGTAAGTACTTGACCTCGTGGTGTTCGTACAGTTCGATAGAAAAAATACAGCACAAGAATCATCCAGAATGACGTGCTGAGGCTAATTGAGTAAAAGACCCCGCAAGCGAGAAAGGTGGTTACAATAAGGATCTGCTTTTTGCTAAAAACCATGTCGGCAAGGTATCCCCAGTATTGCTGGAAGAGAATAACTACCAATCCGAACATGGCCTGAAGAATACTGATCTGGTGATACGTGAAGCCAATGTCCTTCAAGTACAGAGCAAAAAATGGGTATACAATACCGACATTCCCATACAGAACCAGGAAGGCGACGCGAAATAGAAAGAGGTTGGACGGGCGCTTTTTCACAAGTTCAATTTGGCTCAGAAACAGAGTTTATAAGATACAACTATTTGTCGAACGTCGGGATTGCAATAAGAAATTTCTCCGGTGCGTGATTGTAAAACAGGACGGCATGGCGGCAAGGCTCTTATCTAGCGTGTGACAGGCTTTCTGGTTAATCCATATTTACTATTTGAATGTCCAATAAATTCCTTGCCCTGCTGCGAATCCAGACAATTCGCATAGGGCAGGAAGATACGGCAGGGGTTTACCGCTTATGATGGCTTTTCATGGCGTGTTGAACATTGATAAACCGCAGCGTCTGACTTCTCACGACGTTGTGGATGAAGTCCGAAAATTGACGGCCACTCAGCAGGTGGGTCACACAGGGACACTGGACCCTATGGCCACTGGCGTTTTAGTCTTATGCATTGGCAGAGGGACGAAAATTGCACAGTATCTGGTTGGACTGGATAAGGAATACGAAGCCGAGATGATGCTCGGCGTGGCCACTTCGACGTACGATGCAACAGGTGAGAAGCACGTTGTTGAAAGCGTGACGATCCCGAGCCGCGATAGTATCGAGGCGGCTATACAAAAATTTGTTGGTGAAATTCTCCAGATCCCGCCTCCCTATTCTGCGGTCAAAGTAAAGGGAAAACGGCTCTATGAATATGCTCGTCAGGGTCTTAATGTAAAGATTAAAGGTCGGAAGGTTAAGATTAATTCTATCAAGCTTTTATCCTACGTGCCCCCACGCGCCCGGTTTGTGGCATCAGTTGGCAGTGGTACGTATATTCGCTCGCTATGTCATGACATCGGGCAGGCACTTGGATGTGGTGCACACCTCACGGCGCTGCGCAGAACCAGGGTTGGTTGCTTTCTTATCAAGGATGCTCTGTCACTGGCAGAATGTAAGTCTCATCCAGAACTCATAGAGAATAATCTTATCTCGCTTAATAAGGCATTATCCCACCTTCCTGCTATTACAGTATGCGCCCACGCAGCAGGGAAAGTAAAGAATGGACGTCTCCTGCAGATTCAGGATGTGCAGTCCGCAGGCCAGCAGATCGACCAGGGCTTGTTTATCAGGCTATTGAGTGAGAAGGACGAGTTGCTTGGACTTGCTAAGACTGAGCTCAAGACGAAGGGTCAGGATACCCAGGATAGTGCTCAGCTCCGGGACTTGGTGTTCAAACCCCGCACAGTTCTCTGCTGATAATGGCTCGCTGTACAGAGAAAAATAGGGTACAGTCCACGCGCTCGTTCCTCGCTTGGGACAGTCCCCGATT
>CAZVVA010000186.1:0-898 GCA_964630455.1 uncultured Candidatus Sumerlaeota bacterium
GTCAAGTAGTAACTTGGTGAGACGAATCTCGGTCGCCTTGGCGACCAAGTTCCATGGTGGATGGATCTCTATAATGGCTTGAAAGGATTCATCCTGAAGGATTCATCCTGAAGGAGATCCCTTCCCTTCACTTTGTTCAGGGTCGGGATGAGAGGTCGGAGGTAAAACTCCCCGACCCCTCAGCTAACTGCTTAACCGGGTGTGAGGGATGAGATTATGAAGATTGCTATTGATGCTCGATATTTGAGCAATCTCTATTCCGGAATTGGCGTGTACAGCGAAAACCTCATTCTTCAGCTGTCTCGGCTCGACTCTACAAATCAGTACGTCGTTATCGTGCATCCTACCTACGCCAAGAGCTTGAAGCTAGGCGACAATTTCCGCGTGATAACATACAATGCGCGTCCCGTATCCTTGAAAACGCTGCTCACGCTTCCACGCATCCTGGCGCAAGAGGACGTTGATCTGCTCCACTCCCTTTTCCCTCTGTCACCTCTCTTCTTTGAGGGCAATCTGCTCGTTACTGTGCACGATCTCCAGCCCTTGCTGATGCCGGAGTTTACGGGCAAGCGCCTCATGCCGATCCGCAAAGGCTATGATTACTTCTACGGGTGGGTCTACCCGCGCACGTTGCGCAAGGCTAAATGGATTGTCTCTGTGAGCGAGGCAACCAAGGCCCATATCACCAGCCTCTTCCCTGAGCTGAAGCATAAAACTATCGTGGTCCACTCGGGCATCGAACGCGATTTCATCACTGGGGTTGAGCCGTTTGCAGTGCGAAAGACCGTGGAAAAGTATGCCATTCCGGAAAAGTATCTCCTCTACATAGGCAGCACGCGCCCAAATAAGAATCTGCCACAAATGATTCGCGCCTTCGCCCAGCTGGTAGGGTCAGACT
>CAZVVA010000186.1:908-7334 GCA_964630455.1 uncultured Candidatus Sumerlaeota bacterium
CCAAATTCGAAGACATGATCTTCCTTATGGTGTTGCAGCGCGACCGATTTTTCAAAGACTGCGAACGGCTGATTGACAAACTGGGCGTGCGCCAGCGCGTAAAAATCCTCGAAAATCTAACGGAAGAGGAGAAAAAGGTGGTCGTGGCTTACGCATCGCTCCTCTTTTTTGCTACGAAATACGAAGGATTTGGTTTCCCTATTCTCGAAGCCCAGGCTTTGGGAACCCCAGTGGTTGCGTCGGATTGCTCTGCACTTCCGGAAATTTCTGGCGGTGCAGCGGTGTTGATTGATCCGGATAAGCCAGAAAAAATGGTGGAGGGGATAAAAAAGATTCTCTCTGACGATACGTTTCGCACCACTCTGATTAAAAAGGGAAAGGCCAACGTGCTCCGGTTCTCATGGGAAAAAACCGCGAAGAAGATTCTCGATATCTACAAGCATCTCTTCTAGAAGTGCTTCCACAACAGCAGTGCGCCATGTCACGTTATCCAATTATTCAAAGCTCACCAGGATATAATCCTTTGCGCAGTGTACAGCAATTGATGATGTAAGCTCTAGCGTCCCCAGTCCCGGGTGCATACGGGAATCGTAGAATAGCGTCGGACTCGCAGATGAAGGAGAGGGTAATCGTGGGCAAGGTAAGTAGCGGGCTGGAGATGGTGGTCAAGAGTGGTGGGGAAGTGCTTCGCGGGAAGAGACTCGGAGTAATCACCAACCATACGGGTGTGCTTGACGATGGCACCCACATTGTGGATACGCTGCTGGGGTTGGAGGGGGTAGAAGTTCGTGCGCTGTTTGGGCCGGAGCATGGAATTCGGGGCAATCACGGTGCAGGCGTTGCAGTAGAATTGGACCGCGACACGAAGACCGGTGTACGAGTGCACAGCCTTTATGGAAAGATGAAGAAGCCGACACCTGAAATGCTCGAAGGGCTTGATGCGCTGGTCTACGATATTCAAGATATTGGCCTGCGGTTCTATACGTACGTCTGGACTATGGCCCTTGCAATAGAGGCCGCTGCAGAGCTGGGCCTGGAGTTCGTTGTCCTGGATAGGCCTAATCCATTAACCGGGGTGATCATGGAAGGTAATCTGCTTGATCCGCGTTTCGCCTCATTTGTTGGGCTCCACCCGGTGTTAATTCGTTATGGTTTAACCGCCGGAGAATTGGCCCGGCTGCTGAATGGAGAACGGATGCTTGCGGGAAGGCGCCAGGCCCGGCTGGAGGTCATTCCTCTGGAAGGATGGACGCGCGAGATGTGGTACGACGAGACCGGGGTTCCCTGGGTGCCGCCCTCCCCGAATATTCCTGACCTCGATTCCGCGATTGCCTTTGCAGGTACATGCATCTTTGAAGGAACTAATGTCTCGGAAGGCCGGGGAACTCCGCGGCCGTTTCAATATATTACTGCGCCATGGATTGACGGGCCAAAGCTGGCTGAGGTGATGCAGGGTGAAGCGTTGCGCGGTGTGGAATTCGCGCCCATTGTGGTCAGCCCGAAACCATTTCCCGGTTGTGAAGCACAGGCAAAGTTTTACACAACTGAATGTCATGGGGTAGCGCTTACTGTTACCAATCGCAGGGAGTTTCAGCCGCTTCTGTCTGCTCTAACACTCCTCGTAAACATCCGCTCGTTGCACCGCGAGAAGTTTCAATGGCATCCCCAGCATTTTAACCACCTCATGGGGACTGATTCAGTACTCAAGGCCATTGAAGCCGGCCAGTGCGCGAACTCTATCGTTGCCGAGTGGACGACGGATCAGCAGCGCTTCGACGCCCTCCGCCAGCCCTATCTTCTCTACTAGCAGTGTCATCCAAGCAACAACGCCGGCCAGAAGCTCGGTCACACGCCCGCCTATTTTACTCCATCAGCCAATATTTGTTTATGGCCAGGTTTAAAAACTCTGTTTGCCGTCTACTGTCTACTATCTACTGTTTGCTGTTTACTGTCTGGTGTTTACTGTCTACTGTTTACTGTCTACTGTTTACGGCATCGGGCATATAAAGCGGCCGATCCCCAGCGGCTGCATCTGAGGCCTGGTGATGCAGGTGGGGATCGGCCTGACACGATGGGGGACGTTTTTCAAGAAGGGAATCCGTATCTGTGCTTAGCCTGAGCGGATAGGGCCTCCTTGAGTTCGTAATAGACCGACTCGGCGATACCCGAGGAGCATAGAAATCCCTTTTTGATCCCCTGAAGTCGGGCTGCCTTTATTACTGTATAAACAAGAATCGTACCCACCTGAAAGATTCCTTACAAAAATCGAGAGAAATTTGATAGATGATTGAAATTATTGTACTTGCAGACCCTGGATGGCCAAGGACTCTTGCAATCCGCGCTTTCTTTTCAGCTCGGCACTGAAGAATATTCTCTAGTTTTCTACAATTTTGGAGAATATTCTTCAGTCCATGGGCGAATTTGAGCATCTGCAGTTCGGCGAATCTGAGGTAACTGGGCAATCTGGTAAAGGTGGGGAGAAAATAGAGGACACAGACATCAGGCAAATTTCAGGAAGTGGAGGAAATGTCCTGATAGATGTTCTTGACCCTTTCGGCGACCGCATCCCAGGTATGCTGTTGGATGGTTTTTTCGTAGCCCAGCTCGCCCATGCGCTGACCGCGCACCGGGTCGCGCAGGAGGAGCAGAATGCGGTTGGCGAGGTCTGAGGCACTGTCGCAGAGAAATCCGTCCATTTCATCCCGAATCAAGGCAGCCACAGGGCGACACTGTCGGTTGCCGATAACCGGCTTTTTCCGCATCCATGCCTCGCAGAAGACCATGCCAAAACTCTCGGATTCTGACATCATGGCAAAGACATTGCAGGCGTCGTAGGCATCCAGGACATCAGCGCGCTTAAGCGGACCGAGGTGGCGCGCGTAGCGAGAGATTATGGGCGTTCGGTCTTCGTCGGGCCCGATGAGTACCAGCTGGCATTGCATCTCACGATTCACCAGTTCGATCGCTTTGATGAGCATATCGTAGCGTTTTGTCGCCACCTTGCGGCCGACAAAGAGTACAATGGGTTGATGTTCAAGCTGGTATCGCTGGCGAAAGCGTGCGCCTGAGATTTTGGGCGATTCGCACTCTGTTCTGTCCACGCCTGCGCCCGCGTATTTCGCGTTCACGCCGAGACGGTCGCGGTAGATTTGCTCCGCATAGGGAGAAATGGCGATCACCACGTTCGCGTCGCGCAGCATCTGGTAGTAATGGCTCCAGTGATAGTACTCATCATCCAGATGGGCAAGGGGAAGCAGTGCTACAGGTACGTTGGCACGACGAGCCATGCGACACGCATAACCGAGTGTTGAGAAGGGAAGACAATGGCCGAGGATGACATCATAGCGGCTGGCGTTTTTGCGCAAGAATCGCTGCATACCCAGAGAGATAGGCCCGCGGAGAAGATCGAACGTCCAGCCGCACCAACCCGGCCTGGCCATGGCACGCCGATACAGGCGGTCCCAGAGCGACTCAGGATCGCGAAGCATGAGGAGGCGGTAATCGGTTTGAAGCGGGATACGTTTTGTCTCCCCGTGGGAGGTATAGCTCACTTCGCACACGGATATACCAAGACGTCGCACATCGCGGAGAGGTCGCCAGTGGGAATTAAGAATCACTTCAGCGCGCAGTGGACCTGATGCCCCAACGTCAAAAGAAAACTGCTGGTAGTCCGGTGTTGTCTGGAACGTACCTACATGGTCGCCATTAATGATGAGATTTCCGCGCAAACGTTTGGGGCAGCGGGCCATGATATGAATCTGCGAGACATCAGAGTCGTTTATAAAAAGTTCTGCGTGCTTTTGAGTCCACCGCATCACGCCATCCGCATGGATTTCAGGATAATACCAACCGCGCCCAAGGAGACCCTGGCCCTCAGGGCACAGATTTGCAGGTAATGGAAGACGCCATTCTTCGTTGTCCCACTGGCGTTGCAATGCGTATGCCCCTGCTCCGAACAGATAGGGCGGAAGATTTCGAGGCAGAAAGCGAAACACGCGCAACGGCCCGATGCGCTCAGAGCCTTTGCGATAGGCGTTGTCCCAGCGAACGCCAAAGTGGGTCTTTGAAGTCAGGTGCCGGGCAGTTGTAGTCAGGATATCCACTTCGACCCCTTTGCGTGTCAGGCATTCGGAGAGTTTCATCAGGTAATACTCGGCGCCTCCGATAATGTCCTGGCCGAAGCGGAATGTGACGTGGAGTGCTTTCATGTTCGTGACCGAGCGTTGTGATAATCCGTGGAGCTAGGCGCGTTTCCCGGCATCTGCGCCTGGCGGAGCATGGCTGTCAACGTCTCAACCATACGCTCTGCAATCAATTCCCAGTCGTACTGCGTAGTGGCGAGCTGGCGAGCATTGCGGCCCAGCGTGTCTGCCAGAGGCTGATCCGTGCGGAGGCGTCGCAGCTGAGTGATAAAGTCACTCCGCTCGCAGATGATGGCGTGCTTGCCATTCACGATGTCAAGCCCGCGCGCTCCGATTGGTGTAGTCACTGTGGGAAGTCCTGTAGCCAGAAAATCCGCCATCTTAATATTCGTGCCTGAGCCGTAAGACATAGGATTTATAGCAAAGTCAGCAAGGTGCAGGAGCTCGCGCGCAATTACCCTGTCCACCTCATAAAAGAGCTTAACGTTCGGTGGGGGAGGAGGATCTTTCACTCCCCAGCAAACGCTTCCCGCAATGAAAAAGAGAAGCTCGGGAAGAGCAGGGGCGAGCTTGCGGACGATGAATCGCGTGGCATCAATGTTTGGACCATGGGCGCTCCCGATGAAAAAGACCACGGAGTACGGCTGAAGTCCGATCTCCTGCTTATACGTCTGCTTTTTATCTATGGGAATAGGCTGGAAGAACGAAGTGTCAACGCCGTTGGGGAACACGTAGCAGGGCGTACTCGTCTGGTACAGCTCTTGCATGCGGTGCACATCGCCTTTTGAGACGCAAAAAATGGCTGAACTCTTGCGACATGCCAGTGCTTCTACGCGTCTCACGCACCGGGTAATGAATCGGCCACAACGTTTTTTAAAGAGATCCTGTTTCAGATCTGCTTCTACGTTCTGTGTTTCGTGAATGCGCAGGTGCTTGTGGTATCCACGAAGATGGCGAAAGAGGTAGCAGTGACACGCAATAAGAATCTCTGATGTGTCTGCGCAGCGGCGCAGCATTTTTTTGAATTGGAAATTCCATTTCGAGAAGAAAATCGCCAGCACATCGTCCAGAGACTTCTTAAAAAGCTTTAAACAGATGCGTTCGCTCAGACGATGGAGGCGTTCTTCTGGGATCGTGATTTGGTAGAAATTTTCGCGTATAGTCTGGCAATGCGCATATGGCTTGGTGTGGTCGAAACAGAGATAGCAGATGCGGAAATGTGCGGCGAGATGGGAGTAGAGATTGTAGATACGAAACTGGCCGCCAAACTGCAGGGGGAGAACGGGATAGGTGTTCACCACAGTAATGACAGGCAACCGTGGTTGTTCGAGTGTAGCGTGCATGCGACGGGCAATGTGTTGCCAGTCGAAAGATTGCTCAACAAGCTGACGACCGTTTCGTCGGAGTTGCTCGCGGAGCGGTTCGTTTTTGAGCAGGCTGTTGATTGCGTGAGGGAATTCACGTGCTTCACAGAGAATGGCTGTGCGATTGGATTCAAGCGACAAGCCACGCGCACCGATTGGGGTTGAGACCACGGGAATACCTGAAGCCAGATAATCGAGCATTTTGACGTTCGTGCCTGAGCCGGAGAACATCGGGTTGATAGCGATGTCTGCGGCCTTCAGCAGATTGTGTTTCTTCTCCTCGGTCACCGTGCCAAGGATCCGAACATTTTGTGAAGGAGGGGAGCTGAAAAACTTGCAAACACCGCCGGCGATGAGAAATACGCAGTGCGGTATCTCTGGGGCCAGCGTGTCGAGAATGTACCGGACCGCTTCGACATTTGGAGGATGCACACTGCCGAAAAAGAGCAACGCTGGCCTGCCGGTAATCTGCAATGTGGCTTTTGCCTGCTGTCGTTCAGTAGGCGTGGGAATGCGCACGTTACGAGTATCAACGCCATTAGGTGCAAGAGCGACTTTCGTGGGCAAGACTTCGTATAGCTCGAAGAAACGCTGGCGATCAGCATCGGATGTTGCAAATATCAACTCAGCTCGTTGGCAGAGGCGTTTCTCGAGACGTTTCACATATTGACACAAGAGCCATCCAAGAGGCCCTCTCAATCCTGCCTGGTGGAGGTCGAATTCCACGTTGTATGAATTGTAGACCTCGCGTTGACCCGCGCTTGCCTTCACCACGGAAACGAGGAATGGGGAGTCGTGCATGATCAGATCAGCATCCTTGATCTGTTCGGTGATGCAGCGGCGCAGGGCCTTGTGGAAGCGACAGGCGAGGCCAACCACGATGCCTGAACACTCGGGGAACTTTCCCAGGCGGTCCAGAA
>CAZVVA010000187.1:0-5850 GCA_964630455.1 uncultured Candidatus Sumerlaeota bacterium
ATCTATAGGAATCTCAATATGAAACTAAGGCAGCGCATCCCTGATCGGAATCGGAGGGCAATGAGCATCTCAGGGGCGAGCCCAGAGTGATGGCACTGGCAGATCCTTCATGGTCAGAAATCCAGAAGGTGCGATGAGCACTTTGGGAATGAGATTCACCACGCTCGCCGCTGTGGCCAATGCACCGCGCTGTGCAATCTGGCCTGGAATCATTACCTCTACATTTGGCTTCCCCTCGATCATCGCATAGTCACCCATGTCCACATCATCCTCATGCGGCCTGGGCGCCACTATGCCTATCATCTCAAGAGTGACGAGCGTCTGGCCCGCCTTTTTCCCATACACCTTCTGCTGGAATCCACACACTGTGCCCGGCCGGATGGTAACAAACGGTGTTTCGCGCTGCGAGCGCGAGACAAGCGGCTCCTTGCTCTGTTCCATCTCGTCCAGGTCCCAGCCCATACACGCGGCAATCATGGCCGCCGACTCGGCCAGGCCAATTTGACCCATTCTTCCCTCCTGCATTCCTTTCTCAACATCTGCGCGCAGCAATCCTGCACCGATCTGGCGCATCGTGCCCGGCCCGTAGTGCGAAAGATCAACTACGCGCCGCACTTGCACACGCTCGACTTCCCAGCAGACACCGCTCATAAGGATCGGCAGCATGTCCATGGCGAATCCAGCGTTCACGCCAGTAGCAATCACTGTCACGCCACGCGCCTTTGCCTGCTCGTCAAGTTGTCCCGCTCGTTGGACGTTCGCACCGATAGGATAAAAAAGCTCTTCGGCAATGGTGATCACATTCATTCTGTGCATCACGGCCCGTAAGATTTGCCCGTACGCTTCGTCCATGAATGCAGTAGTGGCATGCAACACGACGTCTGCCGTCACTTTCCCTATCACCTCTTCCGGCGGAAAAGCGATCTTGACCCCGAGTTCGCCCTCCAGGCCGGCAACAGCACCAACGTCGCGCCCTATTTTTTCTGGATCAATATCAATCGCACCGACAATCTTCACCCACGGCTTCTCGGACAGCAACTGAATTATATTACTCCCCATTGCGCCAACACCATATTGAATCACGCGCACCGAATCATCCATTACAATCTCTGCTTTCGTTGCTCCTGACAAAAGCTCCGTCGCTATAAAAAATGCTCTTCGTATTTCCCTTAATATTACTCAGGGCGCCCGTTTTTTTAACCATAGAAAGCGGTAAGAACGGATTCTAGTCTTTCTCTACGACTAAAGCGATCTTGGAGTGCGGTAGCGGAACGTAGTGGAGCTGCCGCCTTGTTGCTCGTAAGCGTAGCTTACGACAGAGACTGAAGCTGCGCTTCGGCTGCGAAAGCGCCAGCCTTGGCGGACAGCCCGCTTTATGGCTTTTATTATTAGATTGTCCCCTTCTTCCGCTGCGTATGCAAAAGCATACCCACTTGACTCGGCGCAGGCATTGAGAAACGTATTCTGAGCATAAAATCAACTGCTGGCAAGCTCAAAATACGCATACATAGGCCATTGCGTATAAGACAGGTCGGCGTGTCGCTTCCTCAGGGCCTGATGCTAGCCGCAAGCTCAGCATAAATCCCTTGCATCGCGATAAAGAATCGGTTACACAAGTTTGGTCACGTTCTCCATATGCACCTGCGTCACGGCTCAGCACGGGCAGCGCCATCCAGAGCGGTCAGAGAGGTGATTGTTCGTACTGGCATGGCTCAGGCAGAAAAGGAGGCCCCACAACCAATGCTCACTTTCAGACACAACGCACACGCAGCGTGTCCATCCCGGCTGCACTGCTTCTGCCTAGTCTTATTGCTTGGCGGAATGATGGCATCATTTCCCTATGCCGCGGAGATCCCAGATTCAGTGAAACAACTCGAAACAAAGGGGGATTTTATGAAAGCGCAACAGATGCTCCGCAAGCTCGCAAAACAAACGGATACTCCGCCATCGTCGCGCAATGCGTTCCTTTTTGAAGTAGAGCGCCTTGAGCGCATTCGGAAAGATTTTACCCTGACCGAGGAGACGCTGCTCAGCCAACTCCGCAAATACATTCCGGACGTTTCAGCAGAAGACCTCACGCGATGGCGTAAGGAAGGCGCGTTGGATTCGCGAGTGATTGACGATAAGCTTTATTACTTTAACCGCAGCCGGGTGAACTTGTTTCGCCTGAGTGACGAGGCGCGGAAACGCATGGACGCAGCTAAACCAGCAGCAACACCTGCTACGGCGCCTGCGACCAAAAGGCCTACCTTCAGCATGCACGATCATATGCGCGACGTCATTCAAGCGCGCGCGAAATCCTCCTCGCCATACGTTCTCCCCCAACGCTATCGCATTCACTATACACTCTCTGTAAATCCTGATGTTGTGCCTGCCGGCGAGACGATCCGCTGCTGGCTTCTCTATCCTCGCGAATGCCCCTATCAATCAGACATCAATCTGATCTCCTCGACACCAGCGAATGCGCGCCTGGCGCCGCCCGAGCACCTCCAACGCACGGTCTATCTCGAACAACCCGCCGCAGCCGCGGACAAGCCGACCGCCTTCTCCGTGGTATACGAATACACGATGTCCGCATTCTACCAGTCAATTGATCCCGCACAGGTCAAACCCTACGATAAGAAGAGCACACTCTATCAGGAGTTTACTGCTGAGCGGTCGCCGCACCTGGTCTTTACGCCCGAGCTGCGTACCCTGGCACACCAAATCGTAGGCAACGAGACGAATCCCTATCTCAAGGCGAAAAAGATCTTCTGGTGGATTGATAAAAATATCCGCTACGCCTCGGCTCTGGAGTACTCCACCATTCCCAACATCAGCATGTACTGCTACGAGACGCGCCACGGCGACTGCGGTATCCAGGGAATACTCTTTATTGTTCTCTGCCGCATCAGCGGTGTGCCGGCGCGTTGGCAATCCGGGTGGTCCGTGCGACCTGATAGCCCGAACATGCACGATTGGACTGAGTTTTACATCGAGCCATACGGCTGGCTGCTCGCAGACCCCTCGCGAGGACTGCAAGATTCAAAGGACCCCGCTATTCACGCGTTCTTTTTTGGCAACACTGACCATTGCCGTCTGATCAGCAACAACGACTTCGGGCAGCCACTCGATCCGCCAAAAACACATTTCCGCTCCGAAACAGTGGACTTCCAGCGCGGTGAAGTGGAATGGCGCGGCGGTAACCTCTACTTCCATCAATGGGATTGGGACATGAAGATAGAACAAATCCCGATTCAGAAAGCACCTGACAATAAATAGCTCCGAATTAGAATTCGTAGGGGCGACCCGGTGGGTCGCCCAAAATAACAGGGCACGCCGCGGCGTACTCCTACAATGGGCAAAATTGCTCGTTCATTTAAATCATTGCGCGTGCATCCGCGGTTGCAACAATAACTCATATTGAAACCACAGATGAACACAGATTAAAACTTCTGCACATACTCCGCGCCTCTGTGTCTCTGTGGCTTAATTACGGGCATTCACATTACAGGAAATTGAAATGGATGGATGTATTCTACCAGCGGGGCTGAAATTTATAGCCGGTGGGAGGAAGGTAGGGAACCTCGTAGCCTATGCGCAGGTACTCCATAATGTAGGAATAGATTCGTACCCAGCGCAAAAAGCCTTGGTAAAGAGGCATGAGGAAGGCCATCCAGAGCAGGTGCCATTCTTCCTTGCGCCGTTCCGATGTTGAAATCACGAAAAACAGAATAAGGAAATTCAGCACAACATAACCCCAGAAACTGACAAACAGGACAAACGGAAGCAGGCGCGTAAAAAACGCCAACATGATGATCCAGTACAGCAGGTAGAGCAGGGCAAAGCCAATCGAAAAAAACCCACTCCAGCGCCATTTCAATAAAATTCGCCGGGCTGAAGCGGCGAAAGTACATAATGTCACGGTGCTTGCGATAGTAGGTGCGCACCAAACCCCTGTCCCAACGCGTACGCTGACGCACCAGCTTCCCGACCGTGTCTGGCACGTTGGTCATAGCAATCGCCCGGTTCGTAAAGTTCAGGCGATAGCCGATCTTCTTGACCTTGAAGGAAAGATCTGCATCCTCAGCCAGCTCAGGAGCAACTCGCACTACTGATTCAGGAATGTGCATAATTCGTGGCGAGCCTTGCACAGCATAAGACACTTCTACTCCTTCTGGGAATCATCATTCTCGGTCTGGGTCTTCGCGTAGTCGGCATCGGATACGGACTCCCAAATCCCGGCTACCTAGAGTCCGACGAAATTGACAACGTTTCGAAAGCCCTCAAGTTTTCTACCGGCGATCTCAAACCCCGACACCTGAACAAACCGACGCTCTACAATATCGTCCTATTCGTCCAATATGCAGCAGCGTTTATCGCCCTCAAGCTCCTTGGGATTGCTTCTACCGTCTCTGCATTTGAACGCCTCTTTTTCGTGAATCCCTCGCTTTTCTATCTACTGGCGCGTCTTACGTCTGCGCTTGCGGGTACGCTGCAAATCATCGTGGTCTATTGGATCGGCAAACGCGTGGCAGATCAACGCACTGGTCTGCTTGCCGCCGTATTCATGGCGGTTGCAGTGATGTCAAGTCAGTATGCGCATTACGCCAAGACTGATATTCTGGCCGCGCTCTTTGTCAGCCTGGCACTACTCGGAGCGTTGCGTATTCTCAAAACACCCACACCGCTTGCCTACCTCTGGTGCGGCCTGGCCATTGGCTTTGCTCTTTCCACGAAATACAACGCTGCTCCGGCTCTACTCTTTCTTCTGGTTGCACACTTCTTCGTGCGAAAACAATCAATCCATGCGCATGGGCCCTTCGCTTTTCAGCCTGCAGACGCTCGCCTCCTCCTCGGCGTGGGCGCTATACTTTTCGGTTTTCTTATCGCCACACCCTATGCGCTTTTACATCCGCTCGATTTTCTGCACGAACTCCGCCAGGTAATGATCCTGAAAGAGATTACCGGCCAGAAGATCATCCTTGGCAACGAACAAAAGGCAGGCATTGGCTTTCTAGCCTTGATCATGGTGAAGGAATACGGCTGGATACTATTGTTCCTTATCGTCGTAGCCACCTTCGCACTGCTCGCAAAACGCCAGCCACCGTTCGTGCTGATCTTCGTCTTCCTGTTCGTCTATCTGCTCATGCTAGCGGTCTCGCGGCTTCTTAACTACCATTACATTACCATGGTCACCCCGCTCTGCTCTGTGATTGCTGCACGCGGATTAACCGCGATCCCCTGGTTCACACCACGGATTCGGACGCTGCTGGTCATTGCAATTGTCGCGTGGCAGCTAGCTCGAATTGTTCCCTATGACGTCACTCTCCTCGGTACTGACACCAGAGTGCAAGGCGGGAAATGGATCGAACAAAACATCCCTGCAACAGCCACGCTGCTCATAGATGGCCCATTTTACTTCCACTATTACCCTGCTATTCGGTTTAGCGATGCGGTATATCGCGCACTGGCTGAGGAACAAAAGGCAGCAGGTGAAAGCGGCCTCTATTTCTCGAAAGCGCTTCGCTACAACGAAGGAGCCCCACAATACACTGCGCATTTTCTCGCCTTTTCCGCCCTGATCATTGACGGCAAAGCGCCGGAACAAACCGTGCCCTCTCTCTCTGAACTTCATGCCGCTGGCATCACCCACGTGATCACAAGCAGCTACACGTATCAGCGCTTCTTTGAGTACCGCGGCACAGGGTTTGAAAACGTCAAGGCTTTCTATCAGCGCCTCGACGGGCAGACCACCCTCTTACGTCAATTCGCACCTGAAAAATTTCGCTCCTCAGGCCCTATTATTAAAATCTATAAGCTATGAGTACTACCATGCCCATTGTAATTGGTGGCACAGGCATCCTTGCC
>CAZVVA010000187.1:5950-7241 GCA_964630455.1 uncultured Candidatus Sumerlaeota bacterium
TGTGCAGTATACCTTGTGCAGTGTGAGCATAAAGAGAGCGTCTCCAGATCGCATCATGACGAAAAGCTGATAACAGGCTGGAAGCCTGTTCTACCGTTTTTAATTTTTTCATGTTCACGTATTTCCTCTTACATCGCCCATTGTAATTGGTAGCACAGGCATCCTTGCCTGTGCAGTATACCTTGTGCAGTGTGAGCATAAAGAGAGCGTCTCCAGATCGCATCGTGACGAAAACCTGTTTACAATCTCTATCCTGATTCGTTAGAGTAACCCCTGTGTGTGCATGGTAAGCGGCAGAGTGCGGCAAATGCTTCTGCCCTGCAAATAATTTCTCAAGCGTGATTATTTATGTTCATCAACCGAAAACAATATTATGCGCCACTGCTCCGGCTAGTGTTGTTCCTGTGGCTCCTGTCCCTTCTGCACTCAGCAGGGATGCTGGGCACTTGTGTCCTTGGCGCGCAAGAGCAACGCGAGCTCGAGTCGGAAAACTTCACCATCGTCTTTCCGCCGTCAAGCGAACCGCTCGCTCGCGGCATGCTTGAAATGGCAGAGCAAGCGCGCATTCGGATTCTCAAACGCACCTCTGTTTCATTTCGAGAGCAAACCCGGCTCGTCATTTGCCGCACCCAAGGGGAATTTCAATCGCGCACCAATTTCGCCAGTGAAAGCATTGTCGCCGCCGCCTTACCCGAGGCCTTAACAATATACCTGAATGCCGAGAAGATCCATTCACTTCCTGCACCTCAAGTCCGCCAGACCCTCGTTCACGAATATGCACACCTCTTTCTCGGGCGCAGGCTTCCGGCACGTTTACCGCGCTGGGCTGACGAAGGCCTTGCCATGCATCTCGCTGGACAATGGTCGTTCGGCGATTCGCTTACCCTCACCTGGTCTCGTATTTTCGGCACGCTTATCCCATTTCGCCAGCTCGTGGCCACATTCCCTCAGGACGGCCGTCAGCTCCACCTCGCCTACCTCCAGAGCTATTCCATGATTGGCTTCCTGATCAAACGCGCCTATGCCGACGAGGGACTCAATGGCTTCCTGCTCGACCTGACAGACTCGAAACTCGGCGCGCGCCTGATCGAGCGCCTCTGGGATCCCATGCTACGCGACAGCTTCGAAATGGCGTGGCAGCGCTCGCTCGGCAGTGCGTTCAAGAACTGGCTGCTCGTTCTCACAAGCACCTCCGTATTGTGGTTTCTCGTGGCGCTTCTGTTCATCCTCGCCTACATTAGAAAACAGCGCGAACGCCGGGAACAACTGCGCGTCTGGGAGGAAGAAGAAC
>CAZVVA010000188.1:0-7180 GCA_964630455.1 uncultured Candidatus Sumerlaeota bacterium
ATGCTGCAAATGTCCTCGGCGCGTATCCTGTTCTACTTTACGGAACCGAAGAACAGAAGAAGAAATACCTGCCGCAGCTCGCTACGGGGAAAATGTTCGCTGCCTTTGGTCTGACTGAACCTAATGCAGGCAGCGATGCCGGTTCCGTGGAAACCACTGCCGTCCGCGACGGCGATACCTACATCCTCAACGGTACGAAGCAATGGATTACCAATGCGAGCGAGGCCCATGTCTTCACGATCATTGCGTCAACCAACCGCGAGCGCGGGGCACGCGGCATCAGCGCTTTCATCGTGGAGCGTGATACGCCGGGATTTACCATTGGCAAGAAAGAAAAGAAACTCGGCATTCGCTGTTCCCCAACGTGCGAACTGCATTTTGAAGACTGTAAGATCGCGCGCGCAGACATGCTGTACAAAGAAAATCGCGGGTTTCGCGTAACCATGAACACCCTCGATAAAGCACGCCCGGGCATCGGCGCACAGGCCGTGGGTATTGCCCAGGGAGCGCTCGACGAAGCCGTTGCGTTTGCCAAGAATCGCGTTCAGTTCGGCCAGCCGATCTCCAGCTTTCAGGCCATACAACACATGCTGGCTGATATGGCAACGCAGATTGAAGCCGCGCGATTGCTTGTTTACCACGCTGCTCGCGCCGTTGATTCCGATGCTAAGGACGCCGCGAAGATCGCTGCTATGGCCAAAGTCTTCGCCTCCGACGTTGCTATGAAGGTGACTGTTGATGCCATCCAGGTGTGCGGCGGGACAGGCTACATGCGTGATTATCCCGTGGAAAAATACATGCGCGACGCGAAAATTACGCAGATCTACGAAGGTACCAATCAAATTCAGCGTACTATCATTGCACTTGCGCTCGTTAAGGAGAGCTCGAAAAAATAGTGCCCATACGCTAGTACACCATCAGATTTGAAATGAGGAGTAGAAAATCGGGGACTGTCCCAAGCGAGGAACGAGCGCGTGGACTGTACCCTATTTTTCATGCTTCACTCTGAGCTTGTCGAAGAGCATATCGATCAATTCTATTGTGACGGACTACTAGTGCACAATCATGTTTGGAATGGCGAATAAGTTGTAACATAGACATCTTGACCTTGATATACACCGGTTGGAAGCCAGTGCCTGGAGTTTGGACATTTTGCCAGTCAATAAATAAGTTTATGCTCATATTAGCACAGCCCTTAGCCGGACTTTAGCCGGCTGCTCTTTGCACCCTGCTTTAGCTGGGGTGAATTCAGTGAAGGATGAATCCTTAAAGCGCGCTTTAGCGTGGCTTCTCGAAAGGCTTTAGCGATCATGCAAGGATCAGGACACATCTTCAGTGAAATCTACCTGCATCTCAACTGGCACTGTCATAACGACAAGCCCATGATCAAGCCCGAGATTGAACCCTCTCTGCATGAATTGCTTGAGCAATATTGCCGAAAGGTTAAAGGCATTCATTTTGAAAGGGTTGGAGGCACCGAAACGCATGTTCATTTGCTATTTCAAATGGAACCCTTTGTTCATTTGAGCGATTTCATCGGAAAAATAAAGGGAAGTAGTTCGCATGAAATCAATAAGCGGTTTGCTGCTGGGACTCTCCAATGGCAGAGGGGATATGGCATTGTAAGCTTCGCAAAGAAGAATCTCCCATCAATGATCCGCTATGTAGATAACCAAAAAGAGCATCACAAGAAAGGGACTGTTAATAAGGTTTTAGAGGAATTCAGAACGCATCTTGAAGAGTGCGCACGCACGAGAATGACTAAAGTCAGTCGGAGAAGCCACGCTAAAGCGCGCTTGGGGTTTTGATGCAACCACCTTTTCACCCCGCCTGAAGGCGGGTGCTAAGAGCAGCAGGCTGAAGTCCTGCTAAATCTAACTCAGTTGCGTGAGATAGGGTCTCCTTGCTTAGCGGGTGCAAAGAAGAGCACACTGAAGCTATGCTAAATGGAGTGAGGTTGCGTGCGATAGGGTCTCCTTGTCTCTCGATTGATACCGGAATTCAGTAGTCGAGTGGTGAAAATTTCGTGGCAGCACTTCGATCATACTGCTGACTATTCTCTACACCTGAGGATTTGCGATGAAGATCGTCGTCTGCATTAAACAGGTTCCTGACACTACGGATGTCAAGATTGACCCATCAACCAACACCCTGATTCGCGAAGGGGTGCCGAGTATTGTAAATCCCTTCGACATGTATGCCCTGGAGGAAGGTCTGCGCCTGCGCGAAAAACTCGGCGGCACGGTCGCCGTCATCACCATGGGCCCGCCCCAGGCCAAAGAAGCCCTTCGCGAAGCCATTTCCCTGGGTATGGATCAGGGCATCCTGATTAGCGACCGCGCCTTTGCCGGCTCTGATACTCTGGCGACGTCCTATGCACTTGCCAGCACTATCCGGAAAATCGGCGCCTACGACCTGATTATATGCGGCAAACAGGCAATTGACGGCGACACTGCCCAGGTCGGTCCCGGCATTGCCGAATGTCTCCAGATACCCTTTGTGGCTTTTGTGAAAAAGATCGAAGAAGTCTCGGATCAGACCATACGCGTCCAACGGATGATGGAAACCGGCTATGACGTCATCGAACTTCCACTGCCTGCTGTGATTACCGTAGTCAAAGAGATCAACGAGCCACGGCTGCCGTCTCTGCGCGGTCAGATGCGCGCCAAGAAATACGAACCAACGCTCTGGACCAGCAGCGATCTGGATGTTTCGGAAGAGCGGATCGGGCTAAAAGGCTCGCCCACACAGGTGATTAAAATTTTCACCCCGGACATTCGCAAGGCAGGCGAGCACCTGGAGGGCGATCCTGAAGAAGTAGCTGAAAAGCTCTTTCAGCGTTTCAAGGAGGCCAAAATCATTCCATGAATATCTATATTGATGCCGATGCCTGTACCGGCTGCGAGCTATGCCTCCCTTCGTGTCCCTTCAATGCAATCGAGATGCGCGAAGACAAGGCCGTGATTCTCGATAATTGTACACTGTGCAATGCCTGTCTCGAGGTCTGTCCCGTAGATGCGATTCACAAAGTCGAAGAGAAGGTTACTGCGCCTCACAAACCTTGTGTAATTGAAGAATATGCTGGTGTATGGGTCTTTGCGGAACAGCGCAAAGGCGTGCTCCAGAGCGTGACGTTTGAACTCCTCGGCGAAGGCAAGAAGCTCGCCGCAACGCTCGGCGAAGAACTCTGTGCTGTCATCCTGGGCGACGGCATCCGCAAGGAAGCAGAAACCCTGCTCTATTACGACGTGGACAAGGTTTACTCTATTGACGACCCGACGCTTGCCGTGTTTCAAGACGATACCTACTCCGCCTGCATGGCTGCCCTCGCACGCCAGTTCAAGCCGAACGTCATTCTCACGGGTGCAACCAATATCGGGCGCTCATTCATACCTCAAGTAGCTGTTAAACTCCAGACCGGACTCACCGCCGACTGCACCGGCCTCACCATCGAAAATTCCAGCAAGCATCTGATGCAAACGCGGCCGGCATTCGGTGGCAGCATCTTCGCCACCATTGCCACGTACCATCATCGCCCGCAGATTGCCACCGTGCGCCACAAAGTCATGAAGCCCGCAAAGCGCCAGTCCGAGCGCCGTGGTGACATTGTTCAGATACCCCTGCCCGACGAAGCAAAGCGCTGTCGCACACGCTTCATTACGTCTGTAGAAGAACTCGAAGAAACCGTTAATCTCGCCGAGGCGGATATAATAGTTTCCGGTGGCCGCGGGCTCGGCGATCCAAAGTACTTTAGCCTGATCCAGGAGCTCGCCAAGACCCTGGGAGGTGCAGTTGGCGCATCACGCGCTACAGTGGATGCTGGCTGGATTCCCTATTCACATCAGGTGGGGCAAACCGGCAAGACCGTCTGTCCAAAACTCTACATCGCGTGTGGTATCTCCGGAGCCGTGCAGCACCTTGTCGGAATGCAATCGTCCGACGTCATCGTGGCCATAAACAAAGATCCGCAAGCCCCTATTTTCAAGGTCGCCAGCTACGGCATTGTGGGTGACCTGCATGAAGTGATTCCCGCGCTCATCAAGCGGTTTTCTGCACGCTAAGCACTTGAGCCGCGGAATGAAAAGAAGGGTAGGGAAGTATCGTGGATTTGGCTACCCGATTAAAACGGAGCTCCAACCGCATCTGCAACTTGATTCTCCATTCCGACATGCAATGGGTTGATATCGCGATTGAAGTTGAGAAGATGCGACAATTCGTTGAAGAGGAAGCACCGCAAAAGATCGAGCTCTTCGAGCGGCTATACGTCAGCCGCTTTCAGCGCCTATGGGATCAGTGGAGAGTTAAGCAGTAAACTCTTAGGTAACGGCCTACAACCGATTGCTTCCCGCCTAATTGCTATGCTCAGCGTCTCACGATGTGACGCGGATGACTTCTTCGACAGTGGTCAGGCCCTGAAGGATTTTTACAATCCCTTCCTCGCGCAAAGTGTGCATACCCTTCTTTCGTGCTAGCTCGCGTATTACCGACGTGGCGACGTTCGTTTCAAGAATTTCACGCATCCCTTCGTCGGGCATGAGAATCTCGAAAATCCCCAGCCGGCCATAGAACCCCGTATTGTTACACTCCTGACACCCATGGCCCTTCATGAACACAATGTCTCTATCTGCCGTGGAGATGCCCAGCAGATCCAGGTCTGCCTTTTTCGGCTTGTAGGGCTTCTTGCATTCGGTACAATTGACGCGGATCAGTCGCTGTGCCACCATAGCAATCAGAGCCGACGCAAAGCGCCGGGACTCGACCCCCAGGTCCCAGAGCCGTGCAAACGAGCTCGCTGTGTCTATTGTATGGAGTGTTGAAAAGACAAGGTGCCCGGTCACTGCCGCATCTACCCCAATTTCGGCGGTCTCGCGGTCGCGAATCTCGCCAACCATGATCACGTCCGGATCCTGCCGCAGGATCGAGCGCAGCCCAGTGGCAAAGGTGAAGTTCGCCGTCGGATTAACCTGCAGCTGATTCACTCCTTTAATCCGATACTCAACCGGATCTTCAATAGTAATGATATTCTTCTCCCCTGTATTGATCGTATTCAGCGCCACGTAGAGCGTCGTGGATTTCCCGCATCCCGAGGGCCCGATGGCCAGAATCATGCCGTGCGGCTTACGGATGGCACGCTCAAATTTTTCGAGATTGTCACCCTCCAGGCCCAGCTTCGTGGAATCCACCTGGATGCTCTTTGAATCCAACAGACGAAGCGAGATCTTTTCCCCCATGGCCGCAGGGCTGGAGGAAGCGCGAATGTCAATATCGGCCTTATCCACCCAGAGATCAAATTTGCCATCCTGGGGAATGCGCTTTTCCGCGATGTCGAGGTTCGCCATTACCTTGATCGCCGACACCAGGGAATTCGCCAGCGCACGCGGCAGGTTCATCATTTCGTGAAGCATCCCGTCAACGCGGATGCGCACCTTGATGCCTTCGATTTCCGGCTCAATGTGCAGGTCACTCGCGCGTTTCCGCGCAGCCAGCGTAATCAGAGCCCGCACCAGCTTCAACATCGCATCCTTCTCAACGAGTGCCTCGCCCGCTCGTCCAGCTTTTCTGCCCCGCACGATCTCTCGTTCCAGCTGTTTGACCAGATGATCGACGTAGTCGCTCAGGTCATAGATAGGTGTGATGTTCTCCCGGCAATGCGGGCAGATATAGAAGTTCATATCCGCATAGGCGTTAATGTCGTCGATGGCTCGATTGCAAAAAGGACACCGCTTCTTTGGCCCTCGCAGCTTAATCTGCCGTGCCAGGTAGGCAAGGTACACCGGAAGCCCGAACATCTTGATTGAGCTGCGGTATTGTGTAGCCAGAATGTCGCCCTTCGCTGCTTGCCGCTTGATCAGCCGATACGGCAGAATCCAGATTACCACTATGGCCAGCGGAATGCCCAGAATGAAGATAAGATATTCCCCATGGGCGACCTGGCGGGGAATGTCACTGATGAGCTGAAATGTCGGACTCGCCTTAACCTTGTTGTAGTAGACTTTCCACTTCGGTTCTTGCTTTGGCGGGGGAGTAGGCGGCGGTGGTGGCGGCGTCGCGCGCGGAAGGTGTGCAATTGGCTGGAAAATAATCAGCGGCGTCGGTGTTGGGAGAACAGGCGTTATTGCGGGCTGTGGCGGTTGCGCTTGTTCCGTCTTTATAACTGGGATCAGCGAATTAGCCTCGTTGCGCTGGCTAATATCCAGACCAAATGTCGCAATGTGTTCCAGGTTTTTCAACGCCTTGTCCCACTTCTTAAGCTTGCGCTGCACCGCGGCCAGCTCCAGCAGGATGCGGAACTGCTCGTCAGTATTGCCCCTCACCAATGCCTTCGCCTGCAACAGATCCTGCTCCGCAGAACCCAAATACGATGGCCCGCTTTCCGCGGAGCGCTTGCCCCGCTCATAGTAGCTCGCGGCGAGCCCGTTTTTGACGTCGTTGCGCAGGGCGTACCATGGTGTCAAATCCTCAAAAAAGAGGCTGTCTTTTGCCACCGGGTTGTTCAGCGCGTCCCAGAGAAAGAGGAATTGATTAAGCGCCTGGTCGGACTTACCGAGGTCGAGGTTATTCTGGGCCTGTTTCAAGGACTCGATGACCGCTGGCGTGAAAAGGCGCTTTGCAGGGTCAGCCTCCGTCGGCTTCTCTGAAACCACTTTGATGATCTGCGTGATCGCCCGATGATATGCTTCTTGCTGCATAGCCTGACGCGCTGGTGCAAGCACATCCGCAATCGCAGGCTTGCGCTCTATCGTCAGAATGTCCCGGTGGCTGATCGTCGTCAGTACCGAACCCTGTTTGATAACAACGTTCTTCCCGTCGTCCGAGATGATATCCCCAGTGATCACTTTCCCATCAGTCTTTATGATTTGATCTCCCAGACTCGAAGACAGCGTACTCAGCATCACCAGTCCGCAAAGAAGTGCTTGACAAAACCATCGCCTCTTCATTGTAATCCTCTTTCAGGAGAGCTAGGGCCGTGATGAGCGCATGAGTCACTTACTACGCCAGTGTGCAACGTTTTTCGACGACGCTCCAACCGCAGATATTGCCACCACACGGTAAGGCTATCAATGAAAATCAAGAGCAGCAGGAGAGACGTTCTATTGCTTCTCGCATAAATAAAGAAACAGCCAAAGCCACTGAAGGCCTTATTTTTGTGCAAATGCATGACCTTCAACTGTGCCATTCA
>CAZVVA010000189.1:0-7119 GCA_964630455.1 uncultured Candidatus Sumerlaeota bacterium
CTTACCGTCAGAGCGAAAATCGACTTCAGAAACCGGTCCAAGCCTCCCAATGTCTATTGGTCCTTCACTAACTAAAGTTTGCGCATGCATTGGATATAAGGGAAAGAGGATACACATTATGGTGCAAACCACAATAATCATCTGTAACTCACCGAATCTGAATTCTTGCATTTTGTATGCCTCTCCCTACGGCGTAGATTATGCCAAATCACCCGGGGGATTACGGGGACGGGTTATGTATTTCCCCTTTTTCGTCCCGGTTTGTGACGTTTCAGACAACGGCCGACGAGCGTTTCTAGTTTTTCTATGAAATGCGTCCCACCTGTCGGACGCCCTTTGTTGTAGGTGTTCTTCCTGATTTCTCCCTCTTGTTCCTCCCCGGCCCCTTTATTACTTAACCTGTCCCCGGATTTCCGCCATTGAGCTGCTCGCGCGGCGTAGTTTCAATTTCTTCGAACCACATTAGCGCTCTCGCATTCTTAAATAGCGCAGCTCCATCTATCGTTTCAAGCAAAATAGTATTTATTTAGCGATGATTGTACATATATGAAAAGCTACGTGTAGAGACCTGAACGTGGCGGGACTTTGCATTCGATTCCCGGAGTTAAAAAGATAATTCCCGCTGCAGCCCCCCAATCAGGAATTGGCGGCGAAAGATATTTCTTCGTGAACTTCGTGCTCTTCGTGGTTCTGTGCTTGTGGCCGTGGATTAGATGGAGGCGTAGAAGCGCTTTATGGCTTCGCAGATAGTTGCTACTTGCTCGTCAGTCAGCTCTGGATACATTGGCAAGGAAAGGATTTTTTGTTGTAGCATGGGCATCTTGCCCATGATGTTCCACGGGCGGGACGCCCGTGCTACGGGGCAATCGCACAGTCTATTTAGGATGGATTCCCAGTGAGATGAATAACCCATGATCTCAAGTGTAACGCTGTACTAGAACTAGGGGCTGGCGTGGAAGTGTTTAATTGCTTCGCAAATGGTCGCTACTTGCTCGTCAGTCAGCTCGGGATACATTGGCAGGGAAAGGACCTCCCGTGCGCATTGCTCAGTTACAGGAAAGCGTCCTTCACCTGCCTGGGAATGATTCCTGTAAGCGGGCTGGAGGTGAAGAGGAATAGGGTAGTGAATGCCGGTTAGAATCTCGTGCTCGCGCAAGTACTGAGCGAGCCCATCGCGCTGGGGGGATCTGATAACGTAGAGATGGTAAACGTGCTTAGAGCGCTCGATAGGGGTTTGAATCGGCAAGCCTGCCAGGAGCTCGTTATAGCGATGTGCAACGGAGCGGCGCTGCTCGTTCCAGTCAGGCAGGTGCTTTAGCTTCACACGCAATACTGCTGCCTGGAGCGCATCAAGCCGGTAATTATACCCTTCAGTCAGATGCTCGTACTTCGTGCGCCGGCCATGATTGCGAAGCAACCTTGCGATGCTTGCCTTTTCCGGATCGTTGGTGACAATTATTCCACCATCGCCGTACGCTCCGAGGTTCTTGCCCGGATAGAAGCTGAAACACCCGATATCGCCGATTGCGCCTGCACGCTGTCCCTTGTACTCCGCTCCATGCGCCTGCGCCACGTCTTCAATGACCGTAAGATTATGCTGCCGTGCTAGCTCCCGGATCGGGGCCATATCCACACATTGCCCGTAAAGATGGACGGCAATTATGGCGCTGGTACGCGGAGTGATGGCTGGTTCGATCTTTGCAGGGTCAATAGTGTATGTCTCCGGGTCAATGTCAACGAATACGGGTTTTGCACCAGTGTGGGAAATAGCTTCGGCGACTGCAATGAAAGTATAGGAGACAGTGATGACCTCATGGCCGGGCTGGACGCCGCAAGCCAGCAATGCCAGGTGCAGTGCTGAGGTGCCTGAGCTGGTGCCAACGGCGTGGGAAGTGCCGCAGAAGCGAGCGAATTCCTGCTCAAATTGCTCAACTTCCGGCCCCAGGACAAACTGAGTGGACTCCAGGACACGTCGTATTGCCGCGTCAATTTCATCCCTTATCCCAACGTATTGCGCCTTGAGGTCTATCAGGGGAATTGCCATTGGCTATGCCATTCAGCGGTCAAGAGTAAGGATTATCTATAAGATTAAATGGGCAGGTTAGCTCGTCAATGGTTTTAATGATATGGGCCGGATTGCCCGCCACAACGGCGCGCGCTGGCACGTCTGCAACAACCACCGCACCCGAGCCAACCACAGCCATCTCGCCAACGGTTACATTCGGCGAGATCGTTGCGTTTGCGCCAATTTTTGCTCCGCGTTTAATTATCGGACCTTTTACACATTCCTTTGCCTTGGGACAGAGGGGATGTAGTACGTTGGTCAGCACGCAATTCGGTCCGAGCCAGCACCCCTCCTCCAGCACCGTGTATTCGGGCACAAACGCCTGGGTATGAATGCGCACGCCATCTGC
This sequence comes from uncultured Candidatus Sumerlaeota bacterium, assembly GCA_964630455.1. Lineage (GTDB taxonomy): Bacteria > Sumerlaeota > Sumerlaeia > MWCT01 > JAUWMI01 > JAUWMI01. Next base: position 2,415 of record CAZVVA010000189.1, read on the forward strand.
AATGGTTACGTGATGCTCCACAACCGATAGCGTTCCGATGCTCACCTGGTCGCCGATTCTATTTTCTTCACGTACCATAACGTGGTGGCCAGTCTCAAAGTTGTCGCCAATGCAATTCCCGGCGTAGATCACCGTATGGGAACGGATGAGCGCATTTTTCCCAATGCGGGTTACAAGATCGCCCTCTTTGCGTCCCCGTGGAGGAACACCGATCATGGCGTAATCGCCAATCTGTGCGCCAGGCCCTATTTCTACATTTTGAAATGTCTTATACATTGTGTAGCTAGTCAAGTTCCACAGGGAGTCCGCCGGATTCCATTGAGCGGTCAACAGCCTCGCATACGCGCACCACGCGCAGGCCGGCGAGGCCGTCGGTCAACGGTGTCGTGCCAGTGCGCACGCAATGGATGAAGTGCTGACATTCAGCGGCAAGCGGTTCGTGGAAATCAATTTTAGGGATGAAAATATCCCCTGCACGCAGCCGATATTGATATTCTCCATACGTTCGCGGGAGCTCCTGCATCTCCGCTCCCTTGTCATAGATTTTCACGCGTGCCTCACTGTCAATGTCATCATAGACGATCATCTTTTTACTGCCGACGATCGTCATGCGGCGTTCCTTCACCGGATCAAGCCAGCTGGCATGAACATGCGCAGTCACATTCTCGGGAAATTTCAGCACGGCGAATACTACATCGGCAATGCCGCGATGCAAATGACTCGAACCAAATGCAGACACGGATGTAGGATCAGTCTCCAGCAGGTGAATAAAGATCGAGATATCGTGCGGCGCAATGCTCCAGAAGGCGTTAATGTCGCGACGCAATCGTCCAAGATTCACGCGGTTAGAATAAATATAAAAGATGCGGCCGCATTCGCCCGCACTGATGTACTGCTTTAAGTAGCGCACTGCGGAATTGTAGAGAAACGTGTGGCCTACCATAAGAATGCGGCCCTGACGCTCCGCTAGATTGATCAGTTCTTGAGCATCGCTGCTTTTGAAGGCAAGGGGTTTTTCGACAAAAGTGTGCTTTCCCGCAGTCAGACTATCCTTCGTAATGGCGTAGTGCAACTGCACCGGAACGACTATGGCAACTGCGTCAACGCCCTTATCCTGAAGAATCTCGCGATAGTCAGTAACAAGCTTGGCCTGGGGATATCTCCGTTTCAGCCGAGCAAGCTTGTCCTGGTCAAGGTCACAGATATATTTCACCTCAACGTCATCCAGGGCAGCAAAGTTACGGATGACGTTTGGCCCCCAGTAGCCGCAGCCGATTATTCCTAATTTGATCATGGAAGATTGATTGGTGGTGCTCATTGTTTCAGCCCTGAATACAAGCGCTTTCAAGAAATAACTAACAAATCGTCCACACAGTTCTCAAATGTGATTATTCAAAACTAGCGGAACGTTTCCGCACAAGCATGTCTCAAGCAGATATGACAGTCTTTAGGTTTTTGCCATAAGCGCTTTTCAAGTGTCAATAGGTTTTGCAGGCAGCGGCACGCTCTTGCACATGATGAAGCCAGTAGAGGCGTTCAATTGAACGCCCCTGCTACTAGCTATTGCGGCGTGGCTGATTGCAAGAAGACATACACGTTGCCGGCAGTGCCGGGATACATAGATTGTTCAGCAAAATACTTTCCGATCCACCGATGTAACTGCACACCCTGATCACTATCGTAGTATGCGGTGAGGTACCACGTTCGCTGCCCAGGCTTGAGCAGCGAGTTTACATTATCAATAGAATACGCTCCGAGAACCACAGAAGGACGCAACGCAGGATCAATGTAGTGATATACACAAAGGGGGCCAAGATTGATTCCTCCAATAATGAGCTCATCAGGGCGTGCATGTTCTGCAACGTAGCGGCAGGCAGCTTTCCAGTTCTGCTTCTCCGGGCCGATCGTTTGACGTATTTTCGCAATCCCTGGTAGCAGGTAGACAAGGCAAAGGCCGCACACGATTCCCAGGCCGAAATGATGTGCCAATTGCTGCGGAACAGCCCTGCCGGGAATTCGCGCAATGAGTTCGCCAATCCGCTCCAGTCCAGCCGCAGCCAGGAGCAGCGTGAATGGGAGCGCTGCAATCAGGTAGCGCGACGAGAGGAAATGACCTGCCTGGGTGAGGTAAATCACTGCCAGCGGCAGCAGAAAAACCAGAATAACGTATATATAGAACAGATTCTGCCGGGCCTCTCTGTGCAGCGCTGCGCCAATCGTCGCAACACCCACCATGGCGATAAGCAGGCTTTTCGCCCCATTGCTGAATTGCACCAGAGTCGTGTAAAGATAGTGTGCCATTTGTGTCAGCGAATAAGGACTTTTCCCTGCTCCATAAGCCTGGTGCACCGGATAGTTGAGCACCACCCACGGAATCATCATAATGCCGACAACTAGTGTGACAAGCAGTAGGGCCAGTACACCGGGTTTTGCCGTTGGCTCCCCGTTGCCGCTCCTGCTTTTTCTAAGGATCAACAACAGTCCGTAGATCAGATTAGCGACGATAATGAACACGCCAAAGTAGGTGGTATAGACCAGCAGAGCGCAGCAGACACCGTAGATGATCCATGATTTCCAATGGCGTTTCTCTAGTGCCGATTGGAGCAACCAGACGCTGAGCATCGCAAGAAACGCATAGAGAGCGTATCCCCGAGCCTCCTGCGAGTAGTAGTGATGAAACGCGGAGAAAGTCAACAGCACAGCGGCAGCGGCGCCAGCCCTTGTTGAGTGAAACAGGCGCTGGCCCAGCATGTATACTAGAAGAATCGCGCCAATACCAAACAGCGCACTGGGAAGCCGCACAAGAAATTCGCTTCTGCCGAAGAGCTGCGAGAAGTACTCGAAGAGATATGAGAGAGGAAGCGGGCCGGTATCAGTGATTGAGAATTTGATGATATTGCCCAGGCCCTTGATCGAAACCTCAGCAGTGATGATTTCGTCGAGCCACAGGCTCTTGCTGCCAAGTTTGTAGAACCGAAGCCCTCCTGCGAACAGGGTAATAACGATTGGCAGCAGAATAGACAATCCTGGAGCGAGAAATCGCCGTCTTGCGCTCTTTTCGTTCTTCAACGCCTCTGCCCACCCGAGTTTCGTCATCTGCGTGCCAGGCCGACCAGCCCGGCAAAGTTTGGATTACATGGCAATATTGTGGGAATTACTCTTCAGTGAATTGGTGAATGAGGATCTCAACAATGCGCTTGGCTGCGCGACCTTCTCCAAAGGGGTAGCTTATTTTGCTCATCTTCTGGTATGCCACAGGATCACTGAGAAGCCGGTCGGTTTCCTCAATGATTTTTTGTTTGTCGGCGCCGACCAGCTTCACGGTTCCGGCCTGGATTGCTTCCGGCCGTTCGCTGTGCTCCCGCATCACGAGCGTTGGCTTTCCAAGAGCCGTGGCTTCTTCCTGAATGCCTCCGGAATCCGTCATGATCATGTAACACTTATCCATCAGCCACACAAATTCATGATACTCTAGAGGTTCAATCAGATGAACATTCGGATGGTTGCTCAGGATGCGAAAGACCGGATCGTGGACATTAGGATTGAGGTGCACGGGATAAATCAGTTCCACGTCGCTGTGGCGACGGGCAATGGTTTTCAGGGCCTGGCAAATGTGGCGAAGGCCCTCGCCAAAACTTTCCCGTCTATGAGCTGTTACCAAAAGAATCCGGCGATTGTTGAGCACGTTGGCGGGAATACCTGGAATACTGATCGGCTGGCTCCGCACCTTTTCCAGCGTCATTAACAGAGCGTCAATTACGGTGTTTCCCACAACGAAGATACGCGTCACGTTGATCCCTTCGTTAATCAACTCCTTGCGTGCGCGCTCGGTTGGTACGAAATGGAAATCTGCAAGATGAGTCGTAAGAACACGATTTATCTCTTCGGGAAATGGGGCGAACTTATTGTGCGTGCGCAGGCCTGCTTCCACGTGGGCAATCGGAATCTGGAGATAAAATGCAGCCAGACTCGCGACAAACGTCGTCGTCGTATCGCCCTGGACAATCAGCAGATCCGGCTGCTCTCGCTCAAGCAGCATACTCAGCGCCGATAGGATATTCTGAGTGAGCAGAAACAAGTTCTGACCAGGCTGCATAGTCTGGAGATCATAATCGGGCTTGATTTCCAAAGCATTCAGAACCTGATCCAGCATTTCCCGGTGCTGGGCAGTTACACACAGGCGGTGTTCGAAGAGATCGGAGTGTTCAGCAATTGCCCGGACCACGGGCGCAAGTTTGATTGCCTCAGGACGTGTGCCGAGAACAGAAAGAATTTTTATCATTGGCGTTCCTGTCGTGCGTAGAGATCAGGACTTTTTATATCAGGGTAGCCCACTTGTCAAACAATAACGCTAAGACTACGGCATGAGGGAAACGACCCATCTCCTAGCACTCACGGCGTCATAAAGTACATTTTCACGTTCTCGTATCGGCCGTTCCTACTCCTGCCATGAGGAGATTTTGTGGGTGCGTCGGCGCATTTCTTCGCAGAATGCTGAAAAAGTGATTCGGTTTTTTATTTGACACACCAGACCAGCATGCGGTAAATAAAGAGAATAGAATCGTAAGCATATCCTAAAAAAATTCACAATTTTTCATTCCTGCGCCCATAGCTCAATTGGATAGAGCGGCAGACTACGGATCTGTAGGTTGGGGGTTCAAATCCTCCTGGGCGCGCTTTTTATTTGCGCGCAACACAATATAAA
>CAZVVA010000190.1:0-7035 GCA_964630455.1 uncultured Candidatus Sumerlaeota bacterium
GATTTTGTAGGGGCAATTGCCCCGGAGGCGCACAAGTCATGAATTGCCCCCTACATGCCTGGGTTTTTTTTATATGCGCGCTTTTTCTCGAGGCGAGAAAGCTCAACGCGAATTGCATGCTTTGAACCAGGTCCAATACGAGCCGTATCGCCCCGGCGTACGCCAATGACCCATAAGATCTGCTGATTGTCGCATAGCAATGGAACGTAGTCGCGCAGATAAAGCGGAATCTTCATATCAATAAGGAATTGCTTGAGACGTTGTGTTCCCGCGCCGCCAAATGGCTGAAAACGGTCTCCGGCTCTGCGGCTGCGGATCAGGAGCGGGAAATCGAGTTCAGCAATATCGTAGTACTGGATCAGTGGTGTTGTGTTAGCCTGGCGGCAAATTCTTTGACGCAGGGATACTGTGGCACGGACACGCTTCATGCTGATCTGCCAGCCATTCAGCTTGTGCACAATAGGCTTGTTAAGCCGGTGAAACGCAGACCGCTGGATAGGTATCGTTCGTGTTCGTGATGAGAGCAGAGGCTGCACCGTCTCGAGCAGCATATTCTGCTTGAGCAATTCAAATAGTTTACCCAGAAGAACCTGTTTGTGTATCTGCCGAGGAACCCTGAGGCGCGCGACGATGATGTGATAATATGATACATAGACGAATATGTTGTGAGCACACTTGATCAGCTGACCCGCTTGCTGGGCTTGGATCGCCTGGCTGAGCATCTCGACCTGGGTGTATTCTGGGCCGTAGGGCTGGCCGCTAATCTCGATAAAGGCCAGACGGAGGAGGCGCTGGCGAAGCGCGGGATCAGCAGATTGCAGCACTTTTACAGGAAGGCAGAGGACATTCTTGGCGCCGCGCATGACATGTTCGTTAAACATCTGCTTCGCCTGGGCTTCGAGGTACTGATCTTCAATCCTCATGAGTTGGGCTGTGCGGGCGAGGGTATTGACAATACCCGGGTTGAACTCCTTTTGCAAAAATGGGATGAGTTTGGCTCGCACCTTATTGCGCAAAAAGCGCATGTTGCTATTGCTCGAGTCCTCGCGCCAGGAAATATCGTGTGACGCGAGAAAGTCGCGAATTTCGCGTCGTGTAACGTCATAGAACGGGCGTAGAACGATTTGTCCCTCATACGAGGATTTAGGTAGGAAACCGTGCAGTCCATGAGGGCCAGCACCACGCAGCATGCGCATCAGCACGGTTTCCGCGAGATCGTCCTTATGATGACCCAGGACAATGCCATCAACGCGGTAACGCCTGGCGTATTTCAGATAGCAGCGGTAGCGCTCCTGGCGACATCGCTCTTCCAGGGAGGTGTGGGAAACCCGCTGTGAGACCTGCAGCTTGAGTCGCTCGCAGATTACAGGCAGTGAGAGCTGCTTGGCCAGAGCCTTTACAAAGCGCTCGTCAGCGTCTGATTCTGCACCGCGCAAGGAGTGATTGACGTGAAGCAGCCTGAGGTGGAGTCGCCACTCGCGGGCAAGCTCATGGAGCACGTGAACCAGGGCCACCGAGTCTCCCCCACCCGAGACTCCGACCAGGAGCCGACTGCCTGGCCGAAAGAGCGAGTGAGATATGATGGCCTGTTTGATTCTTGCAACAAACGGATGCATTGTGGTATAGATCTCCAGATCAAATTATACAGAATACGGATTTTATTTGACAAATGCCGTTTTTCATTTACTAAAAATACTAGCTTCGTACGCATTCTCCGTCAACAGGAATAAGAAATTTTACGGGCCCTGAGTTAGGGCACTAAAAAAAAGGAGGCATTTCATGGTGGAGAAATATAGAAATCACATTGCTGGGAAATGGATATCTACGGGATCACTGGGTACATTCAAGAACATCAATCCAGCAGACACACGGGATATTGTGGGGGAATTTCCTGCTTCGGGCAAAGAGGAGGTAGATGCTGCGGTTTCAGCGGCGCGGGGGGCATTTCGTAAGTGGAGTCTTGTTCCTGCGCCGAAGCGTGGCGAGATCATAAAGCGTGGGGGCGATTTGCTGGTTGAACGGAAAGAGGACATCGCCAGGTTGATGACCCGCGAAATGGGCAAGATCCTGATTGAAACACGCGGCGACGTGCAGGAAGGCATTGATACGGCTTACTATGCTGCTGGCGAAGGGCGCCGTCTGTTTGGCGACACGGTTCCATGCGAGTTGCCGAATAAACTTGGTATGTCTATTCGCTGTCCCGTAGGCGTGTGCGGGGTCATAACACCCTGGAATTTCCCTATGGCTATTCCAACATGGAAGATTTTTCCGGCGCTCATGTGTGGGAATACAGTTGTTTTTAAGCCGGCGAGCGACACACCGGCTACGGCGGTGAAATTCGTTGAAATCCTCCTTGAAGCTGGTGTGCACGAGGGGGCCATTAACCTGGTTCATGGGACCGGAAAAACAGTTGGCATGCCAATGGTAGAACATCCGGGCATCCAGCTTATCGGGTTTACGGGGTCCTCTGGGGTGGGGCGGATCATTGGCGAAAAATGCGGCGCACAGCTTAAACGCCTGTCGCTTGAACTTGGCGGGAAAAACGCTGAGATTGTCATGGATGATGCGAACCTTGAACTGGCACTGGAAGGTGCGCTTTGGGGCGCATTTGGCACCACTGGCCAGCGCTGCACCGCTACCTCGCGTCTGATCCTGCACAAGAAGATTTCCAAGAGATTCGTCGAACAGTTCGTTGACAAGGCGCAGAAGCTGCGCATTGGAAACGGCCTGGATGAATCGGTTCAGGTGGGTCCACTCGTAAATGCGGGCCAGCGCGACATTGTTCATAAATACGTCAAAATCGGCAGGGAAGAAGATAAGGCAACAATGCTGTGTGGCGGTGAATTTCTGACTGGAGGAGATTACGACAGGGGATTTTTCTACAAGCCCACTGTATTTGTCAACGTCACCAGGGGCATGCGCATTGCTAAGGAGGAGATCTTTGGCCCTGTGGTTGTGGCTCTGGAAGTAGAGAGCCTGGACGAGGCAATTGAGACCTTGAACGATAGCAGCTACGGGCTCTCCTCTTCTATCTATACGCAAGACGTGAACGCAGCATTTAAGGCTATGCGCGATATTGAAGCCGGGATCACGTATATCAATGGGCCGACAATCGGAGCTGAAATTCAGCTTCCCTTTGGCGGAATGAAGAATACAGGCAATGGGCACCGCGAGTCGAGCCACACGGTGCTGGATACCTATACTGAATGGAAGTCAATTTACGTGGATTTCAGCGGCAAGCTCCAGCGCGCTCAAATTGATACGTAGGCGTGCCTATGCTGTAGGCTAAGACGTCTCTCCTGGAGATGCTGAATGGGGACTGAATACTGAGCCCGGCAACGGGCCAGGAAAGCAAAAAGGAAGGAGCTGATATGCTACCCAAGATTGTCACTGAACTTCCCGGACCAAAGACGCGAGCCGTCATTGAGAAGGACCAGCGCTACATGTCGCCGTCCTATACTCGCGATCATCCATTTGTCATAGCTCACGGCGATGGAGCGATGGTCACGGATCCTGACGGAAACGCTTTTTTGGACTTCAGTGCGGGCATTGCGGTGTGTGCCACAGGGCACAGCCACCCTGCTGTGGTCAAGGCGATGCACGAGCAGGCGGGAAAGTTTCTGCACATGTCAGGAACGGATTTTTATTACGAAATTCAGGTGGCGCTTGCAGAGAGGCTGGTGGGTCTGGCTCCAATCAAGGGGAATAAGAAAGTTTTTTTCACCAATTCCGGTGCTGAGGCCGTGGAGGCTGCGTTCAAACTTGCGCGCTATCATACGCGGAGAACCCAGATGATCGCCTTCCTTGGAGCGTTTCACGGCCGTACCATGGGAGCGCTCAGCCTGACAGCGAGTAAAGTCGTTCAGAAACGGGGCTTTAATCCTTTAGTTCCCGGGGTGGTTCACGTCCCATACGCCAACTGCTATCGCTGTCGGTATAATCTCGTATATGGATCGTGCGACATGGCTTGTCTGAAATTTCTTAGCGAGTCGGTATTCACCAGGACCGTAGACCCGGAGAACGTCGCAGCCATCTTTGTTGAACCGATTCAGGGCGAGGGTGGGTACCTCCTACCGCCGAAAGAATTCTTGCAGGGCCTGCGCGAGCTGTGCAGCAGGCATGGAATTCTGCTGGTGGCTGATGAAGTTCAAAGTGGCATGGGGCGAACGGGCAAAATGTTTGCTTCAGAGCATTTTGAGATAATGCCGGATATTATCTGTATTGCAAAGGGCATTGCCTCAGGCATGCCTCTAGGTGCGATTATTGCCTCGGAGAACGTCATGAACTGGGAGTACGGTTCTCACGCCACCACATTCGGAGGTAATCCGGTCTGCTGCGCGGCCGCATTGAAGACGCTTGACCTGGTTGAAAGTCAACTCATGGCTAACGCTGCTAAGATTGGAGAACACCTGAAGAGCCGACTCGAGCGACTGGTTGACAAATACGGGTGCGTGGGTGATGTTCGGGGTCTGGGCCTCATGATTGGCATGGAGATTGTGACTGACAAGAAAACAAAGAATGCAAGCCCCGAGCTTCGAGACAAGATTCTGATGGGCTGTTTCAAACGAGGTTTGCTAATTCTCGGGTGCGGGCCAAACAGCGTCCGCTTTGCTCCTCCATTGATTATTACGAAAGAGCAGGCCGATTTCTCCGTTGACTGCATTGACAGTGCGATCGGTGAATTAACAAGTGTATAGTCAAGTGTCGGGAGGAGAATCTGTTCCAGTGAGTCCACCCGGTTCAGACAGAAGGTGACGAGAAATGCGTCTCTACGAATACGAAGCGAAGCAACTGTTTGCTGAGCATGGAATTCCAATTCCCAAAGGATTTCTAGCGCGGTCGGTAGAGGAAGTGATGCGCTGCGCAGAACGGATTGGGGAGCGAGTGGTTCTGAAGGCGCAAATTCTTTCTGGTGGCCGCGGGAAGGCTGGTGGCATCCTGATCGCCGCCTCGCCTCAAGAGGCTGCAGAGAAGGCCGGAAGCCTGCTGGCCGCTACAATCAAGGGCTACCCGGTGAAGAGTGTATATGTGGAGCAAGCACTGGATATTGCTAAAGAGCTTTACATTGGCGTGACCATTGACAGGGTAAATTACAAGGTCGTTCTCATCGGTTGTGAGGAAGGTGGCGTGGAAATTGAAGAGATTGCACGACGTTCCCCTGAACGGATCGTGAAGTTTTCGCGCAATATTGACGAGACGTTTTTCTCTCACGACGGAATTGCCTTTGCGAAGCAGATTGGATTCTCCGAAAAAGCTTTACAGACTGTGGGGAAGATCGCAAAGACAGTGCTGGATATTTTTTATCGTTACGATGCGAAGCTCGTGGAGGTTAATCCCCTGGCTCAGCTGCAGGATGGAAGCCTTGTGGCAGCAGATGCCCGCATTAGTATTGATGAGGACGCCCTGTTCCGGCAAGGCCAGCTTCAGAAGTTAGGTGTAGAGGATCGCCACGAAGAGGGCGAGATGACAGATCGCGAAAAGCAGGCACGTGAAGCGAGCATCCCTTACCTGGATCTCGAAGGAGATATCGGCATGTTTCCCGGAGGTGCGGGATTCGGGATTGCAGGGAATGATTTGATCATTGATCTGGGAGGACGACCGGCTAACTTCATGGATTCTGGTGGTGGGCCTAGCCCCGAGCGAATTGCCAAGATGCTTATGCTGCTGGAGGAGAATCCAGGCGTAAAGGCCATTTTCGGAGCGCGGTTTGGTGGAGTCTCACGGTGCGACGATTTCGCCAAGGGAGTGATCCTATTTCTCAAAACTGGCAAGCTGACCAAGCCCATTGCCATGCGGATGACGGGAAATATGTGGGAAGAGGGCCTGCGGATTTTCGAGGAAGAGCGCAAGCAGAATCCTCACCTGTTTGATAAGATAGAAATTTACGGAATTGAAACACCGATTGAGTACGTGGCCAAGCGCGCTGTGGAACTGGCCAGAGGCGAGGAAAGGAAAACAGACTGATGGCCATTCTGGTCACCAAACGCAGCCGGGTTGTTGTTCAGGGGATCACGGGGAAGTCGGGTGATTTCCATACCAGTCAAATGCTCAAGTGCAGGACGAATATCGTAGCAGGAACCTCACCCGGCAAAGGTGGTACTACGGTTAATGGCATTCCGGTCTACGATACGGTGCGCGAATGTGTGGAGCGGCATCAGGCGGACGTCTCGGTTCTTTTCCTGCCTGCGCGATTTGTGCTGGATAGCACAGTTGAGGCAATTCGGGCCGGAATCAAGCTGGTTGTGGTAGTTCCCGAGCATATACCGATTCATGATATGATCCGCATTCGCAAATATGCAAAAGCTCATGGCACAATGGTCATTGGCGGGAATACAGCAGGGATTATCAGCCCGGATGAGGCGAATGTTGGCATTATTCCTCCAATTGCCTTTAAGAAGGGACGCGTAGGAAGCGTGTCGCGCTCGGGCTCAATGACGTACTACGTGGCAGATACGCTTACGCGCTCAGGTTATGGCGAGCGCACGTGTGTGGGCCTGGGGGGTGATCCTATCCTCGGATCCACGTTTGCTGAGATCTTACCACTGTTTGATGAGGATCCAGAAACCGACGCTGTCATTCTCGTGGGTGAGATCGGGGGCGTGTATGAAGAAAGCGCTGCACCGATTATCCGGCAGATACGGAAACCAATTCTGGCGATTGTTGGAGGGCGATACGCCCCTGTTGGAAAACGAATGGGGCACGCTGGCGCGATTATTGAGGGTGAGATGGGTACCGCTCAGACGAAACTTAAGGCTCTCGAAGAAGCCGGCGCCCACCCGGTGATGAATCTTAGCGATATTCCGAAGGTTCTCCAGGAGCTTATCGGCCCACCAAAGGCTTAAAACATTCCCTGTGCCAGTGTCAAACTGGCAACACCCAATTGGCCAATAAAAAAGGACCATTGAGCTATATTATCCCGCCTTGGTCCTTTCTCACTTACAGCGAGGGGGTTTCCCCCATTTTTGCGCACTATTTATATAAGCAGTCGGGGAGTTTTCTATAACGCCGACTGCTCATCCTGAGGACCCTGAGTGA
>CAZVVA010000191.1:0-7028 GCA_964630455.1 uncultured Candidatus Sumerlaeota bacterium
GGGCAGGATGCTGTGAACAGCGCCTCTGCGTTTAACGAACAGGTAGGGATTGATGGAGTCTGCCTCACGAAGCTCGACGGTGATGCCCGTGGCGGGGCCGCGCTTTCCATTAAGGCTGTAACGCAAAAGCCTATTGTTTTCATTGGAGTAGGGGAGAAGCTCGGCGATCTGGAGGAATTCCACGCCGACCGGCTTGTCTCACGTATTCTGGGCATGGGAGACGTGCTTACACTGGTGGAGAAAGCCCAGGTGACGTTTGATGAGAAACAGGCGCGCGAGATGGAGCGCAAAATTCGCAAACAGACCTTCACCTTCCAGGATTTTGTTGACCAGATGCAGCAGGTTCGCAAAATGGGCTCCTTGAAAGACCTGGTCGGCATGATCCCTGGTCTGGGCCGGCAGGTAAAGGACATGCAGTTTGACGATCGTGAGTTTGCCTCCATTGAAGCGATGATTCTCTCCATGACACCTGAGGAGCGAGAGGATCCCGAAATACTTAATGGCACTCGCCGCCGCAGGATCGCTCAAGGCAGTGGCAACTCCGTCCAGAATGTTAATCAGCTGATCAAGCAATTTAATGAAGCAAAGCGAATGATGAAGCAGATGTTCCGCGGGGGAGATCCGGGATTCGGACCGTTTCGCAAGAAAAAGCCAAAGCACCGCTAGGCGGCTTAAGCGCGATTGAACACAAAAGCCTGTATCAATAACCAGGCAAAATGAATGAGCCACTTGCCGGTGACCTGGCGTAACAGGGCGCCGCACCCAAGCGCAAAAGGGAGGTGATCAAATGGCGGTAAAGATCCGGTTGGCGCGGGTTGGACGACGCAATAGTCCTTACTACCGCCTCGTTGTGGCGGATTCCAGAGCCCCGAGGGATGGACGATTTATTGAAATCCTTGGCATCTATCACCCTCTTAAACAGGAGCCCCATATCAGAATTGACGAGACGAGGGCCCTTCACTGGCTAAGTAAAGGAGCACTTCCGTCAGAGACGGTACGCTCGCTGTTCCGGCAACTGGGTATAATGAAACGCTATCATGAGTCGAAAGCAACTGGAAAGAAGACAGGTACATAAAGAATTGCTCAGAATAACGCAGAGTGGAAAACCAGTTCATTTTGACATACATGTACCGTGAGTCATGACACAGAAGTTACCTTACAGAGACGCAGACTTCAGACAGGAGGAATCTTGCAATGAAAAAGCTCGTCCAGTACATGGCTGAAGCCCTGGTGGATCATCCCGAGAAAGTAGAAGTAAACGTTGTGGAGGGCGAAAACAGCATTATTCTCGAGCTGAAGGTCGCACCAGACGACGTGGGAAAGGTGATTGGTAAAGGTGGACAGACCGCAAAGGCAATGCGCAAAATTCTCAGTGCAGCCGCGACAAAGCTTAAGAAAAAATCTCTTCTGCAGATTGTTGAATAGTCAATTGAATTGCCCAGCAGACCAGCTGAATACAGACTTTGTCCTGATTGGAAAGGTTCTTCGTCCGCAGGGAAACCGTGGCGAGCTCCGGCTGCTTCCTGCAACCAATTCTGCTAATGAGCTCTTGCAGCTTGGGACTGATAAACTCTTTGTTCATGATCTCCATACATCCGTCCTGCAATGCGTGACCCTACAGAATATGCGAGTCCACAATCAGTTCGCGATCCTTAAAATCGCCGAATGTAATTCTATCGAAGATGCCAAAGCTCTAGCGGGCAAAAGTGTCTATGTACAAGAGAAAGATCGTTGGGATCTTCCGCCTGATCACTACTATAGCGACCAGCTTATTGGCCTACGTATGATTGACGCCTCGACGCATGAAGAAATTGGCGTGGTGAGTACGATCCTCTACGGTTCTGCTCAGGATATCCTTGTGGTAAAAAAGGGATCACGGGAGATCCTGGTGCCGGCCGTGAAGGAAATCGTATGTGAAGTGTCGCTTGAAAGCGGCACCATGAATGTTCAGCTCCCTAAAGGAATCGATGAACTGCCTTAAAAATATGGAGACACAAGGTTCCTAGGGGTTATTTTGGTGGCGCAAATCTGGGAGTCGAATAACCTCATGCGCATTAGCATTGTTACCCTGTTTCCGGAAATGTTCGTTGGCCCATTTGATTCAAGCATTGTCAAACGGGCCTGCGAGCGAAATCTGGTTGAGATTCGCCTTATTAATACCCGCGACTTTGCGGCAGACAAGCACAAGGTAACTGATGATTATCCTTACGGCGGTGGTGGAGGCATGGTGATGAAACCCGAACCTCTGGCCGCTGCGATTGAAGCCGCACGTCAGGGATCGCAAGGAACCAAGTGTGTCACCGTTTACCTCAGCCCGCAGGGCGAGCCATATACGCAAGAGATTGCAATGGAACTTACACAGTATGACAATCTTGTGCTCGTGTGTGGTCATTACGAAGGAATTGACGAGCGCATTCGCGAAAGCCTTATTGACCGGGAAATTTCTATAGGCGACTATGTGCTCAGCGGCGGCGAGCTCCCTGCAATGGTGCTGATTGATTCTTTGGTACGGCTGCTACCAGGCGCCCTGCACAATGAAACGTCGTGGAAGAACGATTCGTTCTCAACGGGGCTTCTGGATTGGCCGCACTATACACGGCCGGAAGAATTTCGAGGCATGCGTGTGCCCGATGTCCTGTTGTCTGGCAACCACCAGAAGATTGCTGAGTGGCGATGCCGTAAGGCCTTGGAGCGCACATGGCGTGTCCGTCCAGATCTGATTAAGAAGGCTCAGCTGTCCGAGCAGGATCACAAGTGGCTCGCAGAGCTGAGACGCAAATGATGGGTGTCTCGATTGCGTTGGTTCATTATCCGGTACTCGACAAAAACAGCCGCCTGGTTGCAACCTCGATCACGAACTTTGACATTCATGATCTCTCCCGTACGGGAAAGACCTTTGGCGTCTGGCGGTTCTATCTTGTCAACCCGATTCAGGCTCAGAAGTGGTTTGCTCGTCGCATCATTCATCACTGGAAAGAGGGATTTGGTGCCCAGTATAATCCAACGCGTCAGGCGGCGGTTGAACTCGTTATGCTGGTGGACGACCTCAGCCAGATTAGCGAGGACACTGCTGCGGCAACAGGGCGCGAACCCGTGTTTGTTGCCACATCGGCTAAACCGCTTGCAAATCACATCAGCTTTGCCCAATTACGCGATCGCATCAGGCAAGACAAGCAAGAGTTCTGTATTGTATTTGGAACTGGATGGGGGCTGCATCCCAGCCTGCTGGAAGATATTGATATCTTTCTGGAACCAATACAAGGCGTTGGGGAGTATAACCACTTGTCCGTTCGGGCCGCTGCTGCCATTATTCTGGAGCGTTTGCTCGGCAAGGGGCAGCACCCTGAACCGCACAACACATGAGGAAATCTACACAAGGCACTCAAGCGCTCTGTTAAACGCTGGCCTTTAGAGGTGAAAGCATGCGCCCGGGCGTGACCAAAAGCTAAAATCTCGGGGCATTTGCCGTTAATAATTATAATCAGGGTTATATGATCTAACCCTCGCGTGCTGCCATAAGGAGGATGAAGAGGTGAAGAAGCAAGTAAAAGAATTTGAAGCGAGCATGATGAAGACCGAAATCCCGGATTTTAAATCGGGTGATACGATCCGTGTTTCTGTACGCATTGTTGAGGGTGACAAGGAACGCGTCCAGCACTTCGAAGGCGTGTGCATACGCCGCCGCGGAGGCGGAATGCGCGAAACGTTCACTGTCCGTCGCGAATCCTACGGCGTTGGCATGGAACGCATCTTTCCCATGCATTCTCCGCGCGTAGAATCTATCGAGGTTATGCGCAAGGGGAAAGTGCGCCGAAGTAAGCTTTACTATCTCCGCTCCCTACGAGGCAAACGCGCGCGCATTACCGAGCTCAAGGAGACGCCCAGAGTTCAGGCACCGGAGCAATCACCTGAGTCAACCGACGAGATATCGAAAGAACCCAGCCCTGGCGAATAACCACCAGCTCGTTTTGACATCGGTGGATTTCTTGTCGCTGACACGTGATTCAATTATTCTCGAAAATTATCTTCACACAAGGTGCGTGAGCGGAATGAGAGTATTACCGTCTGCGCATGTGCTTTCCTCAATATAATAAGGGAGCTGAGGGATGTGGGGAACTCGCGCGCAAGATATCAAAAGCGTGGCGACCAAGCGAATGCGTAGCAGTGGCGTCCAAGCGCTAGTGTGCCTGGCTCTGGTCAGCTCGCTTTGGCTGAGTGTATCACAGGTGTCACTGGCCAATTCAGAAACTACTGCTGGGGATCAGAACACAACTGATTCCCAACCTGCATCGTCAGACTACAGGAGCTATTATGTCTATTCAGGCCCGAAGGAAAGCAATCTCATTGCTCTCACCTATGATGATGGCCCCAATCGGCGTTTTACCCCTTACCTGATAGAAATTCTAATGAAGAAGCAAGTGCCTGCCACATTTTTCTTCCTTGGCAAGCAGGTTGCCCTGTATCCATCCGTTGCCAAATTTGTAGCAAACATGGGTTTCGAAATCGGCAACCATACGTATTCGCATCCCAATCTCAGAAAACTTTCGCAAACCAAAATTCAAGACGAGTTGATCAAGACCCAGGAAATTATTAAATCCACTACAGGGGTGACACCTACCCTGTTGCGGCCTCCCTACATGCTCAGCAACCGCACGGTCGTCGAACTGGCCCAGAGCATGGGCCTGGCTATCGTTTTATGGTCTGTAGATACTCAAGACTGGAGGCCATCAACAACTAAAGAGCAGATCATTGAGGCAGTCCTGAGCCAGGTTACTGGCGGCTCGATTATTCTGATGCACGACCGGAATACCAAAACCCTGGAGGCGACCGAGGAAATCATTGATCTGCTTCGGGCCGAGGGCTACGAGTTTGTAACGATTTCGCGATTGCTTGAGGAAATACAGGCTAGCACCTCAGGGCCTGCTTTCTCCGAGCAAGAGTAACCGTCTAGGCATTTTTAGACTGTGCCCTGGGGCTGTTCCGAGATATCCCATGGGAAGTACTCGCGCAATCTGCCAGGAAAGGAGCGATTACAAATGGCCGAGAAAGTCTCCGTTGTAACCGATCTGGCGCCTGCAGCGGAAGGGCCTTATTCGCAGGCTATCAAAATGGAAGATTATGTTTTCGTCTCCGCACAGCTTCCGCAAGACCCGCAATCAGAGAAAATTGTAGGAAGCGACATCGCCAGGCAAACAGAGCAATGTTTAAAAAATCTCACCGGCATTTTCTCCGCACTGGGAGGGCAGCTGTCCAATATCCTCAAAACAACTGTATACCTGACGTCTATGAAAGATATGGAAGCGATGAACAAGGCGTACAAACAATATTTCACTTTTTTGCCTCCTGCGCGGACCGTGGTGGAAGTATCGGGTCTGCCCCATGGTGCATTGGTAGCCATTGAAGCAATAGCCTATCTCACGAAAGTAGAAGCCCAAGGAGGTCTCATGCTCTGATGCATTGTGTGTGCGAGCACCGAGGCTTCCACTACCTGTCTTCCAGCATAATGGCTCTCTGCGTTCTCTGTGGCGTCCTGTGGCTAACAGCGAGCCTTGCCCGGGCATTTGAACCATACTCTGAGTCTCCACATGTTGCCGAATCCACTTCGCCACCGCATCCGGCTGCACCGATTCTTAGCAATTCTTCTTCAGTATCCTCCCAAACATACTCTCCGGATCATTACGAAGAGGCATTTTACCATTATCTGATCCGCGGTGCCTACGAGAAAGCGTATCAGCAGCTACTCCAGGCCCTGCGCAGCGCAGGAACGAGTAGTGCCGCCGTGGTCTATGCCTATTTGTACTCACTGATTGAACCCTATGCCGGCCATACAGAAGAATTCTGCGCTGAGCTCAAGACTCTGGCAGAACGCGCAGTAGAGACAGACGAAGTTTTTTCCCGCCTTCAGTGGTATTACGGGATCAGGGAGCTACACTATGGAGATCCAGAGCAGGCCAGGCGAATTCTGTCCGCCCTTGGATTTCTCACTGACTGCTACATTCTGGGGCCTTTCGACAACGAAGGGGGATTGAATTTCGACCGAGCACTTGCCCCTGAGCAGGAGGATTTCAGTCCCTCAGCCAGCTATCAGGGCTTGTGCGGAGATACCCAATGGCGGAGCTCGCCGGTTGAGCCCATTAACGGCTATGTTGACCTTGGCTCGCTCTGTTATGCGAGCAAACCAGCATTGGCATATGCAAGCCTGAATTTTCAATCGGCCGAGCAAACAGACGTTGTACTTAAAATTGGCTCGCCAGGGCCAGTGAAAATCTGGGTAAATGGAGCGCTCGTTCACGTCAGCACCACAAATCGCGGCACGTTTTTCTCACAAGACGTCTCTCCGATGCTTCGCCTGCGCAAGGGTGCGAATCGCCTGCTTTTGAAAGTCGCACAGAATCCCAACACGAACGCCTGGGGGTTCTGGCTGCGCGTCCGAAGCGCCGCTCAAGACGCCCACAGTCATGCTCCTTCCTTAGATGCGTTCTCTTCGCAACCAGACAAGTCCCTGACCATGATTCAAGCCCTTGAGGCCGACTGCGCAGCATCTCCATCCTTGCATGCGTGTCTCCACCTGGGTGTGCTTTATGCTGTGGAACAGTCTACTGATCCCCGCGAGCAAAAGGCGGCGCTATGGTTCCAGCGCGCCCAGGATTTTGCTTCCTCAAGCTCGATCCCTTCGCTGTTGGAAGGTATATATCAGAATGATCGCAATAAGCAACGCCAGGCCTACGAACGCGCCATTGCCATTGAGCCGCATAACATCGAGGCACGCTTCAGGTTGGCAGAGTTTTACCTCGGCTCTGCCATGAATCAGAAAGCTTCCGCACTGACTCAGGAGATTCTGAGCTTAGCCCCAAATTCCCCCAGGGCCAGATACCTGTCAGCCTCGTATTGTATTAGTAAGAATTATCTCTACGAGGCGCTCGATGCCTTGAAGCGGTTGATGGCGTACCAACCCCATCCCCATGCAGTTGCTACTATCCAGAATGCCGATATCAAGTGGCTTTACGTCTCAAAACTTAAAGCAATAC
>CAZVVA010000192.1:0-7008 GCA_964630455.1 uncultured Candidatus Sumerlaeota bacterium
TGAACCGAGACGAAGGCCCCGTGATGAACTGGCCAAAACGCTGCGAAGAATGGCATCAGTCGTCTGCGGAGATCGGGCAATCGCCCTGATGCGGACACGGGGCGATCAGGTGACCGCCGAACGCGATGAGATCATCGCGAAGCAGTCGAATCAGGTCGAAGCCGATCATCGTTCCCGGCTCGACGATGACGAATGCTGTGCGCGCCGCCAACCAGGCCGCTTTCAGAATTTCACGCGAGACTTTCTGCTCAATCTCCCCAAGCGTATAGGAACCGACCACCAGATCGTGCGCCGGGAAGGATCGGGCCACACGCAAGTCCGCATGCACCCAATGGGCGTTTTCAAGCGGGGTATTTTCTCCGGCGCGTGCCAGAGCCTTCCCCATCCGAATCCACCCTTCGTCCCGTTCGACGAGCGTGATCTGTCGCAGCTCATCGAAGGCTTCTGTCGCCGCCCAACCGGCAGTCCCCGGGCCTGCGCCCAGATCGAGCAGGCTGGTGATTCGCCTGTCCGGCATCAACCGCCGGATTTCCCCAAAGACAGAGCGCGCGGCCGCGAACGTCGCGGGCAATCGCACGGCAGCGTAAGCCAGGCGGTGTATTTCTGAAGCAATGAAAGTTCCTTTTGCCGAACGATGAGCGCGGTAATTTCCGGACAGTTCGGCAGCCGCCTGACTCAGTGATTGCAGGTTGTGCCGGGTGGTCTCCCGTTCAATGGCGCGGCGTAGCTGCGATGGAAGCTGCATCACAGGACCTTCAACGGGGGAGATAACTTTTCACGAATCGTGCGTGCATTAGTCTGTTCCAAGCGGACAGACCAGCGGCCTGTCCCACCAATGCCTGAAACCACTTGCAGGAACACAAGATCTAGGAGGTACCCGCATTTAGTGGGCTTGTCAATAGGGTTTTCCAGGCGGCGCAAGGGCGCGCCGCCGCTATGGAGGCCACAATTGCAGGTAACGTGCCTTGGGTTTGTGAACCCGCGCAGCGGGTTGCCGAAGGCCAAGCGGAACGAAGGGGAGCGACGCACAAACTTGGTGTTAACTGCTGTTACGGCCGGGGAGGCGGGGGCGGCCTTGCCACGGACGGCAAGGCCGCAATGAATCAGCAAAGAAGACAGCCCTACTTCAGCCGAAAAATCAACTGTGAGTGAGCACGTTGTACCAGCCAGCCGTTCTTTGGTCTCTGTTTCTCAACTTGCTTCGGCCAAACTTCCATACGGTAAGCGCTTCTTCGAGGAGCCCCTACTTCGATCCACTTCCGAGCAACTTCCTCAAATGCTCGGTAGGTTTCTTCGCCACCGTACACTTCGATGTGTTCCTCATCTGTGATACAGATACTCTCCGAATCTCTGCAGGAAAGAATATACTGTCTGCCCGCAGGCTCAACGAACATCCCTTCCAGAGTGACAAAAAATAAGAGACCTCGCCCCATCCACCTCCGCATGCCTGGATTCCAGCAAATCCAGGGGGCAGTCTTCTTACGCGGTTTTCTGTCCGCCCTTGCGCGAGTCAGCCGTTCCTTTGCCACTTCAGGTAACACGACCTCCATCCCATACTTTCCCCGCAATTCCATAAATCCAGGCAATCCAGCCACTTCACCTTCCAGGTGATCTTTTCGTTTCCACAAGCGTGGCATCAGGCACCAAGATTCACCCGGTATATCCTGAAGCGTGATCAGTAATGCTCCATCTTCCTTCAATTGGTCCATCCAGTGAGGAGAAACATCTGGACAGCTCACCGTAGTAATGATTCGGTCGTAAGGAGCCCCTTTTCGGTAACCATTCCCACCGTCAGCAGTGATAATCGTCACATTCTCAGCACCCAGGCGACGAACATGCCGACGGGCGCGACGAGCAACATCAGCTTGGATGTCGATACTATATACGTGGCCTTTGGAACCAACAATATGCCCCATCAAAGCAGCATTCCAACCTGTCCCAGCACCAATTTCGAGAACCTTCATACCAGGTTTGAGTTGAAGCTGCTCTAACATCTGAGCGACAAGAGAGGGTTGGGACGTGGAACTCGTTGGGTGTGGATTTCGGTGAGATACCAGGGCATCGTCACAGTAAATCTTCTTCAATTGTGTTGCTGTAGGACGGTCAGGAGCGACGTTTACAAGTCGCGACTTCTTCTGGAAGTCGTAATATCGGTCAACGAAAAGATGTCTCGGTACAGATCGAAACGCTCCTTCGACCTCTTTTGTTTTGAGTGCCTGGGTGGCGTAAAGCATGTCAACAAACCGCTCTTTCAATTCAGAGAGAAGTTGCGCTTTTCGATTCGAAATTTTCAGCATCAACATTCCTCCCTCTGATTAAGTACTCACTGGCAGCGCCAGGACGGCGTCGCTTTTGCCTTTGGGGACAAGGCCGTAATTGCAGTTAACGGTCCCACAATTGCCGAAGCCGCCCTGGTTTTTAGGGCGGTTTGAGTGAACATTGGCAGCCATTTTGCGATCTTGCCTCGTGCAAAATGGATGACAATGTGAACTGGCAATTGTGTGTTACACGCTCGCGGCCTCATTCGCGGCGAAGCCCATCACGGGAAAACAGACAGCGCACGACATAGCCTCATGTGGTTCTCGTCACGAAGGCGGCGACCTTATAGCTCAACCATCGCCCAACGCGAACTTCGCCCTTTTGAGATTATCGAGAACCGCCTTGCTCTCATTGGCTGTGAATTGGTCTGTGTAATGCCCCACCGTTGTCCTCTGTGCAACGTTGGTGATTCCCTTCTCCTGATACTGACGGCGGCGATCTTCCGGCATCTCGTGCCATTCCTCGTCTCTTTCCCGGAAGAACACCTGAATATCATCATCTGATGGGATCTGATATCCGTTCCGGTGCACAACCGCGCCCAGAGGCAAACGGGGACGTAACCCCGGCGATTCATCCGGGTAGCCTACCAGCGCCATACCTGCCGGTATGACATAATCCGGAGTGCCCAGGACCTTTTTCAGGTCCACGGAAAGAATAGTTCCGATATATACAGCCCCGAGGGCCATGCTTTCGGCAGCTATCACGATGTTGTGGAGCGCAATCACGGCGTCCCAGAACCCAATGAACACATTAACGGCCTGATCGAAGTAGAAGGGTGCATCATTCAATTCAAACCATCTCTTCAACCGGTAGATGTCCACGACTGAGAGAATCACTGTGGGCGCATCTACTGTCGGACTGTCCCACAGAGCGCGTTTCTTCTCAGGGTCGTCGACAACTATCAAGGAATACTGCTGCAGGTTCCCTGCCGTTGCCGCTCGGATTCCAGTCTTGAGAATCAGGTCGAGTTTCTCGGGTTCAATCGGCTTTGACTTGAATCTTCGGATAGATTTGTGGTTCATCAGGCAATCAACTACGGGGTTCATGAGGTTCTCTCCTGTTGGGCTCAAGAGAAGGCTGGGTTTTGGTTCTGCGCACGCATTACACGATTCTGGCCGCTTGCGTGTAACGGAGCGCGGGGTTTGCGAAGTCGCGAAGCGATTTGCAGATCGCGTCAGCGATCTCGCAAACCCCGAAGATGGAAGAAGTTCGCGAGCGGAGCGAGCGAACAAGGCCATCGGAGGGGCCGCAGGCCCGCATGGGCCGTAGCCGGGCAACCCGCTGTTAAGCGGCGTGCAAATTTTAACCTCAGTAAAACAAAAAAGGCGCGGACATAACCTTCTCTGTCTTTGATTGTTCTGTATCTTCTGAAAAGATGGAAGTATCGATGCTATTCATTACTCTGCTCCGACGGGGGAAAGTGCCCAAGCTGTGTCAAGAGCGCAACGTTGTCCCACTCAATCCACGATTCAGCAATCTTCCCCTCCTCTAACCGAAACATCGCAAGAGTCTTGCTTTCGAACTTCCTCCCAGAGGCCGGAAACGGTCCCATTTGTCCTTCCTGCGTGCCTGTAAACGTCACATAAACGGCAACCATATCTCCTTCTGCAACCATCTTTTCGATGGTCGCGCCCATATCGGACATCCGGCAGCAAATGGACAAAAATGGGCGGTAAGCACTCGTCAGCCACGCTTCTAAGGGTATCGCCCCGATTGCTGAGTATATGTACGGTAAGGCGCCCCAATAACCGCAATCTCATCAGATGAATTTATGGGAATCTTATAAAACAAGACATTGGTGACATACTGCTTAGCGTACACCAACGAAGCAATCGGGTTAATACCCTTTTTACAGGCATTTGAGACTCCCGTCGCAGGCGATCGGCGAAAATCCCCAGGGCCGAGGGCCCCTGAAGCGATTCTGGGGTGTGGCTACTGTGCTCCATTGCGCCCCGATCAGTCGGCGCCAGGCCCTGTCCCATCCTCCGCGGCCCGCTCCAGCAGCCAGACGCGCTCCTCGTCGCTCAGCGGTCCGCGCCTGGCGCTTTCGGCGTTCGGCCCCACCCACTCGGGCTTTCGCATCGCGACGATCAGTCGGTCGACCTCCGGGCTGAAAAGTGAATAGCGCAGCATGAGGTCCGCCACGTGCGCGCGGAAGTCCGCGTCGCCGGCCCTGCCCTCCTGTTCGACGATGCGCTCGAGCGTCCAGCCGCGGCCGAAGGGCGTGCAGGCGAAGTTCATCCAGCCGAGCCTGCGGCAGGCACGGAAGACCTCCGTGGCGTCCTCCTCCACGTGGTGCGGCTGCACCTGGAAGTCGTAGGGATTGTCGGGGCCGAAACGCTGGTCGGCGTCGGCCCCCGGCCGGTACGTGCCCAGCAGGCGCACGCGACCGTCGGCCTTCCAGCGGGCGGCCACAGCCTCCTGCTCCTTCTGCCTTTTGGGGCAGTCCCGGGTGGCGACAGGGGAAACCACCACCGCGTCGACGCGGTCCGTCTGCAAGTCCTCCGTCATGACGTCCAGGTGGTGCGGCTCGAGTGGAATGGGGTACTCGTACTCGTCCTCGGGACCGAAGATGCGGAAGTGGCTCCAGCAGGCGATGGTGGCCTCCTCGCGCCGGCCGAGACGCGCCAGGGCCGCGCCCAGCGCGATGCGCTCGGGCCGGAAGGTGGTGTCGAACCAACGGATGCCCGCGTCCAGGCAGGCGGCCACGACCTCGACCGCGGTGCCAGGGTCTGGGATGGGATCGTTGCCGAGCTGCTGCACGAACGAATGTCCACCGAGCATCAGGGGCAGTTCCTCAGGGGTTGTCACGTTGATTTCCTCCGCTCAGAGTCAGGAATGGGTTTTGTGCTCGCATTTCTATCCCTCCTTCCGGCTGATATACAGCGAGAAATGGAACTTGGAGACTATTAGGTGGACCCTACTTTTGCACTCTTTGGCTAAATTTCATTAGCTCAAAATTTGCATGCCGCTTAACGGAGCGCGGGGTTTACGAAGTCGCGAAGCGATTTGCAGATCGCGTTAGCGATCTCGCAAACCCCCGAAGATGGGCGAAGTTCGCGAGCAGAGCGAGCGAACAAGGCCATCGGAGGGGCCACAGCCCCCGCGCCCCGATGGGACGGAAACCGAGCGAGCGAAGCCTGCGCCGAAGGCGGCGCGAATTTCCATCCCATCGGTTCCAGCATATACGACATTGCAGCCGAAGGGAGCAATGTCCCCAAGGGCCAAAGGCGTAAGCCCGTAGCGTATATGCTGTGTTATGTGACGGGTGTTTTTCTCCATAGAGCTTCAATGTCTGTTTCTTTATAGAATTCTTCAGTCCCTTTTATATATAGAACAATATGGTTAGTTAGTTTCCCATGCCCATTATCTTCAAGTGATCTATACAACTTATCCAAATGTTCTTGAAATGGATCAACCCCTAAAGAGCGGCTAATTGTCACCTCGTCTTTAAAAAGACCCCAAACCTTATAAAGAATATTCTCGCCACTGGATGCCGATAAGAATCCTTTCACTGAATCAATACACAATTCTGTAACAAATATTATCTTTTTATCGGAAACAAATATTGCATTAGTTAAGAAAGAATTAAGGTGATAGTCAGTCAGTGAAACTCCAACCAAAATAATATATTCACTTTCAATTATATCTTTTCCAAAACGATGAATATAAGCTGCAAATGGATTTTGAGAAAAACCATCCATTTTGTCTAGTCCCGTGATCAAGTAAGTATTATAGTGAACCCCTTTCATTCCCAAGCTCAAATATCGGGTACTATTTGTAGTACTATCAAAAACGCCTTTCATCCTGTTTCCCTGGGCAGCAAAATAGTTATCATTAGATCTCATTTGATTGCTGAAGGGCTCAAAACCGACCTGTCCATGAACGAAGGCTATAACGTTATCAGCCTGAAAGAAATCATTACTTTGAAATATGTTGTTTCTATCAAAACCAGTGGAGAATGCGTTAATATTCTTGAGTGATTCGTATATTAAAGGATCGTAGTTCAACGAATAGATGTTTACTGATTTAAATCCATCTAATAATGTCTTAAAGAATTTGCTATTTGTCTTTATACCCTTTTGTATGGCCGGATTACTATCATTCCATAAACATAAAATTGTAGAGATTAACAGCTCTCTGGCTAAAAAGGGAACATAACGCCAACCATCCTTATCAGAATTCCTGTAAGCATTTTGTTTTACTGTAGGATCAGACGATTGCCAAAAATCAATTAAAATTTCGTCGATATTTTCAGACTCACTAGGCCGAAATGAAGACAGATAGTCAGCAACTTTATCTAATAAATGGATTATGTATTCAAAGTTTTCCCCAAATCTTTGATTAGTTCGTAAATGTTCATTTATCCTATCTACAACGAACAGTATATCATTAGTATCGATATTGTCCGGATAGCTATCAGAATCATATCTTTCTGACCTATAATGATTGAACTTGCTCAAAATACCTTTCCACTTGTCTCGATCAAATAGAGCATCAGTAAGGTATTTTGATGTTAAGCATTCCCCTTGGAAATTGATGAAGGGAATAGAAGCCCCTGCTCCTAAGAGCGATGTTATCTTATCATTCCCCATTCCAAATTATCCCTTTGAAATGATTCCATATTTTTAAAACATCTGTCAAATAACGGGGCGCGGGGTTTGCGAAGTCGCGAAGCGATTTGCAGAT
>CAZVVA010000193.1:0-6895 GCA_964630455.1 uncultured Candidatus Sumerlaeota bacterium
CAAGGGGAGAGGAAGCAAGGTTGGGCAATGAGTGCAGATGCCGAATAGCAAAGAGCACCCTGTCAATTCACGCTTTCTACGATCAAAAAACGGGCAGTTTGAGTTTCTTAATAGTTCTTCCACGACGAAAGGGCTGTCAACAGTAAATGCTCAGGCAACGGAACAATCTTAAGGCGGCAGTAATGATTTAAGTTGTCTTACACGCTCCGGATGTGCGATTTTGGCTTTTCAGTGATGTGGCGGCGTACGGTCCGCAGGATGGCCCTTTGTGCCAGCGTTTCCACGCATACTCTTGCATATAGAGAAGGAGAGGGAGATGAGTTCAAAACGAATTCGCCTGATTGTCCGTGCTGATGATTTTGGTATGTGTCACTCGGTGAATGTTGCGACTGAGAAGGCTTTTACGGACGGGATTCTCACCTCAGCATCAGTAATGGTTCCTCCTCCCTGGTTTCCCGAAGCAGTTGAGATTTGCAAGCGTCATGTCCGGCTGAGCGTGGGTATTCACCTGACAGTCAATGGCGAATGGAAGTTCTACCGCTGGAAGCCAGTGTTGCCGACCACAGAGGTTCCTTCACTGGTTGATAAGGAAGGCTATTTGTTCGGCAGTACACAGGAGTTTTTGCGCGCAAAACCACGACTTGAGGAGGTCGAACGGGAGCTGCGTGCACAGATCGACCTGGCTATCAAGAAAGGAGTGAACATAAGCCACCTGGATCATCACATGCATTCGCTGGTCGCAAGACCTGAATTACGGCAGCTGATTCAACGGATCGCCACCGACTATGGGCTGCCTGTGGCATGGGACTATCGTAAGGGCGACAGTCTGAGTGTTTATGCGGTGCCGTATCGTAAAAAGCGCTGGGCGATTGCGAAGATGCTGCGCGAGATTGGCCCGGGCCTGTGGCTCTTTGTCTGCCATCCTGGTCTGAACAGCCTGGAAATGCAAGGGCTAGTGGATGCAAATCCAGGAGGGTTGGAGAACGTTGCGGCACATAGAGGAGCAGAGACTGCGGCGCTGACGAGCAAGATGATCAAGGCAATTATACGGCAACGTAAGATCGCTCTCGTTGGGTACCGCGACATGGGAAATGAGCTTTTGCGTATGAAAAACGGTTGACAGAAAGAGAAAAAGCCGCATGCTCTGGAACTGAACTGGAAGAAGTATACGACTGGTTGACGTAGAACATTCTTGAGAAAAGGAGAAGGCAACGATGAAGAAGACGAAGGTTGGTGCGGCTGTCGTGGTATGTTTCCTGCTCGCTTCAATGAGTCTGGGGTTCTGGCCCTTCAAGCCCGTGGAATATCGCGGTCTCTGGGTTGACGCATTTAGCCCGGGTTTCCATACACCGGCTGAGGTCGAGGCGCTTGTGCAGACGGCCCGCGACCACAACTACAACGCGCTGTTTGTGGAAGTGCGCAAGATGTGCGATGCTTATTATAACTCCCACATCGAACCGAAAGCTACCGACATCACTCCCAGTAACTTTGATCCTCTCGGCTACATGATCGAGCTCTGTCACGATACTTCAGGTGGAAAGCAGTACATTGAAGTGCACGCCTGGTTGGTCGTGTATCGCGCCAAGATAAAGGATTTCGATATTCCCGAGTGGGAGCCTAAGCACACTCTGCTGCGCCATCCAGAATGGCTGTCTAAAGACTATGATGGGAAGAACGAGTATAATAACCGTCAGTTTCTGGATCAAGCAATCCCGGAAGTGATTGATTACACCACCGATGTAGTGATGGATATCGTGAAATACTACGAGGTGGATGGAATCCAGTTCGACTACATTCGGTATGCCGAGGTGATGGTGAACAGTGCAAACGCATGGGGGTATCATCCTGTTGCCATTGAGCGGTTCAATCGGCTGTATAATCGCACAGGGATTCCGGAGCCCGACTTACCTGAATGGGGAGAGTTTCGGCGCCAGCAGCTGGCTGACCTTTTGCGTAAGGTCTATGCAAATATCAAAGCGGTCAGGCCTGAGGTAAAGCTATCGGCCGCAACAATTACATGGGGCAAGCTAGGTAATTTCAAATCCTCTGCCTCGTACGTCAATACACTGCAGGACTGGATTGGCTGGATGGATAGTCATCTGCTGGATCTCAACTGTCTAATGAACTATAAGCGAGAGCACAATGAGGATCAGAAGGCCCAGTATCGCGACTGGGCTGGGCTGGCTGGCGCAACGAAGAACGGCCGTCATGCCATCATTGGTCACGGCGCGTATATGAATTCCATTGAGGGCTCTATCGCTCAGATAAAGGCCACTCGTAAGATTCGAGGCATAGACGGAGTTCTGACGTATTGTTACGCGGGTACCAATAAGGATAAGAAACAGCCAGAGGAATTCTTCAGCACTATCAAGAAGAAGATTTTCAAGCGAAAAGCAAAGATTCCCGAAGCGAAATGGCTGACGAAACCGAAGGTTGGCATCGTGATGGGCACAGTGAGCGCTGGTGCTAAGCGTGTTGACGGAGCTGCGGTGGAAATCAATGCACAGCGCGTGAAGACTGATGGTACGGGGTTCTACGCAGTGTTTGACCTCGAGCCGGGGCGTTACCAAATACGTGCCTTGATGCCGGGCGTTGGGACAGTCGAGGATGTGGTGACTATTGAGGCGGGAAAGGTCGCAAAACTGAATATGGATCTGAGAAGGTAGTGCTCATTTAGTCATTCAATCTCTGCGGTTGTGTCCCGCACAGTTTACTTCGAAGTGACTACTGTGGAGACTTTACCCGGGCCATAAATAGCCTGGCCAGGTAAGGCCCCTGTTGGTTTTCCTTCCTTTACAACCAGGACACCATTTACCAGGACGTAGGGTATACCGTCAGCATAATGATGAGGATCGGCGTAGTTGGCCTGGCTGCCGACTTCTTCTGGATCGAAGAGCGTCAGGTCAGCCCAGTTCCCCTCGCGAATTAGCCCGCGGTCTTTGATCCAAAAGCTCTGGGCAGGGAGGCTGGTCATTTTTCGGATCGCCTCCTCCAGACTCAGCATGTGCAGCCCGCGCACGTAGTAGCCAAGGACTCTGGCATTAGCGCCGAAGCCGCGCGGGTGTGGCATACCTCTGCCGTAGCTCCTAATACCACTATCAGAGCAGATCATCACGCAGGGATGCCGCATGATCTTCCGCACGTCCTTCTCATCCATGCTGTGGTAAACCATAGAACCGTTTCCTGCGAGATAAAGGTCAATAATCGTTTCGATTTGCTCGCGCATGGAAGGTTTCCGATCAAAAATATGACGGAAGAGAGATTTAGGACGCCGCATGGTGGTGATTTGTAGGA
This sequence comes from uncultured Candidatus Sumerlaeota bacterium, assembly GCA_964630455.1. Classification (GTDB taxonomy): domain Bacteria; phylum Sumerlaeota; class Sumerlaeia; order MWCT01; family JAUWMI01; genus JAUWMI01. The sequence goes on from CAZVVA010000193.1 coordinate 3,295, forward strand.
TATTTTTTCCAACGAGCGAAGTGTCGGCACTGTAGCGTGCAAAAACAGCGTAGGAAAAATCTGGCCGATGGCGCTTCACGGTATAATAGGTGAGCATCTCTTTGGCGATTTCTCGGCGCATATCGGGCTGACGGAGGCGTTCGCGGGCTTTCTCTCGGCCGTCTTCCAGCACCCAGTCCGGAAGCAAAACTGATAACCCCGTACTGGATGCTGCGTAGGGATATTGATCCATGGTGACATCAAGGCCGCGAGCACGGGCATCGTCCACTCGCTTCAGAGTTGTCAGGCTACCGCCAATGGTGTTGTCGTTTCCGATCTTGAAATGCGAGATTTCAACCCGGCAGTGCGCCTCCTGGCCGATGCGGAGTGCTTCGTCAATAGCAGCCAGAATTTCCGGACCCTCACTGCGCATGTGGGTCGCATAGATCCCGCCATACGTCGCTGCTACCTTCATGAGTTCGATCAATTCCTCTGTTGACGAGTACGTGCCTGGTATGTAGATCAGGCCGGTGGACATCCCCATGGCGCCGGCTTCCATTGCTCTGGCGATGAGTGTTTTCATCTGAAGCATATCGTCAGGGGTTGGCTTGCGGGCAGACGATCCCATTATGTTGCGGCGTACTGTGTTGTGGCCGATCAGAGTTGCAATGTTAATTGCAGCGCCCTGACTTGTCATACGGTCGAAATATGCCAGAACGTCTTTCACCGAGCGGCCGCAGTTTCCTGTGATCACCGTAGTCACGCCGTCACGGATAAAGTTTTCTGCAAGTGGCTGTCTGAAAATCTGGCTGTCAACGTGCGTGTGTACGTCAATGAATCCTGGCGCGACAATCAAATCAGAAGCGTCGAGGATTTCACGGCCGGCGAGCTGCCTTCTGTACTCAATTTCCGCTATTCGGCCATTGCGAATACCGATGTCCGCAAAGAAGGCGGGATTGCCTGCACCATCTATAATCCTCCCATTTTGAATGACCAGGTCATACGTGGGATCATCGGTCAGAAGTTCAGAGGCACAAATGAATGGAAGCGCAAGGATGATGAAGAGGCATATTACCCATTGATGCATCCGGGTCGTCATTGGTGTACCCCTTTCTCTGGTTTAAGCTGTCATTTTGCCGTGGATGTCAATTAGCGAGGGGAACAAGGCGGCCACAGAATTTTGTACTGGATTGCACCGACTCTATGAGCCATGCACCAGCGCTTGTTTGGTCAGAACCATCTTTTCAACTACTCAGGAGTCACACAATAGTCAAACACTAGTTTTGAAATATCCGCTATCGCAGTGTGCGCTTCATTGTCGTAGTGCCAGCTGGTGTCCTGGTTATTTTTCGTAAAAATGCAGAGCACATAGTCGCACTCAGGGGTATGAATAACAGCGGCGTCGAGACGATTATGAGTTCCAGAGCCGCTCTTATTGGCCACCCAGACCCCGTCACCCGAGATATAGCGCGGGATTCTCGCATCGTAAAATTGCCTGCGCATGATACTAATCATCTGGTCGCACGCCTCAGGTGAAATAATATCCTTCCTTACGATTTTTTCGAGCAGCTCGCACATCTCGCGTGGGGTAATCATACCCAGGCCAAACTCGTTTTCCCACTCAGGGTAGACCAGCGCCTCTTTTCCGAAGACCTTGCGGAAAATCTTGAGATTCGGCAGCCCGAGCATTTCCATACGTCGGTTAACAGTGCGCACGCCAATTTCGTCCAGAACGAGATTAGTTGCTGTATTGTCGCTTAGCGTGATCATCAGGAAAATGGCGTCGTGGAGCGTGAGCTCGAGTCCATCGTGGAGATGCCGGAGAATGCCCGATCCTCCCACATGCACAGCCGCGCGATAGCGTATTGATTTGCTTAGATTCACTCTCTGCTCGTGCGCTTGAAAGAACGCCTCGACCATAATGGGAACTTTAATCGTGCTTTCAGATGGGAAGCGTTCGTCAGCATTGATGTAAACCGACTCGTTGGTGCTGAGATTTTTCAGAGCAATGCCCATCGTTCCTTTAAAATCGTCAACCCAGGGCTTGATTCTGTCGCGCAGAATGGAATTCTCTACGGCTAACACCGGCGGAACAAGCAGCAGGATCGCAGCGCAGAAGTGTAAAACGAGTTTTCGCCCCATATTTTTTTTCCCTCCTTGAACAATACATGCAAACTGAGCCGAGCATGGACCTACGCAAAGGATTGAAAAACCATCGGCACTATTACGCCTCAGTTTCCTTCTCGCTCAACGCGAAGATCGTACGCCGTGTTCTTGTCGGGCCAATCCTAAAGTGTGCGGGCAGCGTGACATTGTTTTTTCGAGGCTAAAGTGCGCGATAGAGCCAGGCTTGACAAAGACAACTCATAACACGTTGGAATCGTGGTGAGATACAGTTATTTCTTACCAGCAGTAACCTGCTCAATAGCCGAATTGTTTAATCTTCTCCAGGGCTTCCCGCTAGATATTGCCTGCGCTCATTTTTGCTTCTTAATCACCTGGCGAAACACGCGCAGCACATTTTCGCCCAGGATTTTTCTGATGTCATGTTCCGAATAGCCACGGGCGAGCAGTGCCTTGGTAATGTTCGGAAGCTTGGAGCAATCTTCCATCCCAACCAGTGAGACACGAAATCCGTCAAAATCCGACCCAAGCCCAACGTGGTCAATCCCGGCGATTCGCACTGCATGGTCAATGTGGTCAATCAGGACATCCAGAGGCACGGGTTGAAAAAGATTTCTGTGCTCTTGCCGGAGTTTCTGTTGCTCGGCTTCCAGCTTTTTGGGCTGATTCTTGTATTTTGTCTCAATCTCTTCTGCTTTTGCGTGAATCTGATTTTTCACTGCCTCGGCGGCTTTCGCATGCTCGTCGCTCAGATAGCCTGGAAAGAAATTGATGCCGATCACACCTCCGTTACGCGCCAGGCCGCGCAGCATCTCGTCGGTCACGTTTCGGAAGTGATTGCAGAGCGCGCGGCAACAGGAGTGTGAGAGTATAACCGGGTCTGTAGTGATACTCAGGACGTCCCAGAACGTTTCGTCCGAGACATGAGACAGGTCAATGATCATCCCGAGGTGGTTCATTTCGCTCACCACGCGCACACCGAGGTCATTAAGCCCCGCCCAGCGGCGTTCACCACCAGCTGCATCTGCCCAGTTGTTGGTGTTCATCCACGTTAGCGTCATATAACGCACCCCAAGCTGGTAGAACTCGCCGAGCGTTGCAAGGTTATCCTGAATAGCATGGCCGCCTTCAATGGCCAGAATTGCTGCAATCCGCTTTGAGGCAACGATGCGATCAATTTCATCAGTGTTCTGCGCCAAACCAATCTCCTCCGGATATTTGGCAATCTCCCGCTTAAAGGTGTGAATCATTTCCAGCGCGTGGCTGGTAGCTCCGTCTGGCAAAAATCGCGGCGCCACGTAGCAGGCAAATACCTGTACATCAACGCCACCCTCTTTCAGGCGCGGCAGATCCATGTGGCCTCGGCGCGAGCGTTTTCCAAAGTCAAATCCCGAACGCATCATGCGCAACACCGTGTCTGAATGCATATCAACTACAATAGCGCGCTGATGGACCGCCTGGTAATCCGAAGATGCGCTCTGCGATTTCTGCCCGAAGA
>CAZVVA010000194.1:0-6878 GCA_964630455.1 uncultured Candidatus Sumerlaeota bacterium
GCTCTGGGCCATGCAACTGCCCGTGATACCCAAGCATATTCTTGAAGCGCGGGTCAAAAACGAGACATTTAATCAGTATTGGAACACGTCAGTGGATCCAAAGAACATGGTAGTATCCGGGCCGTTCACGCTGGAGAAATACGTGAGCGGCGAGAAGACAGTGCTGAAGCGTAACCCGCATTATTGGCGATTTGACACGAAAGGGAATCGACTCCCTTATCTGGATCGTGTGGTATTTCTTAATGTTCCGGACATGAACGCAATGCTTTTGAAGTTTAAGGCGGGTGAATGCGACGTGTATGATCCATTTTATGGCGATAAGTACCGCATGGTTAAAGACGACGAGAAGAAAGGCAATTATACAGTCTACGAGCTCGGCCCGGCATTCGGCACTGCCCACTTCTGGTTCAACCTCAACCCGGAGATCAACGAAGAAACCGGCAAGCCGATTGTCAACCCTGTAAATCTCAAGTGGTTTCAAAACGTCAAGTTTCGCAAGGCAATTGCCCATGCGATTAACCGTCCAGGCATCATCCGCACTGTCTATTTCGGCCGGGCTATTTCGATATGGGGACCGGTAAGCCCTGCCAATAAGCATTGGTATAACTCAGGTGTCATCCAGTATCCCTACGATCTGGATAAAGCCCGAAAGCTGCTCGATGAGATTGGCCTTGTCGACCGCGACAACGATGGGATTCGCGAGGATGCCGAAGGCAACGACGTCGGATTTAGATTCATTAGCAACCGAGAGAACAACATACGGGAGAAAATCGGCAATATTCTGAGCCATGATTTCAAAAAGATCGGCCTTAAGGCAATTTTTAAACTGGAAGATTTTAACACGCTGGTCACCAAGCTGCAAGATAGCTACGATTACGAAGCCTGTTTGCTTGGGCTAACAGGATCGCCAGAGCCATCGTCTGGCATGAATGTTTACCTCACCTCGGGTCGCACACATGAATGGTATCCGAATCAGGAAACACCAGCAACCGAGTGGGAGGCACGCATTGACGAACTGGTGAACATGTATCTGCACGAGCCGGATGTTAAAAAGCGCAAGCCGTACTTCGATGAAATTCAATATATCATGTCAGACAAAGTGCCGATGGTTTACACTGTCAATGCCATTGTATATGTGGCGATTCGCAACAATTTCGGAAACCTAAAACCTGCAGCCATTCGGCACCGAACGCTCTGGAACGTTGAGGAAATCTATAAAAAGGACTGATCCCAATCAGCACAGGCAAGTTGAAAATGCGCCTGTGGCGTGATACCCGTGTTACTTTAAGTTTCAAGTGTGGGAAACCGACACTAGGCCAAATGACTGAATTGGCGAGGTCTCCGGTACGCCGGATTTTTTAGAACTCACAAAAGCTCCTCCCTGCTACATGAAAACCTACATTCTGAAACGTTTACTGCATGTCATTCCGATCCTCCTCGGAATCAGTCTGATTACCTTTTTTCTCATCAATCGCACGCCGGGCGATTACCTCGCGACCATGAGGATGAATCCCCAGATTTCAGATGAGGTGATCGAAGCCCAAAAGAAACTGTTCGGACTAGATGAGCCACGCTGGTATATGCGCTATGCCAAGTGGTTTGGGAATGTAGTAACGCGCCTGGATTTCGGCTTTTCTTTCAGTACTCAAGAACCGGTGTTCAGCGTCATCAAACAGCGGCTTTTTAATACGTTCATTCTTGCTCTGTGTTCCCTGATTTTCGCCTGGACGATCTCCCTACCCCTGGGGATTCTCTCAGCAGTGAAGCAGTATCGGTGGACCGATAAGATCTGTTCGGCGATTGCATTCCTGGGCCTATCCATCCCTAACGTCTTTTTTGCCCTGCTCATGGTCTATTTTGCGGCAGTTACGGGATGGTTTCCCACCGGAGGCCTGCGTTCGATTAATTTCGAGGAGCTGAGTCTCACAGGCAAAATACTTGATATGGCACACCACCTCGTGCTGCCAAGCATTGTGCTGGGCACGGCATCTATGGCCACCTTCATGCGCCAGATGCGAGGTAACCTACTTGATGTGCTCCGTGCTGACTACGTCACGAGTGCACGTGCGAAAGGACTGGGCGAGGGAACCGTAATCGTGAAACATGCCGTGCGGAATGCGATCAATCCGCTGATTACCCTGTTCGGCTACTCATTGGCAGATTTGCTGAGTGGGACTTTCCTTGTCGAAGTGGTGATGAGCTATCCCGGCCTGGGACGAACCACGATTGATGCCCTGTTTACCAAGGACATGTATCTTGTTGTTGCCGCCGTATTAATGGCATCGGTGATGCTAATTCTGGGCAACCTGGCTGCTGATTTGCTTCTTGCTCTGAATGACCCGAGGATTCGATATGAGTAAGGCATCTGTACATACGATTGAACCGGAGAAGATGCGTAAGGGGAAGGCACCGTGGAAAATAGTGCTTGGTCGCCTGATGCGCAACCGGAGTGCCATCATCGGGGGCATTATTCTGGCTTTTCTTTATATTGCTATGATTCTTGGCCCGTCTATTAGCCCCTACAACCCTGGAGAGCAGGATTTGATGAATTTCTATCACCCACCCACAGCCCTTCACTTCATCGATGAGAACGGTAGATTGCATCCGTGGCCGTTCGTCTATAAGTATGAGCTTACCGATCTGGATTATATGATTTACACGCCAGACAAGACAAAGAAGTACTTCGTTAAACTCTTTGTCAGAGGCGAGAGCTACTCGTTCTGGGGCCTGTTCAACACGAACATTCACCTGTTTGGCGTGGAGCCTCCTGCGAAAATCTACCTGTTCGGCACAGACGGTCTGGGTCGCGATGTGTTTTCGAGACTGCTGGACGGGGCAAAGATTTCGCTATCTGTAGGCCTGTTGGGTATTTTTATTACCTTGACACTCGGAATGATTATCGGCGGCATTTCGGGATACTTTGGGGGTATCATTGACGTTGGTTTGATGCGCTTGACCGAACTGATCCTGGCTATTCCCGGACTGTATCTTATCCTGGCACTGCGAGCGACGTTTCCCACGGAACTGACCTCCAGCCAGATGTACCTGCTCATTGTTGTTATTCTGGGCTTCATTTATTGGGCAGGAACTTCGCGCGTAATCAGGGGGATGGTTCTGGCGCAACGTGAACAGGAATTTGTCCTGGCCGCGCGCTCTCTCGGCGCTTCTCATCTACGCATCATCTTAAAGCACATCTTGCCCAATACACTGAGCTACGTCATCGTTGCAGCAACCATTTCGATCCCAGCCTACATTTTGGGCGAAGTGGCATTGAGCTATCTGGGCGTGGGTATTGAAGAACCGCAGGCGAGCTGGGGCAACATGTTACGGCAGGCGCAGGACGTCAGGGTATTGACCAGTTTCCCGTGGATTTTGGTTCCAGGAGTAGCCATTTTTGTTACGGTTTTTGCCTTCAACTTTCTGGGCGATGGCGTGCGTGATGCAGTTGATCCACGTCAGGAAATCTGATGCTCCGCATCTCCCCGCCAAGGCTACTGCTCATGCCGCTGAAGTTAACATTTTACCACTGTGCAGCAAGACGAGGTTCAACGGAATATTCCTTGACTTTGACCTGATCTGCTTCTACATACCGTAAATGTGGTAACGCTTCATAGACATGCCACGCAGAGCACTCAGCAGGACTTTTCAATGCAGAACGATCCAGCACAGGCAGAAAACTCGGTTCTTCTGAAAGTCGAGAATCTCAAGACCTATTTTTTTCTTACCGACGGGATTGCAAAGGCGGTTGATGGGGTAAGCTTCACCATCCCCAAAGGCAAAACACTCGGTATGGTTGGCGAGTCCGGGTGCGGGAAAACAGTGACCTCCCTCTCGATCCTGCGCCTGATCCCGGAACCTCCCGGAAAAATCGTTGAAGGTAAGATTCTCTTCAAGCAAACCGACCTAATTAAGCTCCCCAGGAAACAGATGCGCTCTATCCGAGGAAATCATATCTCAATGATCTTTCAGGAGCCAATGACTTCCTTGAATCCGGTGTTTACTGTGGGTGACCAGGTGGCTGAGGTGTTTCAGGTGCACCGAAAGATCAAGAAACGGGAGGCACTACAAGAGGCAATCCGCATGCTGGAGCTGGTCAAAATGCCGTCAGCAAAAGACCGCGCCAAAGAGTATCCTCACCAGATGAGTGGCGGGATGCGCCAGCGGGTTATGATCGCAATGGCCCTGGCGTGTAATCCGGATTTATTGATTGCCGACGAGCCGACCACTGCCCTCGACGTCACGGTACAGGCCCAGATACTGGAACTTATGGAAGGACTGAAGGAGCAGTTTGAGTCGTCAATCCTCATCATCACACACGATCTGGGCGTGATCGCCGAAACGGCGGACATTGTTGTGATTATGTATGCAGGGATGATCGTGGAATCCGCCGACGTAGACGTACTTTTCGGACATCCGCTTCATCCATATACCACTGCGCTGATGAAATCAATCCCCCGGATTGACGAAATTCGCCGGGGAAGAAAGCTTGCCGTTATTGAAGGCAATGTGCCAGACCCTGTGGATTATCCTGCTGGATGTCGGTTTCACCCGCGCTGTCCGTTGATGACACCTGAGTGCATCGCTGCGATCCCCGAAATGCGCGAACTCGAGCCGAATCACTTCGTCCGATGCATCCATGTTTAGCATCACTGTTGCAGACGAAGGAAGCGGTATGTGTATGTTGATATAAGTTGACGAAATGTGACGAACTCAAAAGAATAGCTGTTGCGCGATCTCAAGAAGTGCCAACAGGAACGCGGTGTGCTCACTAACATCATCATGAACAAGGACCAAGAGGAATGAAGAGAGGCACAACCTCTGGCCAGCGCGTGCTTATTGACATTGAGCTGTGCAAGGGTTGTGGGCTCTGCGTTGAGGTATGTCCGCGGGATCTCATTCAAATTGAAAAACACAGCCTCAATACGAAGGGACATCATCCAGCGCGGTTTCACGATCCCGAAGGCCAGTGTACCTCATGCACGTTCTGTGCTCTGATGTGTCCGGACATTGCCATAACTGTTTACAAGCCGGATGAGAAAAAAACACATACTGTTTCAGGAAAAAGGAGGAAATGATAATGGAAAGGATACTGCGAATTGCATTGCTGGTTGTGGTCAGTGTTGTCCTCAGCTCCCTGGCGGTGGGAGAGGAATTCATTAAACCGCTGTCAGGTGTAACGGTCTGCCTGGATCCAGGATTTGGTGGCGATGTTGACTTAACCTACACCGGCGACAAAACAGGGCCTAAATATGACTTCAAAGAGTCGGAGGTCAATCTCCGCGTCAGCCTATTTCTCAAACGATTTCTCGAGAAGGCAGGCGCTACGGTGATTATGACACGCACTGGCCCACCAGAAGAAGCGCCAGCGATTGACAAACGCATCGCCATCGCCATGGAGAACAAGGCTCAGTATTTCATCTGTGTAGCGCATAACTATAGCAAAAATCCTGACATCAGTTACACTGCCGTGTACTACTATCCTGAGTTCAGCGAACCGAGTTTTCCCATGGCACAGGTAGTAAGCGCAGCTGTGGCGAAGCAGCTTGAGCTGCAGAACCTCGGTGCCCAAGTTCAGGAGTATCCCTTGCTGTTGCAGCAGCGCATCCCTACGATTATGGTGTGCCCGAGTTTCATCAGCAACCCAGCAGAAGAGGAACGGCTGAAGGAACTGGCGTATAACCGCAAGGAAGCAGCGGCGATTATGGTAGGACTCGCGGAATACTTTCTGGCGAATCCACCTGGCGCACCAATGCCTCCTGCGGAAACCCCTGCACCAGCTGTGCCAACTGCGCCAATCACTACCCCGATAACACCGCCAGCTCCAGAGCCTGTGGTACCGGCTCCCGGTGCAATTGCCCCTGTTAAACGGTTCTCTCCATTGTGGCGTTCACCTGTGGACGGCCGGATTGATCAATCGTGGATTTATGGCGAGAGTTATGGAGATCTAGCGGTGAAAAAGGGTGTCTCGTTCATTGTTTCGGCCCACACGCCCGTAGTTGCTGTGGCTGACGGACAGGTGATTGTAGCTGACACGTCTGGAACCACCAGTCCTAGTTCGTCCTACAAGAACTACGTCATCATTCAACACGACACAATGCTTGATGCACAACCCGTTTATGCGCTCTACGGTCAGCTGACGGAGGTTAGCACGAGCGCAGGTCAGCACGTACGACAGGGCGAGCAAATCGGCAAGACCGGAATTCCCTTCACAAGCGCGGAGCTGGGTCGCGAAACGGAATTCGAGTTAGAAATTCGGCTGGGTGAAAACAGTCAAGCCGACGTCGTGAACCCTGAACTTTTCATCCAGCATACCCCGAACGGGACAGGCATGATCATTGGCCGCATCGTGGACGATTCAGGCCATGCACTTCCGCTGGTGCGTATAGATGGGGCTAAGAAGCCTGACGATTATCTCCATTATGAATTCTCAATGACCTACGGTGAAGGGGCGAACAGCTCGCCTCAGTGGGAAGAAAACTTCATGATCGGCGACGTGGTCGCGGGATCGTATACGCTGACAACACAGTACGGTACAAAGGACGTGATCGTAGAGCCAGAGATGGTGACTTTTGTCGAATGGGAGGTCGAGTAACACCAAAGGCCACCAGAACCCGCTCAGAGTGGAGAACGGCGGCGAAAGGAGGGGAAAAATGGGCCAATCAATTCGGATTACTGCAGGGAAGGTCTCGCTCAAAGCGGAATTGAATGACACAGCAACCGCGACGAAGATCTCCGAGCTCCTCCCCCTCAAGGCCAGAGTCAATACATGGGGAGACGAGATTTATTTCTCCATTCCGCTGGAGACCAGTGCGGAAAATCAAAAAGCCATCGTGGAGATGGGCGACATTGGCTACTGGCCCCCGGGATCGGCACTGTGC
>CAZVVA010000195.1:0-6614 GCA_964630455.1 uncultured Candidatus Sumerlaeota bacterium
ATCATAACCCATTTGTATTCACGAGCTACGCTTTCAAGAGTGGCCTCTACTCAAGTGGGAATGAGGTGGTATGGTTGGTTGATCTGCTGGAGTCGGCCTCGCCCGTGACATCGGTAGAGGTCGAAGATTTCCAGGCCAAATGTCTGCGGTTGCAGAAATGTTTCGGGCGAGTCGGCCTGGTCAAATGGATCGTTGGAAAAGATACATTCTCCGAAGAGAGCCTGGAGTTGATCCAGAATTATAATATGTATGCGTCCAATCTGCTGCAGCTCAGGCTGATCGGGGAATGTCTGGCCACGGCCGAGAAAGTCCCCTTTCGTCAGTATGCGGCAGAGGCAGCACCTGAAACTGAAGCTCCTGTCACAGAATTGCGGGAAGTCACGGAGTTTAAGCTGACCTTACCCATAGTTGCTGATGCAGAGCTGGTAGCGGCAAATGCGATTGAGCAAATTGCCAAGAACGCGGAGTTTGATGAGCAAACAATTGGCCAGATGAAAATGGCCATTATCGAGGCGTGTATCAACGCTATTGAATACAGCCCAAATAAGGAGAAGAAGATTCGGCTGCGTTTTATCACCAAGCCGGATCGTGTTGAAGTCTGGGTGGAGAACGAAGGCCCGCCGCTAGAGTTGGGGCCCGTCGGCGAGCCAGCTATCGCGCAAAAAGTTATTGATCCGAACAAGCGCGGCTGGGGAATCAAACTGATCAAGAGCCTTATGGATGACGTTGAATTCGACATGCTCGAACACGGAACGCGATTGCGCATGGTCAAGTTAAAGCACCCGCCGGAGCAGCAAGCAACGTCAAGCGAAGCCACGGAAGGCGAGACACCCTGATATGGCGAAGTTTTCCGTCACGGACAGAGTTAACGATAAGTACGTCGTGCTGTATGTGAATGGCTATATTAACAATCTTGGCGGTGAGAAAATTGACGAGCGCTGCTCGTATTACCTCAAGAAGGGTATTAAGAACCTCATCATAAATTTCGAACGCACTGAGCTGATCAATAGCGTGGGCATTTCTATCCTCATCGGCGTTATTGAAAAGGTGTTACAGGTCAAGGGGATTCTGTACTTTACAAATGTTAATAGGGTGAGTAAAGAGATCTTTCGTATGCTCGAGCTATCGAAGTTCGCTAAGATCTTCGATACAGAAGAGCAAGCAGTGGCGCACCTCTTGAAGAAGTCATAGAAAGGATTCTGGCGCGACATATGGCACGGCGCACGTCGACGGACCTGAGAAAGCACCTTTTTCATATCGCCACCCTGACTGATTTAAGCGAGGAAATCACGTCCCACCGTCCTTTTCATCGTACGATCAAGGCCACACTCTATATGGTTTTAGGTACCCTATCGGTGTCAAGAGGGGCGATCTTTCGCTTTGACCGAGCAGGGTCGGCCTTCGTTCCAATCACCAGCAAGGGATTTAACGCCAGGCAGGATAATCATCTACCCGTCACTCAAGCCCAGATGCGTCATCTCATCAGGCGCAATCGTCATGTCGCTCTGGGTTCGCCGCCACCTGGGTTAAAAAGCTTTGTTCAAGGAGTGCGCGATCGGCTTGCGCACATGCAGGCGCAGTATTTCATCCCCCTGGTTACCCGCAAGGAACTCATTGGTGCCATTGTATTGGGACCAAAGCTCTCGCGGCGAAGCTATACTCAGGAGGATTTTGACCTTCTGCCGGTGATGAGCAACAGTATCGCTGTGGCCATCCATAACCATCAGATGTTCTTGTCGTTGCAGGAGAAGATGCAGGAAATCAAGCAGCTCTACGAAAATATGCGCGAGATTTATTACGATACTGTGAAGGCCTTTGCTGTGGCGATTGATACTAAGGACGCTTTTACCAAGAATCATTCACTGAGAGTGGCAAAGTATGCGGTAGCAATCGCACGGGAAATGCAATTTTCAAAGGACGACTTAGAAGGTATCTACATTGCGGGCCTGCTGCATGACATTGGGAAAATCGTTATTGATAAGGTGATTCTGAACAAGGAGCAAACTCTCAGCAAGGATGAAAAAAGCGAGATTAATCTTCACCCGCTCATCGGCTCTGAGATTATTCAAAATATCAAGTTTCCCTGGCGTAATATTGCTGATATTATTCGACACCACCATGAGCGTGGTGATGGTCACGGGTATCCCGATGGGCTTAGCGACACAGACCTTAGTCTGGCCGTGAAAATTATTACCTTTGTTGACGCCTTTGACGCTATGACTACTGACCGGCCCTACCGCCAGCGCATGTCGCTGGAGAAAACGATTGATGAGATTTGTGCGTATTTGAATCTGCAATTTGACAAGCGGGTAACAAACGTCTTCTTTAAAATCCTGAAGAAGGAAATCAACGGAGAACTCCCTGAGCCCCAGATTCTTCCTAATCTTGAAGTGCCTTTCGACGCAAAAATCATCACACAATTGCTCGACGCTTTGGCCTATGAGCTGAGTACCTAAGCACATGGGCAGCCTGCCTCCGATTCTTCCTTTTAGTTTGCACTATTTTCTCTTGACTCCCGGGTTTTCGCTGGCCACGATTGGCTTCGTCGTAGCGTGACGAAGTCACGGAGTGCTTTTCTATCCTTTTGGTAGGACAGACAGCCGTGCGGCTTCACGCCGGCGTACGAATCCACATTGAGCATTCTCTTATAGAGCCAAAGACGGTCAGCACTCGTGCAGAATCAAACTAAGCAGAATTTGCAGCTGCTTATTACGGGTATTGGGGACTATTTCTCTCGCCTGTATTACGCGACGAGCTTTGTCGTTATTGCAGGAGGAGAGAAAATTATGGTGGATTGCCCCGAGCCGCTGCGGAAAATGGTGTATGAAGCATCTCAGACTTCGGGCTATCTCCTGGATCTCCATGACATTAACCACGTGATCATTACCCATCTCCATGGTGACCATTGCAATGGACTGGAGGGCTTTGGATATTTCAAGAAGTATATTCAGAAGATCAAACCCGTGATTTACACGATTCGTGAAGTTGCGGATAATCTTTGGGAGCATAAGCTAAAAGGAGCCATGGGGCAGTTCGTTGACGACACCTTTCAGGTGAGGCATCCGCTTAAGCTGGAAGACTATTTTGATGTACGTGTTCTGGAGGAGGGTAAAGCAACAGCCCTGCACAATGTGCAAATTACCATTCGTCGAACGAAGCATTACCTGCCTTGCTTCGGGTTTAAGATTGCCTACAAAGGGAAGTCCATAGGATACAGCGCTGATACATCATTTGACCGGGCGCATATTGAATTCTTGAGCGATGCAGATTTGCTTCTGCACGAGACGAACTACGGAGGTCACACGCCGTACGAAGATCTGGTTGCCCTGCCGAGACCCATCACCCGCAAGATGAAACTGGTGCATATCAGCGATGACTTTTCGATTGATCAGTCCGAAATTTCAGTGGCGCGCCAGGGGGATCTCTATACTATCTAACAAGACGGAATGAGCAAGCAGAGCGGCTAGCGTAGCGCGCAAAATGGATCGCACAGGCCCATTATATTTCGCCAATATGAGCCATCGCGGTGGCGAGAGCCGCAAGCACCGCTGTCTCGCTTCGCAAGATCCGCTTTCCACACGAGAGGAGATGAAATCCCTGCTCCACAGCGTAGTCCGTTTCCCTCTCCTCAAATCCTCCCTCCGGCCCAATGACGAGCACAAGAGGTTGTGATGCCGATACGGGCACATTCTCCCTGAGGAACTGACTGAGAAGCTGTCCTTGCGACTTCTCCCACAGGAGTACCTTAATAGCATCAGCTGGGAGCGCCTTGATCATTGCCTCAAAGCAAACTGGCGTGTGAATGTCCGCCAGGCGGGTTCGGCCACACTGTTTGGTTGCGGCTAGAATGATTTTTTGCCAGCGCGAACGCCTTGGTGCCCCCGTTTTGAAGCGGATGATCGTCCGCTTTGAAAAGAACGGTCGAATCTGGGCAACGCCAAGTTCAACGGCTTTCTCCACGATGAGATCCATGGCTGCGTGTTTTGTAAGAGCCGGACACAGGATTACCAGTCTTGCCGCCTCAACTGCTATCCGCTCTTCTTTCAAAATGCGCACGATGCTGCTGCAGGATGAGACTGTGACAATCTCGCCACGATACTGCTTCCCGCTGTTATTAAAAAGCAAAACTTGCTCCCCATGCTTCAACCTTAGCACGGTGGCTAGGTGGTGACTCTCGTCGCGACCCAGTGCTACAGTTTGACGAGATTCAATGCGTGCGACATTTGCGAAAAACCGATGCATGTATCAGCCAGCCATTCAAAAAGTCATTGAATCTCAGGTAATAAAGAGCTATACTCTTTTAGAGAAGTTAAAATCCAAAGGCCAGGAAAATATTTAACATGTATTGATTTCTTGAGATCCTTAGTATATCTTCTATACTTGAGAGGTAAGGGTAAGACAAGCGCGAAATAGGCTCACAGTGGGTTGTATCGGTACAAGCAATAATGCGCTGGAGGTTGCTTCCAAACACTCGGCGCTGGATGAGCTCTTCGCACGCTCATCATTTGGCAGGGCCTGACGTGGTGAGAAGAACGACCATGCAGCATGGCGGAGTGGAGCTCTTGCTGTCACTGCGCCTCTCATGGTAGAGATAGGTGATCAGGGATGAGGAAAGAGGAATTCGGCTTAGCGGCTGTGGGGTTTTTGCTTCTCTCGCTCCACTTCCCACCTTATTTTGTGTCGTTTCTGGCGGTCTCAGCGATTGGAGGCCTTGGTTACCTCCTCAAGACGCTCAACGAAAAAGAGCGCGACAACCTTGTCAAATTTGAGAAAGAATTTCGCAAGGGGTATGAGCTTGAACAGCAGGGCAATTACGACGAGGCGATTGAGCTCTACCACAAAATTTCGGAGCGATATCCGAAGTTTCGCTACGTAGTTATGGAGCGGCTAGAGTATTTGCGCATGCAGCGCATTTCGGTTGCTTCAGAGAGGCGAAATTCGCAATGAAGTGCCATAAGTGTAACAAACCCGTCCCCCTCGAGGCGAACTACTGCTCCTTCTGTGGCTCGCGCATTGTCGAAATTCATCAAAGCTACATTGAAGGTATACGCAGCTTTTGTGCCGGTCGGTATGACGATGCCCTGAAAAAACTCCAGGCCGCACATGCAACGGATCCGACAAATCCTGAAATTGCCAAAGACCTCGGTCATGCATATCTCCACAGCGGCGATCTGGCGAAGGCCCTGGAGCTATATGACCGGGCCGAAGCCCTCGGTGCTGACTATGTTGACATACATTACAACCGCGGCATTATTTTGCTTAACGAGCGGCGCTTTGACCGCGCTCTGCAGCTCTTCAGCGAAATCATTGAATCGCCATTTGACTTCAAGGCCGGCCGTTTCTATCTTGGTATTCTCTTCGAAGACAAGAACATCTTTCTTGCTGAATGCCACCTGTACGTCGGCTTGATTCATAAAGAACGCAAAGAGTACGATAAAGCCATTGCACACTTCCAGCAATCCATCCAGCTCAATGCCAACCAGGTTTCGGCCTGCCACAACCTTGCGGATCTCTATCTCCAACTCAAGCGCTACACTGACGCCATAGAGCAGTATCACAAGGTGATGAAGCTTTCGCCTATGGGTGAAGAGATGATTGATGCGCATCTAAACCTCGGCATTGCCTATTTTGAGAATGGCCAGATTGATGAGGCAATCAAGCAGTTCAACTGGGTTGTGAGCCGCGATCCTGGCAATCCAGCTGCAATTCATAATCTCAATTTGATCTATGAAAAGAAGGGAATTCTGCCACGGCAGAAAGATGAGCAGCTCTCGCTGATCAACACCTCGGAAGGCGCGTCGCCGATTTTCGGCCTGTCCAGAGGAATCGAGAGCCCAGCAGTCGAGGATCTATCGCTCGAGAAAGGCATCATGATCGTCGGGAAAAGCCAGGAAATGCTGCGCGTGATGCGGCATGCGCGGCTGGCTGCCGCTTCCGACTCTACTGTGCTGATTTTTGGCGAAAACGGAACGGGTAAGGAGCTGCTGGCCCAAGCGATCTACTATAATTCCCCACGCTGCGACAAGCCCTTCGTGGTATTGAACTGTGGTGCGATTCCTGAGAATTTGCTCGAGAGCGATCTGTTTGGCCATGAACGCGGCGCCTTTACGGGCGCTTATGCCCAGAAAATCGGTCGCTTTGAACTGGCAAATTATGGCACTATCTTTCTTGATGAGATTGGCGACCTCAGCCTCCAGATGCAGGTTAAACTTCTCCGCGTGCTTCAGGAGAAAGAGTTCTCGCGCGTCGGCGGTACTGAGACCATAAAGGTTGACGTCCGTATTATTGCTGCTACAAATCGCGACCTCAAAGCCTTAGTCCGCGAGGGCCGCTTCCGGGAAGATCTCTACTATCGTCTGAACGTGTTGCCCATCGTACTTCCGCCACTCCGCCAGCGTAAGGAAGACATTCCCTTGCTGGTTGATCACTTCCTCCGCAAGTGCAATAAGCGTAGTCTCAAGCCCGTGCAGTCGATGTCGCCTGAAGAAATCGAAACGCTAATGGAATATGGCTGGCCCGGTAATATTCGCGAATTGGAAAACCTTGTTGAACGTGCCGTAGTAATGGGAACGCAGAGCAGTCTTTACCTTGAGGAATTGGCGAAGATTAAAAGG
>CAZVVA010000196.1:0-6586 GCA_964630455.1 uncultured Candidatus Sumerlaeota bacterium
CTGATTGCCCACCTGAATTTGGACTGCCTAAAAAACGGGGAAATAGAGGGACATCCATGATAAGTATCTGTCAAGGATAAAAGGAGCTATCCTGGCGGCTACGATTAAGGATGCGTAGCCGGGGGAACAAAGCGGGGACAAGTTATGCATTGACCAAAGCGGGGACAGGTTAATTAATAGAGATATTGGGGGGAGCATAAGACGAAGAAATAAGGGAAAGCACGTACACGGGGCCTGCGACCGGTGCGCCCCATTTCATAGCAAAACTAGAAAGGCTGCTAGGCCGTTGTCTGAAACGACAGAAACCGGGACGAAAAAGGGGAAATACATAACCCGTCCCCATGTTTCCCATGTTTCTCCCCATGTTTCTCCATGTTTCTAAACATACAAGAGGTTTGATTAATCAAACCCCTACCAGGCCTTGAAAGCAGAGAAGCTCAGGCCTATCATAATTGTGCTTTCTTACTACTTCTTCTTTCCATACCACTTCTCAAGGGCATTCAGGATCGCCTGCTTCTTTGCCAGAGCGCCCAGGATAGTGCATCCAGCCTTTGCCACGAGATCGTCGTACGCCTCAATGAATCGTAGCGGATCGTAGAATGCCACAACCAGAGTTTTGTTTTGCATGCGCAGCGGTAGCACCGCATGCTCACGTAGCATAATTGCAGGCAGCCGCTTGAGCGCCTCACTGGTGGGGATTAGCTCATCGCGCATGATACATTCCACGCCTGCTTTCTCTGCAAACGCCTCAAGCAGGTAGTCCTTGTACTGCATGTCAATAATTGCTCTGGTCAGGGTTTCCACCACACTATCGCGATAAGATTTTTGCAGCGTGCTCTTCTTTGTTGACATTCCGCCAAGGATTCCTTCGTTCACCAGCTCCTGGTAGCATTGCGCGACGCAGACGTCGCAAATGTACGTAGGGTCCTCCGTGCCCTCTTCCTCACTCCAGCTCTTAAAGAGCATCGTGACTGCCTGCTCGTCTTTGCCGCAGAATGAACACCAAATTTGCATTGTAACACTCCTTATGTTACACAGATATTCACTATAGCAGTTAGATGCTGTCGATTCGCATTTACCTGTCTACCGTCTACTACCTACTGTCTACTGCCCACTGCCTGCTATTATCAAACCACCATACCGCATAGTGTTATTTCCACGTGAGCTTTGGCGGTGCAGCCTCTGTGGAAAAGAAGTCTTTCTTCAGCATCTCAGCGATATCATTTGCCTTATGTTCCGGGAAAAGCGAGGAATAGGCAAACATCACGGTACCGTTGGCTTTGAGCTCGCGCGCCGCCTTGACTTGCTCGGCCACTCCTTCTGCGCTCTGTATGCGGAAAACTCCGATTCCCGGGTAGACGTACCGGCCGCTCGAGTGCTTGACGTAATCTTCCGTGCACGTCTTAAGAACATCCAATCTAGTTGTATAAATCATCGGCATTGCAATGTCCAGAATACCTTCCTCAAGCCATTCCTGTGAGCGCTGGTACAGATCGTTTTTCGCGTGCTCGTAGTTTCGTCCCACAGCAGCAGAGAGGATCATATTGGGCTTGATTGCGCTTCCCTTTCGATAGATGCGGCGCACTACGTCCGAGACCTGCTGTCCGCGCCAGAAGGTCCACTGGTGAGGAAGTTCTTGCGGAGATTTTCCATATACCTCGCGAAAGCGCTTCAGACTGATTGGATCGTAGGAATAATCGCCCACCTCGGAGGGATAGCGAATATAGTCCAGATGCACACCATCAATGTCGTAGCTCTTAATTACTTCCAGGAAGACCTTCACCATGTAGTCCTTCACCTCGGGAATGCCAGGTGAAATAAAACTGTACCACGTTCCCACCGACGGATCAACGTCGTGGTCGCGCGGGATCATCTTGTTGCCGTTCTTACCAACCATGAACCAGTCGGGATGCTCGGTCCAGAGCTGCTTGGCCTCCTTGGGAGGATATTTCTGGCTGCGCCATGCGGGGAATACGTTCATATAGACATGAAGCTGAAGTCCTAACTTGTGCGCCAGTTCACATGCGTTTTTCAGCGGATCCCAGCCCGGGTCTTTGCCGGTGGTTGCAGGGGAATCGCTGGTCAACTCAAACGCCCAGGGCTCAATTTCGGATTTATAGTATACTGTACCATTGCCGCGTACCTGAAGAAGAATCTGATTGAAGTTGTACTCCTTACAGTTTTTAATAATTTTCTCGACATCTTCCGGTGATTTGTAATCAAAGCGCGTCACCCAGATCGCCCGCCCTTCAACAAGTTCCTCTGCACTGGCAGGACATAGTATCAACATGAAAGCAACAAAGCAGAGCGAATAAGAAATCAGATTACGTATCTTCATGGGTTTTGTCTCCCTTGGGTTGAGATGGTAGAAGGCCTAAAGTTCGACTATGCATTATCCTCCTTTCCGGTCAGGCGCTTCTCAGCGCTATGAATACTTTGAGCCAGCATATATAGAAGCTATAATAGTCGGCGTTTTCCGAAAGTCAAGGCTATGATTTTCCGCTGGCAGATCGCTAATTATACTCATTTACAAAATAAATGGCCGAAAATCAGAAAAGAAAAAGGGCGAATCCGCCGCGGCGGATTCGCCCCTGCAGAGTGATTTACGCCAGAGGCGCACAAGTTGCGCCAAACCTGATGATTCCATGTAGCAGCGGTCAAATGGATGCGTATGGTGTAGGGGCAGACCTGCGTGTCTGCCCTATTGACTATTCGACGTAGTGGATGTGAAGAGATTTATAGGGGTTAATTTGGCGAGCGAAAAAGATGACAACGGTCTGAGTGCGCTTTTGCTTTTCGATATTCACAATGAATTTATCTGCGAGGGCGTGGGAGATATAGATACCGCGGCCGCTTTCATCAAGCAGACCTTCGAGAGTGACCTGCCGCCGTAGCTTTTCGATGATAACGTGCGGCGTCAGAAGGCCGCCGCTGTCGGTAACGGTAAATCCAAAGCTACGATCGTCTGAGCTGTACTCGATGGTTATGGTTTCGTGAGACTCTAGTGCGACGAACTTGGGAGGATGGTACTTTTTCTGCCCTTTATGATCCTGAAATCCATGATAGAGTGCGTTATTAATGGTCTCTTCAAGCAGCAGGCGCACGTCGTGGAGATCATGCGCTGTATGGTCGAGTGTGCTAAAGTAAGCAATGATCTGCTCGATCACGCGTTTCTTTTCGCGGCGATCCTTAATAGTCGCGATAAGAATTTCGCAGCCCGGGGCAAGGTAGCGATGCAGTCCGAAAGCTTGCGCAGGATCGAGCAGATGGATAACCATGCGGCTGAGCTCATGGGTATCGTAGGTTGGGGCCTTGGCGAAGACATTGTAGATTCCCCAGCGGTGAAGTAGATGCAGGTACTGTTCCATGTGCAGGTCGCTAAGCAGAGCAACCCTTGTGGCGGTAGGGGTATGCTGGATAAGCGGGAGAAGATCAGATTCGGCCTGAAGTGCAGTGTTGATGTCAATGAGTGCGATATCGTAAGGCGTGCGGGCAAGGCGCTCTTTGCCTTCAGGGAGTGACAAGGCAATCACGGCCGAGAACTCTCTGGGCAGATGTCGAACGAGGTTCTTGGCCGCCTCGTTACGCTGATCAATAATGAGCAGACGGGGTTTCGTCACGTGAGGAACCTCCCCAGAGAAAGCAGGCAGAGATGCCTGTGCTACCACTATGGCGAATCAGCAGGCTCACTTGCATACCGCCTTTTTCTCTCCAATGGCCGTGCTAGCCAGATGGAGAGTTCGTAGAGCAGAATAATGGGTATTGCCATGGCGACCATGGTAAGCGGGTCTGGCGGCGTTAAGGACGCTGACAGAACGAAGATGAGCACAATAGCAGCTGCGCGGTACTTGCGCAGCGTCTTCGTGGAAACCACGCCGATGCGCGTGAGAAACAGAATGATCAAGGGGATTTCAAACACGCAGCCTGCGGCGATCATCATGGTGAGCGCAAAGCCGATGTACTTTAACACGTCAAGACGCGGCTCCAGGCCAGGAATTGCGTACCGGCTCAGGAATCCGAGGGCGAACTTCAGCGAGTAGTAGGCGAATCCAGCACCGACAGGGAACAAGACCAGCGCCAGAGCCAGGAGCGGAATAACGTAGCGTTGCTCCTTGCGCGTCAATGCCGGCGTTATGAACAGCCACACTTGCCACAGCCAGACCGGAAGCGCAAGAAGAATACCTGTCATCAACGCGGCTTTGATAGTCAGCACAAAGGGATCAACGGGATGGAAATAGTAGAAATGTGTCCGATAATCCGGCCCAAAAACGAATTTGGAGTTGTTCAGTTCAGGGAAGTCGAATTCAATGCGGAATTTGGAAAGCTGCTTGAGGTCTTCCTCGGTAAGAGGCTCCTGAGCCCTAAGGACGCCGTCTTTGCCTACGCTGAGGTGGAGCACCTTTTCGTTCTGTTTATAGGGAACTCTGGAGAGCGGACGAATCAGGATGCCAAGCACTGGCCGGGCCAGGAGGAAACCGATTGCCGTACAGGCCAAGAGAGCTACCGCACAGATAATGAGTCGTCGTCGGAGTTCCTCCAGGTGCTCCGTAAACGTCAACGTCGGTTGGTCGTTTGCCATGAGCTGGCCTTATTCTTGCAAGGAGCGGTCAGGCAGACGGGCCTGGCTTATCGGTTGGTGGACGATCCTGAGCCTGCGGTTTCTTTTCTTCGGGTTCTTCTTCGCTTTCCTCAGCCAGGCCTTTGGCAGCGTCTTTAAATTCCTTGATCCCTTTGCCAAGTGCCTGGCCAATTTTGGGCAGATTCTTGGGGCCAAAAATTATGAGAATAATGACCAGGACAATAATCAGCTCGGTCGGTCCGATGTTTTGAAGGAACGGCATTCCAGCGTCATCTCCTTTCTGGGTCAATCATACCATGAAGACATCTGTTTGTCAAGAATCCCACAGACTGCACAGGAGTTTAGAGCTGCAATGGCTACCACTGGGGCTTAGCTTCACCGTGGCTACGTTTCACAGCAGCTGCAGGCAATATGTCAGTGGCAAAAGATTTTTCCACAATTTGTACGTGTTGTTTTACACAGTTTTTCTATTTTTTATAAAACTGATACCATAGGATGGCCAGGGTGTCAATAGCTATGAGACCTCTTAGCTTCCGATGCGACTGTTGTAGTTTCTATTTCCCTTTACACAATTAAAGGCAAGATGGTATTTAGAAGCTCGAATGATCTTCGGCAAGGTGAATCAGGAGGCCGCAGCGTAGTCATGCATGAAGTCTCGGAGCCGATGTTTATTCTTCCAACGGAGCTAGACTACCGGTGCATACGATGCGCACGGTGTTGCTCGGATTTCTGGGAAATTCCTATTGACCAGGCCACCTATGAGCGGCTGCAAGAACGTGATCTGTCAACGCTCAAGCCAGCATTCGAGCGTGTAACGCCTGTGATGCATAGCGCTATTGACCACAATCGTTGGGTCTTCCGGTGCAGCGGCTCGCAATGCTGCCTGTTAAGCTTGCAGCGCCAATGCTTACTGCATAACCATTTTGGCTTTGATGCCAAACCGCAGACGTGCCGTGACTTTCCATTGCGATTCGTAGCTACTCCTGATGGCGTATATGTAGGACTCTCGTTTGCGTGTACCAGTGTATTACGGAGCCAGGGGAAAGGCGCCGCAATCGATGAGGACGATCTGAAATCCGCTTTTCGACGAAGCCAGAACGTTGCAACTATTTACCATGAGGTTGAACTCTCCAAAACGGCCAGCTTGCCCTGGAATCTTTACGTGAAGGTAGAGCAGGAGCTGATGTGCCTGTTAAGCCTAAACCTCTACCCGCTTGAAGAGCGACTGATTGGAGGCAGCGTATACCTGGGACTGCTCGAGCGTTTCATTCACGAGGCCTGTAAGCAGCACAGCTATACCATTGACCGCGTAGTGGAAACCTTCATTCGCGATATGGGGCAGCGCCAGTATCAGCGCATCATCACTATGGCTAAAAAGTCGCGGCATTTGCCCAAGCTAAAACGGATGTTTCTGGGGCTGGTCATCGCATACCGCAATAATGTAGAGAAGCGGCGCGGCCGTATGCGCGATATAGGATTTGCTCTGTTCCACTATCTGAAGCATCTGCTCATGGCCGGAAGAGTTTCTCTGCTTCCCGTGACCGAAGGATTCACGTATGCCGAGTTACGGCAATTGCGGTTTGATTTGTCAGATCCGTTTTTTGAATTCCAGCTGCGCCGATTCTTCCTTCACATGATCTTTCGCAAAGACCTGGTGACGCATACAGATCTCTTGAGCGGGTATCGCTTTATGCTCCTTTACTATGCACTGGTTCGCTGGTATGCGGTGGGCTTGGCATGTGCACGCAATGCGGTAGAGGTTGGTCGCGATGATCTTACCGAAGCCATTGCGCTGGTTGAGCGCTATTATGTGTTCCACCCTGTTTTCGACCATCTTTTTGCGCAGAATCCACTATTTAAGGGTGTTGTAGAGAGGTTCTTTCAGAGCAAAGCGTACGCACCCACCATTGTTCGACCTGCGGTAAAGACTTGATCTGTTTTAGAGAGACTAGTGCTCTGTTGAAAACCTTAGCCCATACAAAAGAGGATATCGAAAATGATGGGTTC
>CAZVVA010000197.1:0-6572 GCA_964630455.1 uncultured Candidatus Sumerlaeota bacterium
TGTATAAACCCCCAACATGCGTGGGCGCCTACGTACTGCTACAGACCGAAGGGAAAGTCATCCCGATTTTGGCCAAGGAAACCATCATTTCA
The DNA here is from genome assembly GCA_964630455.1 of uncultured Candidatus Sumerlaeota bacterium. Classification (GTDB taxonomy): domain Bacteria; phylum Sumerlaeota; class Sumerlaeia; order MWCT01; family JAUWMI01; genus JAUWMI01. Next base: position 93 of record CAZVVA010000197.1, read on the forward strand.
ACTGGTGGGCTCGGTGCCCTTTATTTGCACACGACGAATCCAAAGGGCGCGCGTGGTGATGGCTATGCTATGGCCTATCGTGCAGGGGTTCGGCTAGTGAACCTGGAGTATATCCAATTTCATCCGACTGCCTTGTATCATCCTGAAGCAGAACGGTTCCTGATTTCCGAAAGCATTCGGGGCGAAGGCGGCGTGCTGATCCGCAAGGATGGCCAGCCCTTTATGGAAGAATACCACTCACTCGGCTCACTGGCTCCCCGTGATGTGGTTGCCCGGGCAATTCATGAGGAGATGCTAATGTACGACGAGCCATGTGTGTACCTCGACATCACCCACAAAGCGCCCTCATGGATCAGAAAACGCTTTCCCAATATCTATCAGAAATGCTTGAGTTGCGATATTGACATTACCAAGCAGCCCATCCCGGTCGTTCCCGCAGCCCACTACTCCTGCGGAGGCATCGCCGTAAACCTCGTCGGCCAGACCTCTCTACAGCGCCTCCGCGCAGTGGGCGAAGTAAGCTGCACCGGCATTCACGGGGCAAACCGCCTGGCCAGTACTTCTTTGCTTGAAGCACTGTTGTGGGGTACCGGCGCTGGCAACCATATTGCCAAGTCAATTCGATCCAGTAGATACTCCTTCCCCAACATTGAAGAGTGGCATCACGAAAAAGAGGAATTGGACCCCGCACTCATCCTCCAGGATTGGCTTACCATCAAATACACAATGTGGAATTACGTTGGCCTGGTGCGCACCAGCAAGCGCATGAAGAGGGCAAGGCAAATCCTGCGCGAACTTCAGATGGAAGTGGAAGCCTTCTATGAAAAAGCCATTCTGACCGACGATCTTCTCGGGTTGCGCAATGGCGTGCAGACTGCATTGGCAGTGCTTTTTGCAGCACTGGAAAACCACGAAAGCCTTGGATGTCATTACCGCAAAGACTGAGCTCCTGCTCTCCGCGATGTCCCTTGCACAAATCTTTCGGTTTTCCCTTCTGAATGTTTGGAAAGGATTTCGTACGATCTTAATTGACAATCATATCGGTTTTATGATGGAATATAATGTTACAGGCGCAGTGAATAGAGAATTTTTGAAATATAACAAGAGAAACGTAACTAAGAAAACAGATAACGTCATATAACTCAAGCACTTAGCAGCCTCTCTCCGGGCTGTCAGACTCGTTGGCTAAGGTGTTGTTCTTGCGAGATTTTTTCTGACACGAAGGAAGGAAAATATCTCGTAAATTCATACAAAATTTCATGTGACATTCGGGAACTTTTGTAATATATATTACTAGAATTCCATGCGTGCGCCTTATGGCCAGCTACGGTCTCGCTTGTAATTGATTTATTGCCCGCGCTTGTGGCCCCCGTGGATCAGGAGATAGCACCTTGGCACTTCAACGCATTACCTATGCCCCAAGCTATTCACTCGTGCTGACCACACTCTGCGCTAATAAGTGTGGCTATTGTCCTTACCCACATTCGTATATCGAGCCCCTTCCGTCCAAAAAAATGCTGCTCCATGAGCTTCATAGGGCAGCCCATAGGGGCGCTTCGCTCATATATATCACTGCTGGGGAGGGTATTAGTGCACACCCCGAGATCGTTGAAACTATTGCCTATTATGGACTTAGCGACTACTTGAGCTATCTTTGTTTCGTCAGTAATTGCATTTCGAGTATCAACACTAACCACTCCTTATTCCCCCAAATGGACATCGGATTGCTCTCGTATGCAGAATTGAAAATCCTGCGCAAGCATTTCCTCTCATATAAGCTGCTCCTTGAGTCGGTTGATCCCATGCTACAAGCCAGTGAAGCGCATCGGCACGCGCCAGACAAGGAACCGAAGCGACGGACTGAGGCTCTCATTAACGCAGGGAGGGTAAGAATCCCCACAACATCAGGGCTGCTTGTTGGAATAGGCGAATCAAAAGGATCACGCAAGCGGTGCCTGGAGACCCTGGCCGAAATCCATCGCCGATATGGTCATATACAAAGTATTGAAATTAAAAGATTTATCCCCTATAAACGTACCCCTATGGGACAAAATCCCCAACCATCACCCGACGACATGATCGAGACCGTCCGCATGGCCAGAACAATCCTGGCGTCCAATATCATAATTCAGGTGTCAGCTCTGGAGAATAAGGATGTTGTTCTCGAACTGGTAAAAGCTGGCGTGCGCGACATAGGCGAATTCCCGTTAAACGACGAAAACGGCCAGTGCGCTAGCTCACAACAGCTACTTCTGGAACTTGAGGGGGAGCTGGCGCGCCAGGGGTTTCAACTCGAGCAGCGGCTTCCCATATTCCCTCCCTACATTCAAAAAGGCTGGTACCCGTTGGACTTCCGTGATCTCATCAAGAGATATTTTCAGAGAAACACAGCGGGAACCTTTCTTTCCAAACTTAAATCAGCCTCCCACGCAGCCCAGTAGCAGCCTCGTTTTTATGCGCCTCAGGCATAGTGCTGGGCCAGCAATGCTTTCCTCAGGAACGAGTAAGAATTCCTCTGCTATTTATCCGGTGAACAAGTCCCCCATGCGAAAAAAACTTGCTTCATGTTGAAGCGAAATATACAAAAGGGTTAAATCTCAAGAAAGTTAAATCCGCCTATGAAAAAAAAACAGATTGTTTTATCCGTACAATCAGTGAGCAAGATCTACCGCATGGGAGAGATAGATGTGCCCGCGCTGCGGGATGCAACGCTGGATATTTACTACGGTGAGTTTTTAATTATCGTTGGACCAAGCGGTTCGGGTAAAAGCACTCTTCTAAACCTCATCGGAGGAATGGACAGGCCTACAAGCGGCAGAATAACCTTTCAAGAAACCGTTCTTTCCGCTGTTTCGGACAAAGACCTCACCTTGTACCGGCGCAATAAGGTGGGATTCATATTTCAGTTCTACAATCTGATTCCTACCCTGACTGCACTCGAAAATGTACAGGTTGCCATAGAGATTGCTCAGGACACTCTTGACCCCATGGAATCTTTGGCCATGGTGGGATTGCAAGATCGTGCGGATCATTTTCCCGCTCAGTTATCCGGCGGTGAGCAACAGCGCGTCTCGATCGCCCGTGCACTGGCAGGCAATCCTCAACTCCTTTTATGCGATGAACCAACTGGAGCCCTGGACCTGGAAGCAAGCAAGAATATCCTCGGGCTTCTGGTTGATTTAAACAAGGAGTTAAAAAAAACAGTCGTTCTCATTACCCACAACAGCGCCATAGCCCAGATCGGTCACCGCGTGGCCCTGATTCGTGACGGCTCGATCCATTCCATCAAGACAAATGAGCCCCCCAAACCAGTTGAGCAGATATCATGGTAAACCGTGTTCTACTTCGGAAACTTCTGCGTGATCTACTTCAGCGCAAGTGGTCGCTTTTTTCGCTGTGCCTTATCGTGACCATCGGTGTCGGATGCTATATTTCCATGGCCGGTGTTTACCGTGACCTGTCTGGCTCGAAGAAACGCTATTACCAGAACTACCGGTTTCCCGATTTTATCGTTGACCTAAAACGTGCTCCTGAGTGGGCCGTGGAAGAGGTGGCTTCTTTTCCTAATGTGCGGGCCGTGCGTGGGCGGGTGAATTTCTCGACCCTTATTGACTTGCCGGGAAAAGACGAACCAATCTCAGGTGTGTCCATCTCCATGCCCGAAATTCCTTCACCTGTCCTTAACGATATTCTTCTCATGTCGGGGACGTGGTTTTCCGGAGAAAACGATAAAGAAGTTATTCTTAATGAGGCATTTGCGCAAGAAAACGGCCTTTATCCAGGCAGCAGGATCAAGGCGTTACTCCTGGACAAACAGCATGAGCTGCTGGTGGTCGGGACAGCCAAGTCGCCGGAGTTCGTCTATCTGATTTCCCCGGGAGGAGGCGAGCTGGCTCCCGATCCTGCACGATTTGGAGTCATGTATATTAGCGAGAGATTTTTGCAGGAATCGTGCGAATTGGAGGGCGCTTTCAACCAGATCATCGGACTGGCTCACGATAGCTCAAGAACGGCACTCACCGCCACATTCGGCCTCATCGAAGAGAAATTGGATCCGTACGGCGTACTCAACACCTCTCTTGCCGAAGATCAACCGTCCGCCCGTTACCTGGCAGACGAACTTATAGGTCTCAAAATCACCTCCACTGTCATGCCATCAATATTCCTTATTGTTGCCGCATTAGTGCTGAATGTGCTTATGAGCCGCATGGTGACTCAACAGCGCACAGTCATCGGTACACTCAAAGCCCTGGGTTATTCTTCCAGATCAATTACACGCCATTACGTTAGCTACGGAGTCATTATCGGCTTAATCGGTGGACTGGGCGGCATTGCATTCGGCTACTGGGCGCAGGGTGCGTTGGTAACGCTCTACCGGGAGTTTTATACTCTGCCCGACTTCGAACCTCACTTTTATTTCGATATATTCCTCATCGGCATGACTGTTAGTCTTGTGTTCGCAGTGCTGGGAACCCTTAAGGGAGTACACCACGCTGCGTCGCTCGAACCGGCTGAGGCCATGCGCCCGCCACCACCGGAAAAGGGCGGGAAAGTGCTTCCTGAACGAATCCCTTTTTTCTGGAGAAGACTGCCGTTTCGCTGGAAAATGATTCTTCGTGCTGTCTTCAGGAATCCATTTCGCAGCTCGGTCAACGTACTGGCAAGCCTGATAGCAACTGCGCTTATTTTCTCCTCTTTAAGCATGACGGATTCCCTCGACTATCTCATGAGCTACGAGTTCGAAAAAGTGTCTCATCAGGACATCACCGTTTCACTGCGCGACCCGAAGGACATTACCACTACGCGGGAAATGCTGTTATTACCAACCATTTCCGAGACAGAACCTCAGCTTGCGGTGGCCTGCGATCTTAAAAACGGACCTTATCAAAAGCGGGTCGGCGTTATGGGCTTGGTTCGGAACAATCGCCTTTACACACCCCTTGACAAAGACGGCAACCCGATTGTTATCCCTGAGATGGGGCTCGTTCTGTCGAAGAAGCTTGCCGAAATACTCAAGCTTGTTCCGGGAGACACGGTCACACTCCGTCCCCTCATAGGACTCAGGAAAGAGGTCGTGGCGCCTGTCGTGGGAACCGTTGATACCTTCCTGGGGCTTTCAGCATATGCGAACATTAATTATCTAAGCAACCTGATTGGCGAGGAATGGGCGGCTAATGTGGTTATGGGTAACACTTTTCAAAGAACCTCCGAACGCTCTTTTCTCGACAAACTCAAGCTTCGCCCAACCGTGACCGGAGTCAGTGAACGGACACGCGCTTTGATTCAGCTCGACGAAACCTTCGGCGAAACCATGGGGACAATGATGTCCATAATGGTGTTGTTCGCAGGACTTATTGCTTTCGGAAGTGTGCTCAACACGACACTGGTATCACTCAGCGAACGTCAGAGGGAGGTTGGCACACTGCGCGTTCTGGGATACTCCCCGGCCAATATAAGCCGGATATTTTCGGGAGAGAGCCTCGTGGTCAATGTCGTGGGGATACTCCTCGGACTGGTATTCGGAATCCTTCTGGCGAAATCGCTCTCTCTCGCATACAGCACAGAGCTTTACAGGTTCCCGGCAATCGTTTACCCGTGGCGTCTCGTAATGTGCGCTGTCATCATGGTCGTGTTTATCAGCGCAGCTCAGCTGATTATCTACCGGTTGATTCGTACATTGAAATGGCTGGAAGTACTCAAAATCATGGAATAAAGTATAACAGAATTTTAGACAGGATAACAGGATTGACCGGATAAACATTCTGTGGACTAATCCCATCCTGTATATCTTGTTAATCCTGTCTAAGAATTCAAAATCTCTGGAGAAAAACAAATGAAAAGCAGCAATCAGAAACCAGAAATCAGAAAATCAGACAGTATCAGTTGGAAAACAGGAATAGCATACTTCTTCCTTCTGTTTACTGTGGCTTGTATTCTCTTTGGTTGCGGAGGTGGTGTCGAGGTTGAGGCGGTGTCTCCGTATACAGGCGACATTCATGAATTTTTCACGGAACCGGCGAAGACCCGTCTGGCAAAGACGTATCGCATCACTATGCCCATTGATGGGCGGATCGAGCGCATTGATCTTGAACCAGGCGATCCGGTCACGTCAGGTCAAAGGCTAGTGGAATTCGATCTGGTGCCGCTTAGGGAAGCAGTCGCCGAGGCGGAAGCCGCGGTTGCCGAGTTGGAGGCAAATATCGCGGTCAAAGACGACAACCGGATCGAAGATACCGTGATGATCGAGATGAACGTGACAGTCGACGCCACCGCCGAAGCGCTCAAAGCAGCCGATGCCCAGGTCGAGGCAGAGAAAGCCCGTAGCGACCGCGCCGTAAAAGAACTGGAACGCATGGAAAAATTATCCGCCGCGCGTACTATCGCACAAAGCGAACTTGATGACGCCAAGCTTGAAGCGGATACATCACTCATAGAACTCAGAAAACAAGAATTTTACCGTGCAGCGCTGAATGCTTTATT
>CAZVVA010000198.1:0-6570 GCA_964630455.1 uncultured Candidatus Sumerlaeota bacterium
GCCACTTTGAGATATTCGATGCGCCCCGATTGACCACGGCTGAGGGGCACCAGGCCCCGAATCTCTCCAACCTGATATTCCGGGAAGCGATTCAATAGCGCCTCAATCTCCTCGCGGGTGTAAGATACGGTCCAGCGGAAATACTTGGCCGAATAGCGGAGGTATGAAGGTACGTCTCCCTTGGTCGTATTACAGTAGACATCTGGACTGGCGTTGATCAGCGCCCTGGCCTTTTCCTCGTTATCGGCCGGAAGCAGCGAGCGATCAGACGAATCCGGCGGCCCGTCAAAACCTACCACCATGTACGGGACGGGATTGCCATGCCAGACGCTCTCGAATGCCTCCATGATCCCACCGCAAATTTTTGAATAACGTGCGTCGCAGACTTGATCCTGGTGAACGATAATGTCGCCGAGTGTTTCCAGCCCTCCGCGATACGAAGCCGGGGTCTCGCGCGACGAGCCCCGATAGCACTGGCAGTGGTCGTCTGCACAAAGGTGAAAATCGTCGGCGTAATGATGTTTACCCATAGTGGCCAGCAGCGTATTACGTGCGGCAACTGTCTGCGCCTTCAGTAGCTCAAGTGGACAGACCGACATCATTTCTGAAGAATTGACGCTGAACAGATATGCTTCGAGGGGCAGCTCATTAATCGCCGTTAGCAAGCCTTTATTATCAATGCGGATTTCCAGAGCACCGCGCAACTTCTGATTCTCTTTGTGTCGCCAATGAAATTGCACGCCAACGATAACATCGCGCAAAATAATTCGCCCCTCTTCGTGACCGTGTGGCGCCAGGCGAAGAAAGTTGCTTCCCTCTACCTCAGTGCCATCAGGTAGTATCACATACACGCTACCCGAGGGTGGAGCAAGACGCTCTTCAAGGATGTCAATTTGTTCGGGCCGTGAGAGGCTCGAGCGGGCCTGGGCAGCTTCGCGGCGTGTCGCGTAAGGGGGCGTGCATATACAGTATTCTGCGCTACTGACGACCTTGCCTTGCTGGCTGGAAAATGTATGGCCGAGGGGCACAATACGGAGATCAGGCATTTCAGTGTTTGCCTGACACTCAGCTAGTCGCTGCTGGGCCTCCTCAGCGTGCGGTGTGCGCGCCAGAACTAATGCATAGCCCAGTTGCGCAGGTTGAGCATCACGCAGATATGTCGTCAGGTATCGTTTGCTTTCCTTCAGAGTACACACTCGCTCTCCTGTATCGCGAAAAAGGTCGTACTCCCCTACAAAGCCAAAGGAGATGAAACGTTGGCCTTGCATCATCCCAATGCGAATGTGCGGTCCGAGTGGCGTGCTGTATGAAAAATGTTCTGTCATTTCCCATATCCCTTTATTATGGTGTTCTTCCTTATTGACAACCGCCGCGACGCCTTCTTAATAACATATAGCGTCAAACTTACGATCTTGAATTATCGACAATCTAGGGCTGTAGTTAAGAGTTCAATTATTTACTGGCGAAAAGCACTTTATCCTCGACCACAAAGCATCGCATAAAATGTCAGAAGCAATTCGGAAAATCCCGCAACCTGAAGAATCGCCTAAAAAGTATATATGCCCTATTAATAAGGAACTTGCCCAGAATATGCAACATAAAAACTCTCGGTTGAGAATTCCGGTTTCGGATAGAAGGAGGACGTCATGAAGACTGAGCAGATTCTCCTGGCGCACGGTAATGGCGGCCTGCTTACGCAGGAGCTCGTAGGGCAATGCTTCGCCCGATATTTTAAAAATGCAATACTTGATCCGCTTGAAGACGCTGCAATCTTGATGCAGCAACGCCGGCGCCTGGCCTTCACCACTGACTCCTACGTTGTGGACCCGCTTTTCTTTCCGGGCGGCGATATAGGGAAACTAGCGGTGTGTGGCACAGTAAACGACCTGGCGGTCATGGGATCAACGCCACTTTATCTCTCTTGTGGATTCATCCTCGAAGAGGGGCTGCCGATGGAGACTCTGGAGCGGGTAGTCCAGAGCATGGCCAGGGCCGCAACAGCAGCGGGTGTGCAAATCGTCACAGGGGACACAAAGGTTGTTGACCGGGGCAGTGCGCACCGGATGTTCATTAATACATCGGGCATAGGCGTATGTCATACAAGGCGCCGGCTTTCGCCCCGGTGCATTCGTCCCGGCGATAAGGTGCTTGTCAGTGGGACCGTAGGTGATCACGGTATAGCAATTCTTGCCGCGCGCAGGACATTCGATCTGGACGTGCCTCTGGAGAGTGACTGTGCGGCGCTTCACGGGCTGAGTGCCGCGATTTGCCGCGCATCTGCAAACGTCAGGTGCATGCGCGACCCAACGCGCGGCGGCATTGCTACAGTGCTGAACGAATTTGTGCGCGGCCGGAACATAGGCATCCTTCTCTTCGAAAATCAGCTGCCCGTTCATCCGGCTGTGGAACAGGTCTGTGAGATATTAGGATTTGACCCTCTCTACATTGCAAACGAAGGGAAGATTGTGGTCGTTGTACCTGAACACGATGCAGCGGCAGTGCTTCGAACCATGCGACGCCACCCACTCGGACGACAGAGCGCAATCATCGGAGAAGTCACTGAGCGGTTTGCCGGGAAAGTGGTGATGGAAACTTCAATCAGCGGTCATCGGATCGTTGATATGCTTGTCAGCGATCAGTTCCCGCGCATCTGTTAGCCGACACGCGGATTGTACACTCGGATTCTACCACTGCGCGGTGGTTAACATCGGACTTGCTCATGCGTAAGGCAAGAAAAACAGAGCAATCAAATAAAAAGGCGTGTGTCCGGATTACGATTTCCGGACAGGTGCAGGGAATCGGTTTTCGCCCTTACATTTACCGCCTGGCGACAGGATTAGGGCTTGCCGGGTCGGTGCGCAATACACAGACCGGGGTCATTGTTGAAGTTGAAGGAGACCAAAAATCGGTACGGCAATTCACTGACCGCATACGGTGCGATGCCCCACCTATAGCCCGCATTGACGAGATGACGGTAAAGTCTTTGCCGCTCCAGTCATTCCGCGTATTCACCATTCAACCCAGTTCGCACGATGCCTTGCCTTTGATTCAGGTGACTCCGGATTTAGCGCTGTGTCCTGACTGCCGCTCGGAGTTGCTCAATCCCACGGATCGACGCTATCACTATCCGTTTATCAATTGCACCAATTGCGGCCCACGCTTTACTATCGTGAGGGGCGTGCCGTACGATCGCTGCAACACAACCATGGCGCAGTTTACGATGTGTCCTGAGTGCGCGCGGGAATACCATGATCCAGCCGATCGGCGCTACCATGCGCAGCCAAATGCCTGCCCGCGATGTGGGCCACAGGTGTCACTCTGGACCGCTAAGGGGAAAGCAGTGACAGCCCGCGATATTTTCGGCCACGTACGCACGCTGCTCAAGCAGGGAAAGGTCGTAGCGATCAAGGGCCTGGGAGGCTATCACCTGGCGTGCAATGCGTTGGACACCCGGGCCGTCAAAACCCTGCGCCAACGCAAGTATCGCGAAGACAAGCCGTTTGCCGTTATGATGCGCGACCTCGAGATCATAAGACGCTTCTGTGTGGTCTCAGCCGAGGAAGCTGCCCTCCTGCAATCCTATCGAAGTCCAATTGTATTGCTAAAAAAACGCACCTCCCCACAGGTTGCTTCGCTTGTGGCTCCCGAAAATCCCTATCTTGGTGTCATGCTCCCCTACACCCCGCTTCACGTTCTTCTGTTTGACACCGATCTCGTGGCTCTCGTCATGACGAGTGGAAACTACAGTCAGGAGCCAATCGCCTTTCGGGATGAAGATGCGCGCAAGGTGCTTGCTCCGATTGCCGATTACTTCCTCACACACAATCGTCCGATTCAACGGCGGTGCGACGACTCTGTCGTCCGGGTTTTTGACGGGAAAGAGTCGCTGATTCGCCGCGCACGTGGGTATGCCCCAACTCCCCTTCGTCTATTTCGCACTGTGGCCGATATACTTGCCTGCGGCGCAGAATTAAAAAATACCTTCTGTTTTGGCAAAGGATACTACGCTTACGTAAGTCATCATCTCGGCGATCTGGAAAATTATGAAACCCTTGAAGCCTTTGAGCAGGGGATCGAGGATTTCCAGCAGCTCTTTGCGCTTAAGCCTCGCTACATTGCACACGATCTTCATCCCGACTACCTGTCTACCAAATACGCGCTCGCACAGACGGCGCTCCAGCCCATCGCCGTGCAGCATCATCATGCCCATATTGCCAGCTGCATGGCCGAACACAGCCTGGACGAGCCGGTAATTGGCATTGCACTGGATGGGCTTGGCCTTGGGAGCGACGGCACACTATGGGGCGGTGAAGTCCTGATCTGTACGTATAGTAATTTTCAGCGTATCGCACATTTGAGACCTATGGTGCTTCTTGGAGGGGCGCAGGCAATCAAGGAGCCATGGCGAATGGGCGCGGTCTGCCTGGAAGACGCAATCGGGCCTGAATTTATCGAACGGCCTCTGGAGTTTTGTCAGCGACTGAAGCGACGTAGATGGGAACGACTCGCACGGATCGCTACGCAGCGTAAGTACTCACCGCTCATCTCCAGCCTGGGCCGTCTGTTCGATGCCGTGAGTGCAATCCTGGGTGTGCGGGAAACGATCAACTATGAAGGCCAGGCAGCCATCGAGCTCGAATATCTGGCCATGCGCTCGCGCACTAGCGCCCACTATCCCTTTGCGATAGATGAAGGCAAGACGCCCGCGATTATTGACGTGCGTGAGCTCTTTCGGACTCTTGCTCGGGATATTGAGCGCGGCGTCGCGCGGCCTGCGATCGCAAGGAAGTTTCATAATAGCATGGCCCGCCTGATTCGCGACTGTGCAGTGCTAGGCCGGCGCTCGCATGGACTGAAAAAAGTCGTGCTGAGTGGCGGATGTTTCCAGAACGTTTTGCTTCTGAGCTCTGCGGTTGCGCTTCTTCTCCGCGAAGGATTCACGGTTTTTACCCATCAACAACTCCCTCCAAATGATGGCTGCATTTCTGTCGGTCAGCTCCTGATTGCCTCAGCCAGGCTTGAAGCTGGCAAAGCAGGCGAAGAGCTACGGTGAGATAGTGTAGCGGCAGACCACAAGAGCACGAACAAGCGAAAGAATTGCCAGTGTCCGAATGCTTTTAAGCAAATGTGCTAAAGGACACCACGGGAGGTATAAATGTAGGGGCAAATCATGAATTGCTCCTACTCTTCCCGAGCGACTTCCAACCTAATGAAGACGAAGCAGGAAAGGGATTTTGTTTGACAGTAAGCCTCTCACTAGTCAAATTGTTTCTAGGTAATATTTGGTTGAAGAAAAATAGATTCATATACAGAAAGTTGCCGGCTACCGGCTTTTTTATTTGTCCGGCCAATTACGCAGGAATGGGCAGTAGTGCCGGGTTTTGTTCTTTGCGTTTTCTGGCGCAAGTCCCAGAGGAGGCATAATTATGATCAGTTGTACTGTTTGGCGTGCGGTTCGTTCCAGGATTGGCCAGGTATTGGCCTTCTTATTGATCATTGCGCCGGCTCTACTGTTCTGTCCTTCAAGTTATGGTCACCAGACCACGTCAGTTGACGTTGACACATTGAAGCAGTCAGACTGGTGGCAGCAAGCGCAGCAACACATCCGCCAGATGGAATATGAAGTAACCTGGCAAGATAAGTGCCCTATTCCTGGTGGGAAAGCGGGCTATCACATGGCAAACCGGGCCCAGAACCTCAGAGCGTATTTTTGTCCGGAAGGGGTGAGCGTAATAAGGCGCACGAATGTTGCGCCTTATTGGGTGTGGAACTACGCGCTGACGGGGTTTGGTCGCGAGGGAGCAATAAGGTCGTTCGGGGAACCGACGTTGGCCGTCGAAAGGAATTGCATCGAATATCGGTATGCGCTTCTGACAATGACGTACGAGAATAGCGACGTTGGAATTAAGCAGAGCTTCGTTATAGACGAGAAGCCGGAAGGTAGCGGGTTACTGATTCTCGTTTCCCGAATTAGCGGCGATCTTCGCACACAGGTACTTGATGATCATGCGAGCGCGGAATTTCTGCACGATAGAGATATCGTGCTGCTCTACGGCGGACTTCGGGTTGTAGATGTTCGTGGTCGCGAATTGCCTGCCAAACTCTGCTTTGTGGATGACCAATTACGTCTGACAATTAATGACGATGGTGCGAGTTACCCATTAGTTGTAGACCCGACCTTTACCGGCGTTGTGCAGAGCAGCGGTATTTCCACCGACCCGAGCTGGACAATGACAGGGGCTCAGCAGTTTTGCAATGCTGGCTATTCTGTAGCCACTGCTGGCGATGTGGATGGTGATGGGTATATGGACGTTATCATTGGCGCACCGTTTTACGACAACGGACAGACTAATGAGGGGCGCGCTTTTGTATACATGGGGGGTGCTGCGGGACTCAGTACGGTGGCCAGCTGGACTGAGGAGTCAAATCTGGGTAATTCCCTTTTCGGCTGGTCAGTTTCTACGGCTGGCGATGTGAATGGTGATGGCTATTCGGACGTCATTGTCGGATGCCCTCAATACTATAATGGACAATCGTCTGAGGGCGGGGCGTTCGTGTGTCACGGCTCTT
>CAZVVA010000199.1:0-6554 GCA_964630455.1 uncultured Candidatus Sumerlaeota bacterium
CGTGCAAAATTCGTGTATCTTAATGCCCTTCATATAGCGCCATTAAAGCCTCACCACACTCAAGTCACTTGGAAAAACTTCTAAAGTCCAGGATATTATATTGATTCTGGATGATTTTCCCATTGTAGGGGCAGGCCTTGTGCCTGCCCTTGTGTCTGTTCGACATACGAAGGACCCGTACCTGGGAATTAATTACGGGTAGGCTAGGCCACGTAGCAAAACCCAATTTTTTGTTTACAATTCTCACTTTCTCTCTTAAGTGTCTATGGTAAATTCTCTGCATCACCTGGAACGCTTATGTCAGAAGGCAAATTCCTATATTTGTGCCGGCAGGGAAGAACTCTATGCCTCCTACTTCTCCTGGCCGGGACCGCTCTCTACATCAATCCGTATACCTATAACAACTTCGACCTGCCGAAGACCGTCTGGATCAGCTTTTTTGGCCTTCTGCTCGTGGGCTTAACACTTATAGCGCTAGTGCGGGGGCATTCTTTTCGAATCTCGCTCAGTTACCTGAACGTTGCATTGCTCGTGTTTCTCGCCATCAACTTTCTCTCCCTCGTTAAAGCCCAGAGTTGGTCACTTGCCAAAGACCACATCCAGTTTCTTCTCATGATTTACCTGATAATCCTGGTGCTTCAGGACTATCTTAATGGAAACCGGAGGCGGCTGATGATGCTGGCATGGGCACTCGTGGTCAGTGCTTTTCTGACTGGTGCCTGGGTGCTTTATCAGGACTTTATGCAAGCATTCGCCCCGGGCCGTCTGCCTATTGTGCCTCGCCTCTCGGACTGGCGCGGCTTTCTGAGTGCGGGTCTCGGCAATACAAACTACATTGGCGACTATCTGGCTTTCGTGTTTCCTATCGCACTGCTCCTCTACCTTTACGTGCGCGGCAAGGTGCAGGAGCTTCTCACGCTTGGCGCACTGGGCGTATTGTACGCCGGTATGATTATATGCTGGTCGGTAACCTCGAATGCCAGCCTCATTGTCGCATGCCTCGTGCTGGGCTTTATGCTGGTTCGCTACGAGTCGCAACGATTCTGGCGTCGCAAGGCGGTGCGCCTGGCCGTACTCTTCGCAGGCTTCGCTCTGATCACCTTCTTCTATACTACGAATCATCCCTTTAATCCGCATCGGCCCTCTATTTTCCGCGAGGCTTTTGAATCGGAGCGCTGGAAAGCTGGCTGGCCCACCCGGCTTGTCATCTGGGCCAATACCTCAGAGATGATCCGAAAAAATCCCTGGCTAGGCATTGGCGCAGGCAACTTCCCTTACCGCTACGTGCAGGAACTCTCGCCAATGCTGTTTGAACGACCCGATCTCATGGTATACGCTGGCGCATATACTAATGCCGCCCATAACGACCTGCTGCAGCTATGGGCCGAGCTGGGTGTGTTTGGCCTCGCTACCATGGTGTTTATCATCGCTCTCTTTTACAAAGAGCTGGCTGATGGGCTCGCACGTTCAGGCAAGATAAATTTTCTCATCCGCCTTGGTGCAATCTGCTGCATGAGTGCGTTTGTTATTCAATCAATGATGAACTATCCGCTTCGGCTTCCCACCTCCACTGTGCTCTTCTTTTCTCTCCTGTGCATCCCGATAGTGCTGAAAGACAATGCGCAAAAGGCACGATCGCAATTCCTGCTTCCCCTGGAACTCGACTATGGGCAGTTGAAGATCACGGCTTATGTCGAGAAGATGAGAATACCACGTGAGCTGGAATTTCGATTTTTGCCGACCCCCTGGGTTGCATACGTGCTGGTGGCCCTGATGGCAATGGCGTTTGCACTTGCGCTGGGATTAAGCCTGGTCCCCATGCAAAGCGATTACCACTATAAGCGGGCAACTGTTCTCCTTCAGTATGATGCGAAAGCAGATGCAGAACAGGAATTTCGCACCGCCCTTGCACTGAACCCGGAGCATTCCGACTGCCGCAGCGCCTACACTGTGTTTCTCCTCAATGAGAAGCGCTACGACGAGGCGGTCCAGCACCTGACACGCTTGCGCGAGCGACTGGAGGCAAGCGAAATTTACCTTCGCCTCGGCGAGGCATACATGAATCTGGGCCAGAAGGAGAAGGCCATCGAGAACTGGCGCATCTACTTTGGCCGGCGACCCATTGCTCGATATGAACATCCAGACCTTTATGAATGGGTCTCTCTCGAGCTTGACAGACAAATGTGGGCCAAAGAGAAACAAGAATCCGGAACGTCTGCGGCGGCTGTGCCCGCAACGCACGACCAACCCAGCACCCCTGGCTCTCCCTCCACAGCTACCCTATCCTCACCATGATCCCTGTGCATTCTTTCTAAAAATGAAACAGGCGAGATCGCTCCGTCTCGCCTGTTTGGACTCATGAGAAAACTTGTGTTTTACATATATGAGTATTAGCTATCTCTTATCGGGCATAGTCTGCCCTGTATGCTAGCCCTATGTTTCGGTTGTGATAGGTCGATCTGCTGGCTCCTCCCTCTCTTCCGGGCGCGAAAACCGATCATACAGACCGTCGTAAATTGACACGAGTGTAAATCCCACTGCGAGTACAACGAAGAAGAAGATCAGTCCCGTCACATCGCCAATCAGCCATTTCACCACGAAGAACTGTATCAGACAGTATGCCCAGAAAATCAGGTTGATAATCACGTAACCCTTGAACGTGAAGCGCTGTGACTGTTCCGATGCGTTGCTCATGATTTACCCCCTTATTATTGCTACTGCAATTGCACTTTTTATACAATCTGCCACAGAGGCGCGGAGACACAGAGAATATCACAGAGTAGGTTTCTTTACAGCGCTCTTAGCGGCGTGTGCGCCTCTTTTTGGCTATTCTACTGGCCTTTGTTTTCCTCGCGGGTTTCTTCGCCCGACGTGAAGCTGCCCGCGTCTTTTTCGTCTTCTTTTTAGCTGGTCTTTTGGCGGCCGATTTCTTTGCTTTAGTCTTTTTCTTCGCTGCCTTGCTCGTGGGTTTCTTCTTTGCCAACTTCTTTTTCGGCTTTTTGGCAACCTTTTTCTTTACGGCTTTTCGTTTTGCTGTTTTTGCAGGCGCTCCCGCTTTCTTTTTTATCTCATTGAGTGCTGCATGGGCTGCTGCAAGGCGCGCAATAGGCACGCGATACGGTGAGCAACTCACATAGTCAAGTCCCACGTGATGGCAAAATACCACTGACCGCGGGTCTCCGCCGTGCTCTCCGCAGATACCAATCTTTAGCTTCGGATTCGCACCTTTCCCGAGCTTTACTCCCTGCGCTACCAGTTGACCGACGCCTTCTTGGTCCATTGTCTGGAATACATCGTCTGCCAGAATGCCCTTCTCAACGTATTCTGGCAGAAACGTGCCCGCATCATCGCGGCTGAACCCGAATGTCATCTGTGTCAGGTCGTTGGTACCGAAAGAGAAGAACTCTGCACTTCGAGCAATTTGATCAGCCACCAGCACCGCCCGTGGTACTTCGATCATTGTCCCTACGTGATAGGTGAATTTGACGCCGTACTTTGCCATTACCTCGCTGGCCACTCGATCAATCACACGCTTCTGATCCTCAAATTCCTTTACAATTCCGACGAGCGGCACCATCACTTCGGGCAGCACCTTTTTCCCCTGCTTGGTCAACTCGGCTGCTGCCTCGAAGATTGCCCGGGCTTGCATCTCCGTAATTTCATTATAGCTGATACCCAGCCGGCATCCCCGATGCCCGAGCATTGGGTTGAGCTCGTGCAATTGCCCAACCTTTGCCTTCAGCTTATCAAACGGCACCCCCATGCTTTGTGCAAGCTCGGAGATGGCCTCGTCGTCATGCGGAAGGAATTCGTGGAGTGGTGGGTCGAGCAGGCGAATTGTTACTGGTAAGCCATCCATGACTTTAAAGAGACCTAAAAAGTCATCTTTCTGGTAGGGCAGGATTTTCGCCAGCGCCTTCTCGCGCTGCTCTTGGGAATCAGCAATAATCATCTCGCGCATTGCAGCAATGCGGCTTTCGTCGAAGAACATATGCTCAGTACGGCATAGTCCGATGCCCTCAGCACCGAAGTCCCGTGCCACCTTGGCGTCTTTCGGCGTGTCGGCATTTGTCCATACCCCGAGGCGGCGAAACCGATCAGCCCACGTCATCAGCGTAAGAAAGTTCTCGTCCATTTCTGGCTTAATCGTCGCCACCACGCCCTCCATGACTTCACCGCTGCTGCCGTCCAGGGTGATCGAGTCGCCCTCCTTGAACACGCGGCTATTGACCGTGAACTGTTTCTGTGAATAGTCAATATGGATGGCGCCGCAGCCTACGATGCAGCACTTGCCCATGCCGCGCGCCACTACAGCTGCGTGCGACGTCATGCCGCCTTTCGCGGTCAAGATAGCCCTTGCCGCATTCATACCGTGAATGTCTTCCGGCGAGGTCTCGTGGCGTACCAGGATCACATTCCTACCTGCATTGCCTTGCGCCTCCGCGTCGTCTGCGGTAAACACTATCTGCCCGCTCGCTGCACCAGGCGATGCTGGCAAGCCCTTTGCAATTACCTTTTTCTGCGCGTTTGGATCAATCATGGGGTGCAACAACTGATCTATCTGCTCTGGGGCAACGCGCAGCACTGCCTCCCGCTGACTGATCATCTTCTCATTCACCATATCCACGGCGATCCTGATCGCCGCCATGGCCGTACGCTTGCCCACGCGCGTTTGTAACATCCAGAGTTTGCCTTGCTGAATGGTGAACTCTATATCAAGCATATTCCTGTAATGACGCTCTAGCCTCTGATAAATGCCTTTCAGCTCATTGTATATCCGGGACATCTCTTCTTCCAGCGAGGGAAGAGGCTTCTCATCTTTTCGTTTCCCAGCGATGTTTATCGGCTGTGGTGTGCGAATGCCAGCTACCACATCCTCGCCCTGCGCATTGCGCAGCCACTCGCCGAAGAAGCGCGGCTCGCCGGTCGATGGATCGCGCGTAAACGCCACACCCGTGGCAGAGTCATTTCCCATGTTCCCGAACACCATCACCTGCACGTTGAGTGCCGTGCCCCAGTGGTCTGGAATTTTGTTAATCTTCCTATAGCTCACTGCGCGCTTGCCATTCCACGATGAAAAAACCGCACCAATAGCGCCCCAGAGCTGATCATCGGGCCGCTCAGGAAATTCGCGACCCAGAAACTCGCGTACCTTCGCCTTAAAAATCCTACACAGCGTCTTGAGATCCTCAGCATCAAGATCCGTATCGAGCTCCACACCTTTCGCCTTCTTCATACGATCCATCTCATGCTCGAGCTGCTCGCGGATGCCCTGCTTCTTCTCTTCTTCAGCTAGCCCAACCTGCTCGGCCTTCTCCATTACTACGTCCGAATACATCTGAATGAAACGGCGATAGGCGTCATAGGCAAAGCGCTCGTTCTGCGTCCTGGCAATCAAGCCCTGGATGGTTTCGTCGTTCAGGCCAATGTTCAGCACCGTTTCCATCATGCCGGGCATACTGACGCGAGCCCCTGATCGTACCGAGACCAGCAGGGGATTGTCCGGGTCCCCAAACTTCGCGCCCATTATTTTCTCTACCCCCTTTATCGCCTTTTCAACTTCCTGGCGCAGTCCCTTCGGGTAGGTCTTGCCGTTCTCGTAATAGTAAGTGCACACCTCAGTAGTAATCGTAAATCCCGGGGGAACAGGGATTCCAATATTGGTCATTTCAGCAAGGTCTGCCCCCTTCCCGCCCAGGAGGTTTCTCATATCAGTACGACCAGCCGCTTTTCCTCCACCAAAGAAGTACACGTATTTCAGATTCATTAAAACGCCTCCTCCAAATTAGATTTGTGTTAAGCTGTAACGCGGTACACAGAGAAGTTAGCTTCTCTATGCTCGGGTCAGCATCGCCTTCTTGCGACGCGTTGGCCTCTTTACGTGCAACCAATGAGGCCGGTGGCTAAAGTACGCTAAATGAGTAATGCACCGGCAATCAGAGGCGCCGAATTTTTTCACAATCACCTGAGCATTGGAGCGACGTAAAATTCGCCCGTTTAGCAAACATTCCCGCTCCGCCCTTGTCAAACACTTTTTTTCTCCCATAAGCTGCGCGTGATGAAGCAGATAATCAATGTGCCATCGCCGCTTTTTATCGTGTCGCCAGTGGCGATCCAGCCGTTTCTGCAACCCCTTTTTCGCCCCGCCGGTATAGACGTAATAGCCGCGCGGAAACCAGTAGCATCCCAGCCGCCCGATCTCAATTTGACGACCCGAGCGTAAAAAGATCAGGAGATGGTAGACGCCGGAATCCATCATATTGTCGAGCTCGCGGCGTTCGCATTTCGGGTAGCAAAAAAAGGGAAGGCAATCTCTACGCACAAGGCGCATTTTCAACCTCGCCCTGATTCTCTCGCCTATGGAGAGGCGGTCAGAGCGTTGCGAGGTATTCGTCTATTGCCATAGCTGAGGCTTTTCCTGCACCCATGGCGAGGATCACGGTTGCGGCTCCAGTGACGATATCGCCACCCGCGTAGACGCTTTTTTTGGAGGTCAAGCCGGTTTCTTCGTCAGCCACGATGGTACCCCATTTGCTGCGTTCAATATCAGACGC
>CAZVVA010000200.1:0-6512 GCA_964630455.1 uncultured Candidatus Sumerlaeota bacterium
AACATTGAGGCCGAAGCTCCGCTTCGGCTAATGAAAGCGCAAGCTCCGCTATCGCTTTGCTTACGCACTCCAAAAAACGGGCACTTTGAGTCAGTTACATATTAGACTCTGGCTGCGAAGGTCTTTGTTTGTCCAGATATGTTACCAGGCCATCATAGATTGCCCGAACGCAAGCACGGTGAAATTCCTCGTCCATGAGCATCATCTCATCATCCGGATGGGACATAAAGAGTCCCTCAACAAGAACTGCGGGCATTTGATGCGCGTGCCGAATCACGGCAAAGTCGAGCTCCACATTACCAAAAGGATGAAGTGGTGGGTTCATGGCGAGGAGCTTGTCGTAAATATCGCGCGACAGTTCGATGGCCTGGGGATGATAGTAGTACATGCTGGTGCCTTTTGGGCGAAGTGGGTCCACAGATGATCCGATCGAGTTGTTGTGCATGCTTATCAGGAGATCAGCATGAGCAGCCACGGCGATTTTCACCCGGTCAATGAGACCAACGTCATGGTCATCTGTGCGCGTGAGGACTACTCTGGCGCCGTTTGTCTCGAGCAACTCTTTCAGATAATAGGAGAGATATAAATTGACGTCCTTTTCGTAGAGTCCGGTCGAGCCCAGGGCTCCCAACGCCTCGCCGCCATGCCCGGGATCAATTGCAATGGTCAATCCTTTGACCGGCGAGGCTGGCGGGGCTGCCAGGCGCGGGCTGTTTTTTATGAATAGATACAGCGTATTCCTTACATACTGCACTGTGTAGCCCCAGTGGCGTGGATTTTTCAGGAAAATCTTCAGACGGTATACCCTCTCTTCCGGCTGTTCCCACTGGAGCTGGTTGATTACTTGATCGTCATGGCGGTTGGTGACCCACCAGGTATTGGAATTGGCACCGTAGATGGTGAGCTCAAGCAGGGGAGGCGTAAGCGTTTGCCTGACGCAAAACGGCAAGCGCTCGGAGAGACCGATTGAGATTGTAGTACCTTCGTCTCCCGTAGTTGTGCCGAGTGAGTTGATGGTGCTGCGCGGCGGAGCGGTACCTTCAGGCAAGGGCGACACATCGCCTTTGGGGACCCACGCAAAAAGGTTATCTGCCAGCTGCACTTTAATCCGATCACCAAGCAGACCAACCGCAGACAGACGTACCCCTTCGGGCACGTTGCCCAGTCTGGCCCTGCCTTTTGGGGTGGTATAAAGGGGTGTAAATTCTTCTTCCACCTGGACAACGTGTGGTTGCCCCCGCCGTTCCACGGTGAACTTCCCCTTGGCCTCCTGGCTTATGGTTTCGGCTTTGCGTTTTGGATCCTTATCGGACAGGAGGATTACGATTGTGGCGTCTCGAAACCGGTCCAGTGGCTGGACAATGTAGCTTCCTTCGTAGATGCCTCCGATATTGTTTGTCTCAGACAACGGTTTTTCGGGCATCGGGTGCTTGATTTTTCGCCTGCCAATGAGAAAGTGGACCTCTTGTTCTGCACTAGCCTTGCACCGCACCACGAGTACATCTCCTGGACGCAGCACCAGATTCTCTTGCGGTTCAAGAGGGACTTCCGGGTCGAATTCTAAGGGATAAGAGGGGAAGGTTTTGGGGGCTGGTTTGCGAATGACTGTGACATGAGCTGTTGTTAAGCCGGTGTCTGATGAGGTGGCAAAAGTAAAGGAGTTTTCTCCCTCTTTCAGGGGCAGGAGCCCTGCAAATGCGCCGGAAGGGAAGACACGCACCGGTTTTTCGTTGATGCGGACTGTGGCTTCAGGATCGGTCACTCCGGCATAGCGAATTCGCTCGGCCTGAATCTTAGTTTTGTTCTTGGGATAGATTAGCAGGAAGTTTGGGCCTTCCCAGTTTCTGGTGAGCTTCGCCTTTTCAAACAGGTGGCTCGTTAAGGGTTGTGCAAGAGGATCATCCGATACAGTTTCGTTGGTGGCCGATGCCAGAGGAGCTACGGCAAGAAACAACAGGGGGCTGATCAATAGTACAACGCGAGTCCAGAGCTTGTGCGGGTCCATGTGTGCTTATCCTTTCTATCTGCATAGTAACACAAGACAACCTTGAGGAATTCAACTCTTAACTGTGTTCCTCCAGCATAATAAAAAAAGGTGAATTAGAATTCACCTTTGGTTTACAAGCGTGGTGCTTTTCTCCAGGTTGTTGATGCACTATGGCGTAATTTCTTTCGGCCGATCAATCGGAATGTCGCCCACCTTTGGAGGTATGACCTTCGACGAAGGTTCGGGTCCTTTGGCCTTCTCTTCTTCCGTTGCGGGAGCAGGCGCCTTAAAGACAGGTGGGAGCTCCTTTCCTTCAATGAGGAGATCCAGCTCGTGGCCGTCTAACGTCTCACGTTCCATCAGTATATGTGCGATCTTTTCTAGCAGCTCCTTTTTATCGGTAAGAATTTTCAGAGCCGTTTGATGAGCCTCATCAATAAAGGCTTTGACCTCTTCGTCAATCTGAGTGGCAGTGGCTTCGCTGAAATTGCGCTCGCGCGTCATCTCTTTACCCAGGAAGACCTGCCCCGAGGGTTCCCCAAAGGTGCGCGGGCCAAGCTTCTCACTCATCCCGAATTCGCAAATCATTTTATGGGCCAGATTCGTTGACTTTTGCAAGTCGTTCCCCGCGCCGGTTGTGAATTCTCCCGACGTAATCTCTTCGGCTGCACGTCCACCAAGAAGATAGATCATATAGGTTTTCAATTGGCGTCTGGTCTGGGTGTGGCGTTCCTCGCCAGGCAGGATGCTGGTAGCGCCCAAGGCGCGGCCACGGGGAATAATGGTGACTTTGTGCACTGGATCTGCCTCGGGCATGAATTTAGCACAAAGCGCGTGGCCAAGCTCGTGATAGGCTGTGGTGAGCTTCTCTCTTTCGCTGAGAACCAGACTACGCCGCTCTGGACCCATCACGACGCGGTCTTTTGCCTCTTCCAGGTCGCTTTGCTCAACGTGCTGCTTATTCCGCCTTGCTGCCAGTAGCGCCGCCTCATTTACCAAATTCTCCAGATCAGCACCCGAAAAACCCGGTGTTGACCGCGCAATGGTCTCCAAGTGGGCATCTTTCGATAGCTTGATGTTCCTTGTGTGCACCTGAAGGATTTTTTCTCGCCCTTTCACATCCGGGAAATCTACGGTGATCTGGCGATCAAACCGGCCAGGACGCAGAAGCGCAGGATCCAGCACGTCAGGCCGGTTGGTCGCAGCAATCAGGATTACACCCTCATTTGGATTGAAGCCGTCCATTTCCACTAGCAGTTGGTTCAACGTCTGCTCGCGCTCGTCGTGCCCTCCGCCAATGCCAGCAAACCGGTGGCGACCAACTGCATCGATTTCGTCAATGAAGATTAGACAGGGCTTCGACTTTTTCCCCTGTTCGAATAAATCACGAACCCGCGAGGCGCCTACGCCGACAAACATCTCTACGAAATGCGAGCCACTTTCCGAGAAAAACGGGACATTAGCCTCGCCAGCCACGGCCCGCGCCAGCAATGTTTTTCCCGTTCCGGGTGGCCCATACAGCAGCACACCTTTGGGAATCTTGCCTCCCAGGCGTGAAAACTTCTTCGGGTCTTTCAAGAATTCCACTATTTCACACAGCTCTTCCTTTGCCTCGTCTACACCTGCCACATCTTCAAATGTCACTTTGACCTGGCCTTCGCTGACTATCTTCGCGCGTGACCGGCCGAATGACATCGCCTTGCTACCACCGCTTTGAATCTGGCGTACAAGCAGAAACCAGAGTCCTACGATCAAAACCACGGGAAGCAGGAATGAGAAGAGAATATTTTGAAAGACTGGGGACTGTGGTTGTGGGTCATAATCCACACTACTTTCCACCATCCATCTGAGAATCTCCTCACTTTGTCCCTCCAGATAATTTGACACAAAGCGCTGCTTCTGGTTATTCTCGTCCCAGTAGGTGCCCTCGATGCGTCCCCCTTTGTCTACTGCACTTTCAATCTTGTTGGCTTTGGCCAACCGATGGACATTGACAATGCTAATCTCCGTCGGATTTTCCTTCTCCTTAAAATGCATAAAGATAAGGATAAAGGCGAGGAAAATGACGATCCAGAACGTTGCTGATTTAAGCCCAGCCATACGGTACATAGCCCTTTTCTAATTATGGGATATTACGAAGCGCTCCCTGCATGGTCTGCACAGGATACCTTAACTCTGATAGCTCACACACCATTCCCCGATGCAAAAGGGAAATTTTGTGTGCCCCAATGCCTTTCATCTTATTATCTAATTATAGTATAAGTCGGGCGGAGAGAGAGTCAAGTGTTTTAACTCTTCTTGGCAAGACCAATTAGCGACACCCCGAACGGGAAGTTCAAGTATTTCAATAGCCACGCCTCGAGGACAAGAATGCGAATAAGAAGGGTGTTGAGGAGGCGAGGCAACGGAATCAGGTGGGTTTTGGGCCTTTCGTTGCTCCGCAAGAGCCTTTGCAGTTTGCGAAAGATGACGATGGGGAGATACGTTACGGTGATTGCATAGGTAAGTTTCAGTGGAGTAAAATGACTGTCCCGGAACAGGGCGGCAAAGGCCTTCTTTGAATAGCGCCGAAAATGGTGTAGGGCTTCGTCGTGCTCACTCCATAAATACTGATAAGCAGGAACGGTCAGGCAGATGTAGCCACCCGGCTTGCAGATTCGATAGAACTCCTTCATCAGGCGCTTGTCATCGTTAATGTGTTCGAGCAGATCAAGTGCCAGAATCAGATCACAGCTCGCGTCCGCAATCGGGAGCTGATCTGTGTCTGCTTGAATCAGGGAGCTCAACCCACGCTCTTTGCAGTAGCGCAATGCCTTGGCCGAAAGATCCAGCCCAATAGGTTTGCTATAGGAATTGAGCATCTCGAGAATGAGGCCGGTACCACACCCTGTATCCAGACACACGCCTTCTGTCTTGAGCAAAGGCGTGAATTTCGTAAGGAGGGAGAAAATAATGGCCTTGCGCCCCTGAAACCACCAGTAGGAATTCTCCAGGTGGTACATCTTCTCATATTCTTCAATGTTCATGAGCCAAACCGTAGTCAGATGGATACTTGGCAGCTTCCTAATGGCCTTGTGTCTGAATTAAGTGCAAAGAACATGCATGCGATGTGTGGCCTGTTCCTCCGGGAAAGGGGTAATTGCCTTTCGATCTTAGCTGCCCCCAGGCCTGTTCTCTTTGCCCATTGAGCCAATGAACAGGGGGCTCCAGAGGATCAGAGAGGTTACACCCAATCTCTTGTCCATCATTCCTTGTCTTATCCAATACCTGGCTGGGCGCATCCCTTGCTACGGTAAGATCGAGATAGCCAATGTCCGAAGAGAAAGTCAATCACTTTTACTGAGTATCCAACCTTGACAATTGCGAGACCTAACCCTATGCTTTTTTGGTCTTTTCAGATTGTAGATGGAGCAGATTTCTCAGGCCATTATGGTTTTGCAAAACGGTGCAACACGTTATTGTATTATTACTTACGGATGCCAGATGAACGATTCCGATTCGCAAGTAATGGAGGCGATGCTAGCTGGCAAGGGTTGGGAGCGTGTGTCTGGCGAGGGAGAAGCGGATGTTGTGCTGGTCAACACGTGCACGGTGCGGCGATCTGCAGAACAGCGCGCACTGGGGCGAATCAGTCAGTTGCAGCGGCTGAAGCAGCTGCGGCCGGAGATGATCATCTGCGTCTGTGGTTGTCTTGCGCAGCAGCAAGGCCAAGAGTTGCTGCGACGCGCGCCGTACGTTGACCTTGTAGTTGGCACGCGGGATCTGGCACGCCTGCCGCAGCTGCTTGAAGAGGTTGACTCCACGGGAAAGAAAATTGCAGCTACGGACAGTCTCGACCGGCCTGTTCGCTATGAGGCACGGCTCGTTCGTCCTGCTCAATTAAAAGCGCTGGTCACGATCATGTATGGCTGCAATAATTTTTGCAGCTATTGTATTGTGCCGTATGTGCGGGGTCGGGAAGTAAGTCGCCCGAAGCCCGAGATCATTGCAGAAGTTCGGGATCGCGTATCAACCGGGTGTAAAGAGGTTCTCCTTCTCGGGCAGAACGTGAATTCTTATTGCAATGGAGACGTTGACTTCCCTGATCTGCTGGCAGAGGTAGCTCGAATTGAAGAGCTAGCGCGCATTCGCTACATAACGTCGCATCCAAAGGATGCATCGCTGAAGTTGATTGGGCGGGTGGCTGAACTTGCCACTGTATGTGAGAATTTTCATCTACCCGCGCAAGCTGGCAGTAACCGCATCCTCGAGCGGATGAATCGTCACTATACACGCGAGGACTATCTCGGTTTGGTGCGGGAAATTCGGACGCGAATTCCCCATGCCGTGATTACTACAGATCTCATGGTTGGATTTCCGGAAGAAACCGAGGCTGATTTCAACGATACGATGGAGCTAGTTGAACAAGTGCGATGGGATGCGGCGTTCATGTTTATGTACACACCGAGGCCGGGGACACGTGCCGCACAGTCAGAAGATTCTGTGCCAATGGAATTGAAAAAAGAGCGGCTCGCACAACTAATTC
>CAZVVA010000201.1:0-5051 GCA_964630455.1 uncultured Candidatus Sumerlaeota bacterium
TCTCGAAGCTTGTAGTGATGCAAGAGAACGGCTTCATAGATGCGTTCATCTCGAGTAGCCTTGTCGGAGACGTCGGCGAAAAGCTCCGCAAGACTTGGCCTGGCTGCGTCACGCTCGCGCCGCAGAATGTTCGGATCGAGAGGCGCATCGAGGAGCAGTGGTCGCATGTGCTCGATGAAGGCATCGTTCCCGAGGAGGCTTCCCGCGCGAAGGTCATTCCAGGCATCAACCCCTCGCCCGTGAGCGACGAAGCGGCGATACGCACGAATCGCGGGGGCGCGTCTCGTATCGAACTGAGAGAGGATCCAATCGATCGACAAGAACTCGGGAGCTTCGACTTGTCCGGACGTTGCTCGATAGCTGCTCCACGGCCAATCCCGGGCCGAGCGAGCTATCTTCGCGCGAACAGGATTCAGAACGACATATCTCGCCAGCTCGAGGAGGTGAGACTCTTTCTCGACGAGGATCGCCTTGAAGCGCCCTTGAAACACATGGCCTGATCGCTTGTGCCGACGGTTGAATCTCTGTGTGTAGACGCCATTGAGAAGCTGCATGCCCCGAGACAGGTTGGGTGATGGCGTTTCGATGAGAAGGTGGTAATGGTTGGACATCAAACAGCAAACATGGCAGACCCAGCCGAATCTGGATACCACAGCGCCCAGGACATCGAGGAAGCCGAGACGATCCTTATCTGCGAGGAAGATCTTCTCTCCCGCGTTGCCGCGACTGGTGACGTGGTAGACAGCGCCCTCGTACTCAATGCGAAGTGGTCTGACCATGATCGGACAAGTCTAGCGGATTCTGATTCGAAAATAAAGGCCTGACCCCCTATCTAGTATCTAGCGCTAATAACTGGGCAGTACGGCGCGCGGTAGCGCGTACGCACGAGCCTTTTAGTGGGCAGAGCCGATCCACCGGGCTACGTTTCGTCTTTGAAGCCCTCCCGTTTCCCTTCTTTCTGTTTCTGGTCTCCCATCCGCTGATATGCATCGCGCATCCGCAATAGCGATCGATCTTCAACCTCCAACCTCTCGGCAAGGGAGGCAAGGAACCCCTCGTGATCATCACTCTTGATTCCATGGAGCTTCGCCTTCCCGAAGAAGAACTCGTGCGTCGTATCGGCCCACGCGTCTTGCAGTTTCGTGCGCAACTGGATCTCACATATGATGTCTTCGGGCTGCACGGTCACTTGGTCATCGGTCTTCTGGACGCTGTCGTACTCGACTTCGGCAAACACGTGGATTGCACGGTAGCCTGCCAGTTGAGGGTTTTTGTTGTAGTCCTTGATGGGTGTCGCGTCGTTCTCGATAACCTCGAAGTGGTGCGACGCTTTGATGGCTTCTAGCATCCCGTAGCAATCATCAATGAACCAACAGACAATTCTTGCGCCGATGAGATCTCTAATGACCTCTGTAGGGTAGTAGAAATCCGGCCAGTTGTCGCGTTCAAGCTTGCGCAAGAAGCTCTGCATTGATTTGACCCGACCCTTTACCGTAACCGCTTCGGGAGGCAGGCGGTTGTTGATGGTGTAAGCAAGGGCGAGCTGCCGCAGCTTGATTGCGAGGAGGTCCTTCACCTGCTCCAGTTCAGGGCCATACCGATCATAGAAGCGCACGGTGCGGCTCGTGAGTTCTTCAGGCGTCGTCATACTAGCTCCTCTTTCATTTCCCAACAATGATTAGTATGCGACCGTGCACACTAACATCGAGGCTAGCGCCGTGCCGTCTTCTCCATCCTGTCTGCTCATGTCATCCCTCTTCGTTTCTCATACTTGAGTGAGTATCCTTGCGTGCCATCCTACTGCTCTGAAGCTGATGGATCAAACTCACACGGCGCTCTGCCGTTCCACGCTGACGTCGCGCGCGTAAGCATTGGCCCCTCGCGTATTGCAACTCTCTCTGCGCGCCTTTCACCCTTCACTGATCACTCTTCACTCCCTCCCTACTCCCTAACCCCTGCACCCTACTCCCCACTCGCCACTCACCGCTGTGCGCTACCCCTTGACAAACGGCGCGCTTTCAGAGATGTCCCCCGAACTCTCCAAACAATCAAATACCAAGAATAAAGGTCTGACCCTAGCTCTTCCTGTCATATGGTGGTGGCACTTCTCCAGACCACCGCGATGGGATGAGATATGAGAATGGGACTTGCTTCTCAGCATAGAAGAAAACCACACTCATCAGCTACGTCTCCTTATCTGCCCAACGGTTGGCTTCGCCCGCGCGGCGGGTCTCGTGGAAGAGCCTCCGCCTCAAGAACAACTACAGGCGCGTGTGGCCGCCGATTTCGAGCGACGATAGCCGCGTCGGGTGCAAGCCGTGGTTGGGCGACCCCCACGACACCACCGACAACTCATTTCGCCAATACCACTCGCTCTCCACCCTGCTCCAGTGACGCCTTCGCTGCCAATGCCACTTCCAACCCCTCACGGGCTGCTTCAGCACTGATCCGCTCAGGATCCACCCTACCCTCCACACTGTCAACAAAGTACCGACACTCGGCCCAGTATGGGTCTTCATCGGGTATCTCCGGTTCTTCCGCCAACCCCCTCATCGGGTAACGAGTCAAAACCGTCTCCCATCGCTCTACACTGTAGAAACGAAAACTCGTCTCCACTGCCCTTTCCTCACACACCACTCGCAGCCCCGTGCTGAACGGATAGCTCAGAGGCATCAACACGCTCCCCTCTACCTGTCCATACATCCCCTCGTGCTCCAGCGCGATGAGCGCATAATCCACTTCCCCCGTTGGCCCAACGAAACCTGTACCACGAACTGCTGTCGGCTTCCCTACCAGCCAGTTGAGATAGTCGAAATCGTGGATCATCAATTCCACCACCGGCTCCCCAACCTCCGCTGCCGGTCGCCGCCCCCGGTGACGACCAGAAGACAGACGAGATGCAAACACAACCTGCGGTTTCCCCAACTCGCCCGACCGAACCGTGTCACGAATGTACACGTATGCATCCACAAACCGCATCACCTGCGCGACCAAGAGCAACTTCCCACTCGAATGGGCTGCTGCAATCATCGCATCTGCATCTTCCAGGGTTAATGCGATGGGCGTCTCACAGAAGGCGTGTTTCCCTCGTTCCAAGGCAGCTATTACGTATTCGCGGTGTACGAACGTCGGGTAGCAAACGTCGACTGCATCAACTGTTTCATCGTCGAGAATCTTCCAGGGATCCGTGAAACCAGGAACATCCAGTGCGTCAGCCAACTCTTGCACCTTCGCTTCTCGTCTCCCGACGATACCAGCGATTTCCACATCGGGCATCGTGACATATGCCTTTGTGTGGGTATTGCCAGTCCATCCCGCTCCAAGAACGCCGATTCGCATATGACCTCCTCAACACAGGCATCGTTGTTACAACGTCAGAGTCGGGCCGCCCAACCATGATTAGCCCGCCTTCCTACCCATGCAAGCGTAAACCTCCCCGCAGCAAACTGTGGGGCATCCTGGCACATCTAGTGAACTCTACGCTACCTCACCCACAATCTCTCTGCTCCAAGTTGTTCGCATGACCCAACTCTCGACCTGCCACAGAGCCCCGCTGCACAACTGGCAAACCTATTACCAGCGACTCTCTGCTATTGCCGCAATCAAAGCCTCTCCAGTGTAATATGATACGCCTTCAAACTTATACCGCCTAAACATCTCCTCAACATCTGATTTACCAAAATATCTCTTATAGACTCTAAATATGCGCCCTTCATTCAGAGCTCTTTCCTGGACCCCTTCCTTTTCTCGATACCGTTGTCGCCTCTTATTCCAAGCGCTGTCAATGAACATTAACTGGGGATTGGCCTTTAGAATCTCCTCAAGTTTTCTAAAGAAGGTTTTTTCTTGCTCCAATGTTAAATGGCTTAGAAGAAAACCCACTAACGCGCAATCATATTTCGAGGCTGCCAAGTTGACATCTAGAAAATCTCCCTGGATAAAACTTGATATGTCTACTAAGCCGACTTCAGCAACTCGATCTTTACATTTTGAAAGCATCCTTGCGGATTGATCAAGAAAGGTTATTTGATTGCAGTTTCGTGCGTAGTTTGGTAACCAAAACCCGGCACCACATGCTATATCAATCAAATGTCCTTTCCCAAATTTTGAAACTAGTTCAGAAACTTTGGCCACGTCTTTCCTGTATACATCGGCATCTATGGTAGTATGACTTTCCCCCAAATAGATTTCGTCGTAGTTCTCTGCTCGCTCATCATAGTATGACATCATTTCCCGAATGACTTTATCATCCATAACCATAGGTATCTTCCCTTGTCGAGGTGCCCTCACCACTGGCGAACTCCATCGCTGGGCACTGTGCTACGACTGCATTACCTGGTTGGCTCACCATCAGACCTCAAGATTTCAAGTCGGGGGGCGGCTAACCATGATTAGCACGCCCTCCCACCCATGCAAGAGCCCCTTTCCGCTCCTTGCTGCACCACGCTTCTGTTGTTTCTTATCCACTACTGTTTCTGCGAAAAACTGCCGCAGTTGTTCAGCCAGGGCTGTGAATTGGTCTTGGGTGAGGTAGCGAGATGGAGCAGGCACGGCGTAGTGAGATGGATAGTCTGGGTCATCAAACGTGACGCCTGCGAACACACGCGGCTCATCATACCTGGGAATAATGTGCAAGTGAATGTGCCGGTCCTGATTCTGTAGAAAGGCATAGTTGAAGTGGTCAGGCTGGAAGACCAGAGACAACATTTGTGTTGCTTGCGCCAATTGTTTGTGCAAATCTGCCCACTCGGCTGGCGAGAGTTGTGGAACCACTTCCAGATGACGGCGCAGAGCTAGAAAGCACTTCCCCAACAAGTCTTGATTCTTGTTCAAAATCAGTCGCCAGTAGGTACTTTCCGCGACGACCGGCCCAAGATTTGCGTCACACAGACTGCACTGTTCCATCACGATTCTTTGCAAATGCTGACGTACGGTTTCTCAAGGGCGTGCCCAACGTGCGGGTGAGGCGCGCGGGCCACCGCGTCGCCTCGACCCGATTGCTGGCGCCTTTCTGACATGCACGCTCAATACGCGTGCGCGCGAACTCGAGA
>CAZVVA010000201.1:5061-6440 GCA_964630455.1 uncultured Candidatus Sumerlaeota bacterium
CCTATCTTCTGGTGTCGCCTGGCGGGCGTACGTTTTCCTTGCCAGTTCGATATGCCGCCTCCACTCCGGCAAAGCATCGCAAGCCCAGTCCGATGCTTGGGCCTTGGAGACGACGACATCCTTGGTCTCGAAGCTGTAGATCAGGCGGCAAAGGTTGAGGATGCAGTAGTCGGGGTACTGGTGCAGGTGCTTTTCGACGTAGTCCACCTCTCCGTACAAGGCGCTCTCAATCTCTGGCCAGGACGCGGGCGGATAGATCCCTGTTGGGTCCGGCCCGTGAAGAACGATACGCCGTCCGGCCCGAATGTGTTCGCGGTGTAGAGCCCAGGAATCATCGGTTGCGCGTCTCCACATCTGGCTCCTGGGCGGCGACTCACGGCGGGCGTCATCGAGAAGGATGTAGTAGCCGTCCATCTCACCGCCGAGCGGTGGATACTGCTCGGCTAGTAACTCGTGAAGCCCTTCCAGTTCCGAACGCTCACCGTCTGTGAGCACGCTGTTCAGAATCACGTGGTAGTCAATGTCTCCCGTGGGGAACGCGTCCGGGAACGCCGCAGCACCATAGACATAGGCTCCGTGGAGTTTCTCTCCAAGGATACGCTTGAGACCCTCTGCGAATGCCTGACCGATGATGCTGACTTGTTGTGAAATCATCATTCTCTCTTCCTGCGCCAACCATGATTAGCGTGCAACGGTGCACACTAGTATCGGAGTCCACTCCGCATGGTTCTTCGCATCCTCATCAGTCACACCTTCTCTCCTATCCCCTCGTATTGACATTGGTATCCGCGCATGTCATCCTACAACCATGAAGCTGCTCGATCAAGTCCACGAAGCGTGCCTGACCAAGCACTACTCCCCGCGGACGGAGGAATCCTACGTGCGCTGGATCGAGCGGTTCCTCCGATTCCATCGGGATGCGGCTGGGAAATGGATTCATCCGCTGGACATGACGGCTGAGCATGTCGAGTCGTTTCTCACACACCTCGCCGTTCGTCGCCACGTCTCAGCGTCCACGCAGAACCAGGCTCTCTTGGTAAATGCCCTTGTGTTCCTGTTTCGGGATGTCGCTAAGAAGGAGATCGGTCCGTTCGACGCCGTTCGAGCGAAGCGTCCCTCGAACTCCCGTTTCTACGCTACCAGATACTTGACCAAGCGCTTACCCAACGCAGCAATCGTCAGAATCGGTGGCATCCCGGGAGCAACGGGAAGAACGCTTCCGTCACACACGAAGAGGTTGGCCACGCGCGTTTGCAGGTTCTCATCGACGATTTTGCCAATCGCGGCCGTGCCGCCTGGGTGAGCGCCCTGTGGAGCCGAGACTGCGATGGAGTCCCTCCTCGCTCCTGCTTTGCCGAGGATCTCAGTCGAGATCGAAG
>CAZVVA010000202.1:0-6429 GCA_964630455.1 uncultured Candidatus Sumerlaeota bacterium
CCTTGCTTCGCTCGGGATGAGGGGTCGGAGAGTTTTACCTCCGACCCCTCATTTATATAGACCCTTAAGGAACAGTTTTATGAGAGCGTTGGCATGTGACGCAAGACTCTCGCCCTTGTTTGTAATCTGCCAATATTTAATCGTGGCGTTGATCATGCCGCGCAGGAGGTAAGCCGTCTCTAAAGGATCCAAGCCTACAAAGAGTCCTTCGGATTGTCCCTGGCCAATGATTCGGCCAATAATGGCGGTGTTCTGACGATAGCGATCAATTTGCTCCTTCGTCAGGACGCCACGAAGCTGGAGATCTTCTTCATTTAGTGACTCAAAATTGATGCTAGCCAATTTAAACAAGGGATAGTGCTCTTCGTAACGCCGTAGAAGCTCCTTGACCAGTCGCGTAAGTCTTACATCTGCTTTTCCTCGTTCGTTAACAATTTTTTGGAAGTATGTGGATGTTACATCAATGCCTTCGCTCAGGATTTCCCGTAAAATCTCGGTAGATTTTGCATATTGTTTTTTCACGGCTCTCGGGTCAACATTTGCGGCAGTTGCAATAGCAGCCAGACTGGTCTCCTCAACACCTTTCTTATCAAACAGTTCTCTTGCGGCTTTGTGAAGCGAGGTTTTTTCCTTTTCACCAATCATATATTGCTCCTTAAACGCCTATTGCTGAGAAGCATAAGCGAAATTTCTCGTTCAGCCTATCCGCCCTACTTCCGTATCTAACTAATTATTCTTACCTATGAGTGGCACAAAAGTCAACAGAATTCATTTTTAAGAATTCCTCAGAAGTCGCCACTTTTGATAATACAAGATTAGTCCAATTTTGCCATTCTTAAAATTAGTTGCTCCAACATACGCTTCATGCCACATAAAAGATTGAATATTGTTTGTGCTCTAGGGCAAGCAGAGGTTTAGGTAATATTCGCACCAGCGAAAAAAAGCTTGTCACAGCGTGAAAAGTATTTTAAAGCTATTTATAAGAATTTCAAAGGGAACTAAATAAGTGGAAATTTTATGCTGGAGGGCTTTGAGCATGGGTTACAGAAAGGGCGTCGCAAGTGGAATCGTAGCGCTTCTTGTACTGCTGGGTTCACTGGTAGTTTCGCAAGAAATCATGCTGCTGGAACAGCGAGACGTAGAAAGACTTGGGTCTGAGGCGCAGGCACTCTATGAAAAGGCGGTCGAAAGCCTGGACAAGATAGATCCAATTAGCGCGATTGAATATCTGGAGCAGGCTGTAAAGCTCAACCCTGAGGTGATAAAGTTGGATTTTCTACTTGCACGTCTGGCTTGTGATCGCGCCCGAAGAACTTATGGAGACGAATCTGTGAAGTATTATAACATTGCCGAGAGGGCATTAAAACTTGTGCAAGCGCAAAAGGACTTAAATGGTGAGATTCTCCAGCGTGTCGCTAAAAACCTGGAGATCCTCGAGAGGGAGAGACGAGCCATTTCTGAACGAGACGCCCGGCGCTACACGTTTGGCGCCAAGTTCATAGCTGCCAGAGCCAAAATGCTTCTGCCAAGAACAGAGGCCATCCCTACGCCCACGCCAATTGGCCCAACAAGCGCACTGCCTGGGACAGGCCTCGAATCTATCCCAGGTCTTGGTACGACGCCAGGGCTGGGGATTCCGTCATCGTCTGTTGCCACCCCAACTAGTACAGTCCCGTCATTTCCCTCCTTTCCCGCGGCACCAGCGGCGATGCCTCAGGCTGCCCCGCCCGGCGAAATCTACAGGTAAGACCAAACCGAGCCTTATTCTATCATTGCAAGGCCCTGTCTTGCATTGGACTGCTAAAGCATCCCTGCAAATTTCCCGGGTCAGACAATCTGAATTTCTTGACACTCAAATGAAGACGTGGTTTACTCCATGCTCACGGTATAGCCAACGGCATTAATCTCCCTGGGCGGCGCACGGATGAAGCTGGTAATGTCACTTATCAAACCGTTCAAGCTGAGTTATGTAAAAGAGGCGCTGGCGGAACTAGGGATTGTACGGATGACGATCAGTGAAGTAAAAGGGTATGGGAGACAGAAGGGACATACGGAGCTTTATCGGGGCAGCGAGTATGAAATTGATTTTTTGCCTAAAGTAAAGATTGAAATTGCTGTTGAAGACGAGCGAGTCGACAAGGTTCTGGAGACCATCGAGCGCGCCGCCAAAACGGGAACGATCGGTGACGGAAAGATTTTTGTAGTCAATCTCGATGAAGCGATTCGCATTCGCACCGGGGAACGTGGAGCTGACGCCTTGTAGCATCCCGTGGGAGCGTTTGCTACGCCATGCATTGCTCTGGCGTGGCGTCCATCAGAATTAGTATAGAAGAGAATAGTAGTAGGGGCGACCCGTCGCGGCGGGCGGGTCGTCCCTACATGATTGAAATGGGACATCCCCCTAACGCATACTCTGCTTCAAAACTACCTCCATTTCCGCATTTTCTCAATTCCCTGGGTCTTGGTCAGCTCAGCAGAAAGACCGCTGTTGTTGGGGCAAGCAAGATCATTCAATTCCTCGCGGTGCTTGCTACGAATATTCTGTTGACCCGGATCTTCCTAATCAACGAATTCGGGCGCTACCAGCAGAGCTGGCTGCTGGTTAATACCTTAGTGCCTGTGCTGCTTCTGGGTATTCCTCAGGGGATCAATTTTTTCCTACCTCGATCAGATCCTTCCACGGCACGAAAGATTCTCTGGCTTTTCTACGGCCTACTGGTTGTTGTCAGTCTGCCGATTGTCCTGATCCTGATCATATTTCCACAATCTATTGCTGCGCTACTGGGCAATCCGCAGTTGGTGCCCATTTTGCAGGTGATTGCGATTTATCTTATTGTCGTTATTCCGACCTATTGTTTGGACCCGTTGCTTATCATCCATAACAAACAGGTAGTATTACTGGTTATCACGGCAATTTATGCCCTTCTGTTTTTTGCAGTGAATCTATTTTTCGGGCTCTATAAGTCAATCGAGTTGATTTTTCTCGGCCTCTCACTGATCGCCGGGATGAAGCTGCTTCTGACGCTCTGGCTGACGGGTAGGCTGTATGGGGGCTGGCAGAAAACGTTCGATCCGCCGCTATTGAAACAGATAGTTGGCTATGTGGCGGTACTTGGGGCTATTGGTGCAGTTGATGTCCTATCGCTCAACATTGACAAGTACCTGGTGGCATGTTTGCGAAGCGAAACTATGTATGCGATTTACTCCATCGGTGCGATTGAACTCCCCATCATCATGATTCTTCTTGGGTCAGTCAGTGCGGTGGTGATGCCGGAATTTTCAAGATTGCTAAAGCAACAAGACGGGACAGCAGTTATTGCCTTATTGCACAACAGTATGAAAAAACTAGCGATGTTCATTTTTCCCATGTTTACGTACTTGCTTGTCACGGCCTACATATTCATCCCTCTGCTTTTTACCTCGCGCTACAAGGACAGCGTTCCGATTTTTTGTATTTATTTATTCTTGCTCCCATTGCGGGTAGCAAACAACCATCCTTTACTGATTGCTGCAGGACTCCAAAGATACGCTTTAATTGGGCGCGTGATTGACGTTGTGATCAACTTCGTGCTGGGCCTCATTCTGCTTCATTTCATTGGCATCTGGGGTCCTGCAATTTCAACGGTTCTGGCGACGTACATCCATAAGATGTACCAGACGGCCATTGTGATGGAGAAATTTCAGCTCTCGCTGCGGACGGTCTATCCCTGGATCGTGTTTGTCCAGTGGCTTGCCCGCTCCGTTGCCTGTGCTGTCATCGTGTTAGCCTTGAATCTTCTTCTCCCCTCTTATCTGATTTCCCTACCACTCGGAACTGTTTTGTTTGGGCTTCTCTATGGCTGGTTTCTGCTTAAATCAGGACGGAACTCAGGCTGATTAAAACCAGGAGTTTACACTTTGAGCGGTTCAGGTTTGCATGGTTGAGCGGAGAGAAATTCAGTGTGGAAGCCTAATACAGACAGGATGCAGAATCCCTGTCATTGTTAAGACGGGCAGTTAGTCATCCTTCTTTTTTTGGCTGTTTGTGTTCAGGCGCGATTTGACCTGCCGCAAATCATCCATTTTGCGCTCCCAATCAAGACGGAACAACGGACAGTTGCTATTGCCGGCATAACGAGGCCTATCTGGATGGGAACAATACACATTATCGAGGCCATGACCCACTTGCTTGTAGAACATACACTCTGAGAGCTTACACCGAACGGGGGTCATCCTTTTCCCCATCATGTACTCCTTTCGGGGATCGCTCTTAGCCCGGAAATTCTTATCTTATTTGTCCGGAGCCAAAACACGCTAAAAAAGCTGAAGTTTGCATAAATAATATATAGCATTATACACTTAATGTCATCCAAATGTTAGCATTTTACGGTCCCTGATTCTGGTCCCTGAGACCGTATAGGCCATCCCACGGCTAGCTCTATCTTCTTTCCGGGCAGGCCTTTTTCAGAACAAAAAGGCCCATTAGCGGGCTGCCGCGCGAATTACCACCTCGCTTTCCTCAGTCCGGTCGACCTGGTTACAAAAGCTGCGAAAGGTCTCGTATTCCTGCGCGGCAATCCGGTGCTGCGTTGTTTCCAATTCCTCAAAAAGTTCAATAGCATGCTCCCCTATCTCAAAGCGCACAGAGAATGACCCGAAGGATGTTTTCAGTTCCACTGGCTCCGGGACCGAGTGAATAGTGAGCCCATCATCCAGTCGAAACGTATAGTGGCGGCGCAGAGTTTCCGGATAGGAGATCAGGAGATCATAACGGCGCGACGAGAGGAGCGCGTAGGTTTGGCTCAGGTTGGATGGGAGGAGAAAGGGCTTGAATCGTCCATGTCCGTTCGTCATTTGCAGGAAGTTGGGAATTGAAAAGGTATAGGAAAGCCACGGACTTTCGTCGAGATCTGTGACGTCCGACAGCTCAATTTCCTCTACCCGTGAGCCCGGATACTCGCTATTCAGCGTCTGTTCGACAAACGGTTTGGCCTTGTCGGCATTTTGATAGTAGCGCCGCACAAGGGGAGCCGGGAGGCCGTGGTAGCGCACGGTTCGCTTGCCATAAGCAGTACCATCCGCTGAGATGCGAATCTCCATGTCAAAGATCATCTGATTCTGCTTATGCGTGCTGAGTGGAATTTGCTTGAACGTACCACCAGAAGCGTTAATCACGAATGCCACGGTATCCTGATCTGCGAATGGGAGTTCCTGAAATGAATGATATTGTGCTGTCCCATCCAGCCACCACTCCTGTCCGTTCAGGTTTGCTATGTGGAGAATGGCATGGTTGAAAAGGCCCAGCGACGCGAGACTATGATCCATTTTCCCCCGATGGCGGGTGCGGACAAGCACAATGTCACTCGGAACGCCTACTTCTTTCAACATCGCCATGAGCAACGTTGCTTTGTCTTTACAGTCGCCATACTGGGCTTTGAATACCTCAGCAGCCTCGTGGGGCTTATAGCCATATACTCCCAATTCAAGGCCAAGATAGCGAATTTCTGTTACTACAAAATTATAAAGGGCGCCTACCATATCGAGCTGCGTTGGCGCGTCTCGGGTCAGGTCAACCGCTTTGTCTTTCAGCATCTGTGGCAAAAGGAGCTGCTCCCGCATAAGACCCCAATACCACGCCGCCACCTCGTCCCAGCTCCTAAACGTTGTGACGATCAAATAGGGCAGCACTTCTGAATCCGGTGGCATGTAGGGCTCCCGTTCGATGTCTGGGAGATTCCGGGCTGTCCAGATGTAGGTGCGCAAGGAGTTGTTGGATGAGAGTTCGATAGTTGGCTCAAGAGTGGTCCCAGCAGTTTGGTAGAGAAACGTGCGCTCAGCCGGGGTGATGAGGACATACTGGCTCAGGTACGTTGGCTCGTAGCGGCTGAAGAAGTGAATGTCACCGAAATAGTCGGTGTAGAGATTTGGCATTTTGTCTGCGATTTCGTATTCCAGCTCTACGATGGAATTAACGCGCACACCGGGAAAGTAGATAATCTTATGGATATAATCGCCATACAGTTTCATACTGACGCCCATGAGTTTGGCAAATGAGCTGTCGTCAATGCGATCGGAATGCAGCAAGGAGCCATCGGGCTGCATGACCTGTGCCTTCTTTATTGTCACTATCTCGCGTTCAGGCACGTAGCCAAGCGAGAACGAGCGAAAGTCCCTGCTTCCCTTTTCCGTTAAGATCTTGGCAATTATGCGCCGCGTTTCACGGCGACTACCGTCCTTATTGACCTGAACAATGGTTTGGCGAAGCAGATAGTGGATATTTGCCTGGGCAGCCAGTGTCGGCTCTTCCCGCAGGGCGGCTTCCTCAATGTCTGCGAATGAAATGGCGTAGCGCTCGGCATAGCTTTCGTCTTCTAGCCGGAGATAGACAAGGTACTCTTTTAGCTCCCGCTGGTTTTCCTTTGCCGTCAATGATCGTTCCCACTCAACAAG
>CAZVVA010000203.1:0-6404 GCA_964630455.1 uncultured Candidatus Sumerlaeota bacterium
CAGTCTTTATAGCACATTGCGTGCATAACATTTCTCAAGGAGAAAAGCGAAATGAAAGCAACGACGGAGAAGAATTTACGGGATGCCTTCGCAGGAGAGAGCCAGGCGCATATGCGGTATGCCATTTTTGCCAAGAAGGCTGAAGAAGAAGGCAGGAGCAATCTCGCTCGCCTATTCCGCGCAATTTCGTTTGCAGAGCTTGTGCATGCGACGAACCATCTCGTTGTACTTGGCGATCTTGGCGAGAGTGTGAAGAATCTGGATATGGCTATTGCTGGTGAGACGTATGAGGTCGAGGAGATGTATCCTGCGTTCCAGGCAGTCGCACAATTGCAGAATGAGAAAGGTGCGCAGCGGAGTATCCGCTTTGCCCTGGAGGCCGAGAAGATTCATGCAAGCATGTTCCAGATTGCAAAACAGGCGACAGAGGAAGGCAAGGATGCAAAGTTGGGTTCTGTCTACATCTGTGAAGTGTGCGGCTATACGGTTGAAGGTGATGCGCCGGAGGCATGTCCGGTCTGTGGTGCACCCAGGGAGCGCTTTCGAAAATTCTGACATTTGCATCACTCGAGCACAAGAATGCTCTGACGATACAGGGCACTGGCAAAGATGTGGTCAGATTAAACAGCATGGCCGAGTGCTGGCGACAGTGCGCTCATCAGCTGCCTCACAGTACCATGGTGCAGGTGGATTCAGGCAGATTGACAGTTTGGAAAAGGAGAGCCAAGCATGAAGTCGTTTGAGATTGCGAAGGACGTCTACTGGGTTGGAGTGCTCGATCCTGATTTACGTATTTTTGACATTGTGCTTCCCACAGAGAAAGGGACGACGTACAACGCGTATTTTGTACGGGGGCGCGAGAAAAGTGCCCTGATTGATACGGTGAAGGAACCATTTGCCCGGGAATTCATGGAGCGGCTGAAAACATTAACGGATCTTCGCAAGATTGATTATCTGGTAGTGAATCATACTGAGCCGGACCACTCCTGGGCCGTACAGGAAGTGCTGAAGGCTTCGCCGGACATCACAATTATTGCCTCGCGGAGCGCCGTGAAGTTTCTTCAGGCTATTGTGAACCGGCCATTTCGCTCAATGGTAGTTACAGGTGGCGAAAGCGTGGACCTTGGCGACCGTACGCTGCACTTTATCGCAGCGCCTTTTCTCCACTGGCCTGATACTATCTTCACCTATCTCGCAGAAGACGAGATTTTGTTTCCGTGCGACTGTTTTGGGTGCCATTTTTGCGATGAGCGGATGTTCGAGGATCAGGTAGATGATTTCCAGGGGCAATTCCACTTCTACTACGATCACATCATGCGGCCGTTCAAGCCAAAGGTAGTGGAGGCGTGTGAGAAGGTGAAGCCGCTGAAAATCAAAATTCTCGCACCGAGTCACGGTCCGATTCTTCGTAAGGATCCATGGAAGTATATTCGTGCCTACGAGGAGTGGAGCAGAAGCCCGGAGTCAGAAACCGAGGCTCTGGAGGTGGTGATTGTCTACGTGTCGGCCTATCAGAATACGCGGCGTATGGGTGAGGCAATTCGCGAAGGGATGTCGGACGAGAAGGTTCGCGTCGTGCTACTGGATATCAATGCTACTGATACGGAGACGCTGCGCGACGCCATTGAGCGCGCAGACGGACTGGTCGTTGGAACACCCACGCTGGCTGGCGACGCCCCAAAGCCAATCTGGGATGTGCTGTCGCTCATCGTCACGGTGAGCGGTAAGAAGCGGTGGGGCGCAGTGTTTGGATCGTATGGCTGGAGTGGTGAAGCCATCAAGATGGTGGAAGAGCGCTTAAAGGGATTAGGCATCCGGCTGGCCAGTTCCGGTCTGCGGGTGAATTTTGCTCCAACAGAGGAAGACTTCGCGCAATGCCGCGAGTTCGGCAGGCGCTTCGTGGCGACCCTGCACGAAGCCCGGAAAAGGTAGAATGCAAATCAGGGCATGGTCGAGATTATTGCCTCGTGCAAGGCGTTTCGATACAGGGGAGAGAATAAGGTACGTTGGGCCAAGGGTGGAGAAATTCGTTGACCCCTGGCGAAGTTCTGTTTTAATATTGATTCGAGTATGAGACCCCGGTGGGGCAGCACCAATGTGTTTCACTGTTACGGTCTACCCTTATGGAGGATGGTAGCCGGGCATATCCTACGGACAGATTAAACACGCTGCAGCAAATGATAACTACTGAAATTCATATTCATATCAGCAAAGGGAAATGGGGATAATAATGCGAATGAATGCGAGATCCCTTGATCTTTTCAAGATCGCCAAATGCTGTCAGGAAGGAGGAGAGCTATGAGCAAGACAAAGATTGTTGAAGTTTTGAACCAGGATCGGGCAGACGAGCTGGCAGCCATCATGCAGTACATGGGCCATCATTATGAGGGAGAAGGCATGGAAAGTCCGGGAATCATTGATATGTTTAAGTCAGTGGCCTTGGACGAGATGAAGCATGCCGAGATCCTGGCGGAACGGATTGCCTACCTGGGCGGTAAGCCGACCCAGACTCCATCGGCTATCAAGCGCGGTGGGGCGTTGAAAAAAATGGTGCAGGACGACCTGGCCGCCGAGAACGGGGCAATCAAGCAGTATAAAGAGCACATCAAGTTGTGTGATGAACTGGACGATACCACTACCCGGCGGATGCTAGAAGGCATTCTCGCTGACGAAGAGGGGCATGCGGACGGCTGGGAAACCGTATTGGGGATCAAGAAATAGCCGTCGTGATCGTGGTGACGATAAGGACGAGTAGCGGTGATGGTTCTTGATTTTTTGGCAGTGCTATGCCGGAATCGCCGCTTTTCATCTTTGAAGCCAGGGACAGATTATAATCTGTCCCTACTTGAAGAACGCATAGCGAGCACGCAGCAATGTAGGCCGGATGTGGCGGGTGCCGGGTCATTAGGTTATATACCCCGCAATTTCCCTCTCATTTCTTCAGTCCCGCTTATGATATTATTCTTGATATTGTCTCAGCTGACCGATATCTCTACAGATTGAAAAATCAATTAAGCGCATGCTGACTCTGAGCGGAAGCGGGATGCTAACCATGGAAGGGCGCGCGAAAGCCATTAATGACATTCGGGCGCAGCTTG
This sequence comes from uncultured Candidatus Sumerlaeota bacterium, assembly GCA_964630455.1. Taxonomy (GTDB): domain Bacteria; phylum Sumerlaeota; class Sumerlaeia; order MWCT01; family JAUWMI01; genus JAUWMI01. Next base: position 3,099 of record CAZVVA010000203.1, read on the forward strand.
ATGCAAGTTTTCTGTGCGAGAAGGCACTCGCCTTCCCAACGCATTACTACGTTGCAGTATCAGTGTTGTGTGATCTGCGGTGCCCCTATTGTCCGCGCCAGTTTTATAGAGACGACATTGATCATGGATTGATGGATTTTGCGGAGTTTCAGCGCGTTGCGCCGTTTCTCCGGTATGCGAACTATACGGGGTTTTTTGGGCTCGGTGAGCCGTTTCTCAATCCGCGGTTTTTGGACTTTCTCGTGTTAGGTAAGTCGCAGGGGGCGTACGTTGCGACGAGTACACACGGGATGTCGCTCGCGCCGGAGATTGCGCAAACGCTGGTCGCAATGTGCATGGATGAGATTGCGGTATCCATTGATGGGCCAAATCGGCGTGTGTTTGAATTCTTGCGAAAAGGCGCTAATTTCGATCAGGTTCTGCGAAACGTCCGACACCTAAATGCCCTGAAACGCAAGCATAAAACAAGCAAGCCTGCTGTCCATATTGCCGTAGCGGTTTCGGTTCATAATGTTAAGTATCTGCCGGCAATGGTGAAATTAGCGAAAGAGCTGGAAGCCGCGCGCGTGGTATTTACAGACCTGATTATTGTGGACGAGAAGAATGCCGGGCTGTCGGTTTACGGAACGCGCAGGTTCGCGCGCGCACTTCGGAAAGCCCAAGAGGTTGGCAAGCGGTTGAATATTGAGGTGCTCTATTTTCACCAGAATCCTTTTCCCTGGAAACCACCTGAGCCGTCAGAAGCACTGGGTGAAGGCGCACGCTTTGGGTGCCGCGAAGCATGGCGGAGCTACATTATTGAGAAGAATGGCGATATGAAGATCTGCTGCTATATGGATGACGTGTTTGGCAATTGCTTCACCCAAGCATTTTCGGAAATTCTTAATAATGAAAAGATCGTTGCGTTTCGCCACAGCCTGATGGAGGGCAGGCCGATACCGTGCTGTGCCGGCTGTGGCAATCTCGTTCGGGTTACCGACGCTTACGTGAGTCAAGTGCTGAGCGAGGCCGAGCGCATGATCGAGGAGGCGGCGCTGGAGGCGAGCGACCGCAACGAGATGGAAGCACTGCTTCAGCAATATCACGTACTCAGGGCCAAGGCGTTCGGTACGCCATCTGTTGCGTGAGGGGACACTCGGGCACTTTGGCCTCATACGCAAGCACCGTAAGGCAGAAAGCGGAGTCAGTGTTTTTCCGCAAGAACTCACTAGGCGTAAAGGGAGGGGTTTATGCGCATTCAGAATCCGTATAGAATGATGGCTATTCTGTTTTTTGTCATCTTTGGTGTTGGCTCGGTGGGTTACAGCGAAGGGCTGGCAAACAAGTGGCAGCGCCAGGCATCATCACCGGCCGGGCAAAAGATTTCTTCCTCGCTCGAGAGCATATTGACGTACGTCCAGGCGCAGAAAGATCCTGCCCAGCGAGCGCTATGGGTGAAAAACGCGCTGGTGCCGACCACGAGGCTGGCCAAGATTGATAAGAACGAAACGATCCGCGTTTGCCTCCGCCTTCAGGCGTGCCGTAACGACTTTCTGGAGGAACTAAAGGCATACGGCGTTCAAGTGCAGCTGCGAGACGACGCACATGGCTTGCTTCAGGTGCGGATGCCGCTCAATGCTGTTGAGACCATAGCAGCGCTTCCATACGTCCTTCGGATTGCACTCCCTGACATGCTGATTGGGTTCACAGGATCTGTTACCACGCAGGGCGACGCAACAGTGCAGGCCGACCAGCTGCGAGCAGCCCAGGGAGTGGACGGGAGTGGAATCAAAGTTGGTGTGCTGGCAGATGGAATAGCGCACTATACAGAGAGCCAGGCCACAGGTGATCTCCCCACCGTAACGTACAACTCGTTCCGCGCAGATGGCCGCAGTGATCTCGGGTTTGACGGTGCAGGGGGTTATGAAGGCACGGCCATACTGGAGATTATTCACGATGTTGCGCCTGGAGCTGCGCTTTACTTTGCGAATTTTGAGACAACACAGGAGTTTGTCCTCGCGAAACAGTGGATGGCTGCCCAGGGATGTCACGTGGTGGTGGACGACATCGGCGTCTTTAATAATGGCCCGTATGATGGAACCAGCCCGGTTTCTTTAGCCTCAAAAGCGCTTGTGGATCAGGGCATTGCCTATTTTACCGCGGTGGGCAATCTGGCCCAGTCGCACTATCAGGCATTCTACGTGCCCGGAACGAACGTGGGGGTAGACCCGCAGGATAACATCCGAGCGCACATTTTTCATACCGGCAGCAATGATGAAATGCTTCAGATTTCCATTGCCCCGGGCGATGAAGTGGCGATCTTCCTGCAGTGGAGCGACCGATTTGGATTGTCAGCCAATGACTATGACCTGTTCTTGCTGAAAAGTCCGTCGCTGGATTTCAGTGAGGGTCATCGCTTTGCTTCATCTGAAGACATTCAGGGAGGTCTGGAGGATCCGATTGAGCGAATCAATTATTGGAATCAATCGTCGAGCACAATCTCGGCATACATTGTCATTGTGGGCTATAATACCGCAATCCGTGAGCTCGACATGTTTATTTACGGCGCTAGCTGGCAGGAGTACATTACCGAAGAGAGCAGCGTGGTTAACAATAACGATGTGGGTGGTGGGGTGGTCAGCGTTGGGGCCGTGCAATGGAGCACGCCGTCCAGCATAAGATCGTATAGCAGTCGCGGACCTACTAACGACGGCCGCATCAAGCCAGAGCTGGTGGGGCCTGACGGGGTCTCGACTAGCGTTCCTCAGTATCTGACATTTAGTGGCAGCTCGGCTTCGGTGGCACACATTGCCGGAGTTGCAGCCCTGCTTTTGAGCTGGAATGCCGGGCTTACGCCGCAGGAATTGGAAACGGCTCTTGAAACACATGCTGTCGCTCTTGGTTTACCTGTGCCGAACAATACTTATGGATATGGCCGAGCAGATGCGCTTGCCGCGGGGCAGAATCTTACCCAGGGCTATTTTCACTATTCCTTTGACGGCGACGATCCGCAAGGGTGGACGTATGGCAGTGTTCCGGGAGTGTTTGATGCGCCTACCAGTGGAGTAATGAATGGGGCGCTCTATTTGACGAAGACGAGCCCAGCCGCGTGTTTCGGATACTGGGTTGGCCCGGTAATCCCGGTTGAAGCGGGCAAATTGTACGAGGCAACGTTTACGATTGGCTCGGATGCAAGCCCGGGAGATGCTCCAGGAGTGCGCTGCCGGTTAAATACGGAAAATGCGCAGGGAGTTGCAGTGAACATTGTGAATAGCATAGCGCCGGGTGACGATTCGCCGTCCAGCGGCGCCACGAAGTCCTATACGC
>CAZVVA010000204.1:0-6395 GCA_964630455.1 uncultured Candidatus Sumerlaeota bacterium
GTGCTGGCAGTGGTGTTCGGCGAGGTTCTTACCAGATTAATACCCCTCCACTACATTCGCTACCTGGCCGGACTTGTATTCATTGTATTCGGTTGCCTAATCTTGCTGGGGAAATAGATTAGAATGTAGCTGTTTTCTAATTTGTGTTATAGCTATTTGCGAATTTCCCCTGACGCAAGTTTTTGATTATAGGATCTAAGTGTATACTTTAATGATTCAGTTTTTTGCTTCCGTAACTTTTTAAAAGATTTCTTCTCTCGCGCACTGACTGGTAGTCTAATTTGAAAATTCGCTATCTCCTCTCATATCCTCTCTGATTTGGCCTGCCGGATTAATTTTATCCTGGCTATAATTTTTCGCTTGCAAAGCGGATCGGTCTATGCCTATCGTCTTTTTATACCTTGTTATAAGGCCTGGGTCTACCTGCCTAGCATGTTGCTCTCTGGAGCCGTAGAGGTATTACCAGGGCCGTAATGGAGTTGGGGAAAATGGGATCACGTAAGCGAGTGGTAAACCGGAAATCTGATATTGATGTGCCGTTATTTTCACGGGTGCTCGAGCACCTTGATGAGCCCGCTATTCTTGCAGATTCACATGGGCGTATCCTTTACGTTAACCCGGCATTCGAACGGGTTTACGGCAATGGGAAACAGGGAGTGCTCGGCAAGAAGCCGACGCGACTGTCCCGAGCGGCAAGGCTGAAACGCCTGGCGCGCGAGCTGCTGCCTCCTCTTGGGCGCGCGGCGCACCGCCTCAAAAAGCAACACCGGCGCAAGAATGGAAAGGTCTTCCCGCCGTCCTTTAGTGTAAGCCCCATTCAGGATGCCGCAGGTAATGTGCAAGGCTATCTGGGCATTCACCGTGATACTTCCGCAGAGCACCAGGCAGTGGAACAGCTCCTCCAGCGAAATAAAGAACTCTCCATGCTCAACGTCATTTCTTCAGAGATCAGCCGGACGCTGAGCATGGAAAAGGTATTCAAAGTCGTGCTCGAGCGCGTGATGAAGACCCTCGGCGCGGATGATGGTCTCCTATTCTTGCTCGATGATCAGAAGCAGGTGTTGCGCTTGGTGTCAGCGAGTGGCGCTATTTGCCGCCACAAACGAGAACTCAACCTGTTTAGTACTGTCAAAGTTGGCAAAGGAATGACAGGACGGGTGGCCAAGAGTGGCAAGCCAGCTTTGGTCAACGACGTTCTGAAAGAACGGCACCTTAACCAACCCCAGGCAATTAGGCGTCTTGGGATTCGGTCAAACGCAAGCGTGCCGCTAAAATGTCACGGCCGTGTTCTGGGGGTGATGAATCTCGGCTATCTTCGGCGTCGAGAGTTTTCGCGAGAAGACGAGCTGCTCCTGACTGCTATTGGCAACATCGTGGGTGTGGCTCTTGAGCATATTGAGCATGACCAGCGGATCACAGACTTGATGGTTAGATACCGGGCGCTGATTGACGGAGCCAGTGATGGTGTGCTGCTCGCGGATAGTACGGGGCGCTATATAGAAGCCAATCGGATGATCTGCAAAATGCTGGGCTACTCGCGCTATGACATTGTGGGTAAAACGGTGGGATCATTTGTCACAGGGTATCCGAACCGGAAGAAACGAGAGAGCTTTTTGCGCTTTATGCAACGGGGTCGTATAACACGAACACAGATAAACATGCGCCGCAAAGACGGAACGATTATTCCTGTTGAAGTGACGTTGAACCGCATTCGGATTGGCGGTGAATATTTCGCCCAGGGCATTTACCGTGATCTTACGCAGCGATTGAAAGCGGAGGAGGAGATTCGCCGGTATAATCGCGAGCTGACTATCCTTAACAGCATTAGCGAGATTGTACATCGATCTTTCGATCTGACGGAGATTCTTAATACTGCACTGGACAAAATACGTGAAGGTCTCTCGGTCGAGGCTGTCGTATTGTTTGTTATGGATGAAGCAGAAGGGGTGCTTCGTCTTAAGGGAAGCCGAGGATTGTCGCGCCGTGTGCACGCTGCCATTCACCAGCTCCGGGTGGGCGAGGGATTCACTGGCCAAGTAGCCAAAACCGGCAGGCCAATGACAGTTACTGCACAAACGTCGAAGCCCGACCTTATATTCCAGACTGCGCTCCAAGCGGGCTACCAGGCATTTGTGAGTGTCCCGATTAAGTCACCTAACCGAGTACTTGGTGTGCTTGAAGTAGCGACCAAGAAGCCGTGCAATTTTAGCAGTGCGGATGTTAATCTGCTCACGGCTATCGGGTACCAGATTGGAACTGCGATTGAGAAAGTCGGACTGTTCGAGACTGTCAACTCGGAGAAGGAAAAGTTGAATTCCATCCTCTCAGCCATTAACCAGGGGGTTCAGATTGTTGGCCGTGACTATGTGATCCAGTACCAGAATCGCTGGTCGCAAGAGCGGCTCGGTGATGTGCAAGGGGAAAAGTGCTACCGCGTCTATGAGGGAAGTTCGCAACCCTGTCAGTCGTGTCCCATGATGGAGGCTATTGAGCATAATAAGATAGTGCAGCGGGAAGTACAAGGGAAGGACGGTCGGATATACGAGGTTGTCTCCGTCCCGATGCATGGTAATGGACACAGTAACGTCGTGATTGAAATATCTCGCGACATCACCGAGCGCAAACGGGCTGAAGAAGCGCTGCGGGAAAGCGAGGCGCGATACCGCAGTCTTTTTGAGGACTCTCCAATTTCTCTCTGGGAGGAAGACTGGTCCGACGTTAATGCGCACATTCACAGTTTGCGAGATTCGGGGGTCAAAGACTTTAGAACATATTTTGAGCATCATCCAGAAGCTGTTGCCAAATGTGCAGCTATGGTGAAGGTCGTTGATGTGAATAAGGCTACCCTGGAGATGTACAATGCCAGAAGTAAAGAGGAGTTTCGGGATGGTGTAGGTAAGATTCTCCCTGAAGAGTCATACTATGCATTTAGAGAAGGACTTGTGGCCATCGCTGAAGGCCGAACCAGATTTGAAAGTGAACATATCAATCAAACTTTGAAGAGCGAAAAAGTCCATATTGCATTAAGGTTGACTGTGGCCCCAGGCTACGAGCAAACATTATCGAAGGTATTGATCTCCATCATTGACATCACCAAGCGCAAGCGGGCGGAGGAACGGCTGCGGCTTCTATCCTCCGCCGTAGAGCAGAGCTCCGAAGGCATATCCATGTGTGACCTGGAAGGTAATCTGCAATTTGTGAACAACGCCTTCGCTATCATGCACGATTATACTCCGGAGGAACTTGTCGGTAGGCATCTCTCCATTTTCCACATGCCTGAACAGATGCCAGCTGTGGAAGCGGCCAAGCGGCAGGTCCAAGAGACCGGTGAGTTCAGTGGTGAACTTTGGCATGTCCGTCGCGACGGTACCGTTTTTCCCACTTTCATGCACAATTCGCTCCTTCGGGATGAAGCGGGCAATGCGATCGGCATGATCGCCACTCTTCGCGACATCACCGAGCGCAAGCGGGCGGAGGAGGCACTGAGGAGGCGTGAAAAGGAAATCCGCGTAATCGCCGATAACGTTCCGGCCCTGGTTTCATATGTCGACGCGGACGGCTGTTACCGCTTCGTCAGCAAACAATACGAAGAGTGGTTTGGAATCCCGCGAACAGAGATCATTGGAAAGCACTACAGGCAGGTTCTCGGTGAGGCCATCTATGAGCAGATAAAAGACCGCGTCGAGGCGGCGTTGTCAGGCCGCAGGGTGTGCTACGAGCGGGCCCTCCTGAACGTGCATGGTGACAAGCGCTGGGTAATTGCCGACTACGTTCCAGATGTCGACGACCAGGGAACGGTCATAGGGTACTTCTCTCTGGTCACCGACATTACCGAGCGCAAGCGGGCGGAGGAGGCACTGAGGAGGCGTGAAAAGGAAATCCGCGTAATCGCCGATAACGTTCCGGCCCTGGTTTCATATGTCGACGCGGACGGCTGTTACCGCTTCGTCAGCAAACAATACGAAGAGTGGTTTGGAATCCCGCGAACAGAGATCATTGGAAAGCACTACAGGCAGGTTCTCGGTGAGGCCACCTATGAGGTGATAAAAGACCGCATCGAGGCGGCATTGTCAGGGCAACGGGTGTGCTACGAAAATGCCATTCCGTACGCACATGGTGGTACGCGCTGGGTGGTTGCCGAGTACGTTCCAGATGTCGACGATCAGGGAAAGGTAAAAGGCTTCTTCGCCTTGGTGAGTGACATCACCGAGGGTAAGCGGGCGGAGCAGGCACTGCAGGAAAGTGTGGAAAGGTTTGATCTGGCTGCTCGGGGGTCCAACGAGGGCTTATGGGATTGGAACATCGTCACCAATGAAGTCTACCACTCTCCTCGATTCAAGGAGCTGCTTGGTTACGAAGATCATGAAATCGAAAGCTCTTATGAAACTTGGGAGTCACGATTGCATCCTGAGGACCACGACCGGGTTATGGATACGTTGCGCGACCACCTGGAGAGGCGCGTTCTCTTTGACGTGGAGTACCGGCTTTGCACGAAATCGGGGGAATACAGGTGGTTCAGTGGTCGTGGGCAGGCAACCCGGAACGCAGAAGGCAAGGCTACCAGAATGGCTGGTTCGATTCGCGACATTACAGAGGTTCGCCGCAGTGAAGAGCACATGCGCCATCTGGAACGTCTCGCCATGGTCGGCCAGGTGGCAGCGCGTGTGGCACACGAAATCAACAACCCGCTCGCCTCTATTTCCCTGGATCTTGAGCGGCTGCGCAATCGCTCTAAGCCGAATGGCCAGCCAGCCCAGGCATATAAGCGGATGTTAGATGTGGTTGAGAGGATTTCCAGCACAGTGGAAGGGCTGCTGGATCTGTCAAAACACCGGGTTCTGGAAAAGCGAACTTTGGACATCCATACTATCCTGGATGAAAGCATTTCGATGATGCAACAGCGGTTCCGGGCAGAAGGGAAGAAAATCGCTTGCCGATATGACCGGAGTCTGCCGCACGTGCCGGTTGACAGTGATCAAATAAGACAGGTCTTCACCAATCTCATCGTAAATGCACTTGAGGCTTTACATAGTGGAGGTAGCCTAACGATTAGCACAAAATCCTTTTCACCGATACAACAGGTGCACATTGTGTTCAAAGATGAAGGTGTGGGTATCTCAGCACTGATTCAGCCCCGGATATTTGAGCCGTTCTTCTCGACCAAATCTCATGGGGTCGGACTTGGCCTGGCTATTTCCCAGGGGATTGTCATGGGCCACGGCGGAAGTATTGAGGTTGAGAGTCGTCTACGCAAAGGAGCCGTCTTTACTGTAGTACTCCCTGTGGATCCTACAATAGCACCGCACGATATTACTTAAGGTGCCCCAAAGGAGGTGCAGCGTGTGAGACACGGACGATAGAGAAAAGATAAACCGCCAAATTGCCATATTGAGCTTGGCGAGGTTTAATAAAAAAGAAAGGAGATTGAGAAACAATGAACGAAAAGGGTAAAGTGAATGTTCTGGTTGTTGACGATGATCGCGATTTTAATCAATCTTTGCGCGAGTCTCTGACTGAGCAAGGATTTGGGGCTTTTGGCATTACTGATCCGGGGCAAACCCTGAGCGAGCTGAAGAACAAAAGCTATCAGCTCGTGCTCCTCGATCTGCGTATGCCAGAAAAGGACGGGGCGACCGTGCTCAGGGAAATCCGGAAGTTCGATTCCGACATCGGTGTGATTATAATCACTGCATATCCGTCCATTGATTCAGCAGTCGAGACGCTTAAGCTCCAGGCCTATGACTATGTTAAGAAGCCATTCAAAATGGCAGAACTTGTTGACATCATGAACCGCTACGTTCACGAGAGGGGGATTAAGGCTGACCCGCAACGGCAGCTGATGTGCGAAATTGGCCGGAAAATGCGTGAATTGCGTAAGGACAAGGCCCTAACCTTGCGCCAGCTCAGTAACCGTGCCGGTGTCTCACTTAGCCTGATCTCCAAAATCGAACGGGGCGATTGCGCCTCGTCGCTTTCCACCCTGTTTAAGCTGGCTGTGGCACTCAATGTCGAAATCTCTTACTTCTTTCAGTAAGTTGCAGCTCGATTTGCTCTGTTAAAGAAAGTGATCAGACTGGTAGGGGCGTTGAATTTAACGCCCCTACTATTTCTATCTGGCGCAGGGTCTGGTGGGCACTGAAGCAGAGGCAGAGACCTCCCGTAGGAACAGCATCTTCCATGGATTTAACATTCTGAGCTTTGATCCTTCGAATGCTCCAACTTGTGCGTTCGTGCTCGATACTATCCATGTGTAGTGGGGCGTTAAATTTAACGCCCCTACAGCAGAGGCAGGCGGCTCGTGTCTGGAAATTCTGGCAGAAAATAAAGTGGCTCTTTGTCAAATGAGTTAGTATTTCAGGGGAGAGATAATCCCTACGCACAAGGCGCATTTTCAA
>CAZVVA010000205.1:0-3816 GCA_964630455.1 uncultured Candidatus Sumerlaeota bacterium
ATCGAATGCAGAGGGGATTGCGCAAACAATTCGCATGCTCAGCGATCTGCAACGTCCGGGGCTGATTTTCACAAATCTAGTAGACTTCGATATGCTTTACGGCCACCGAAATAACCCTCAAGGATATAAGAGGGCGCTGGAGGAATTCGACGCTTCTCTGCCGGACATCCTTAACGCCATGCATGAGCACGATCTTCTCATTCTTACCGCAGATCACGGCTGCGATCCGACAACTCCAAGCACGGATCATTCGCGCGAATACGTGCCGTTGCTTGTATACGGCAAAGCGTTCCGCTCAGGCGTGAACCTCGGCACGCGCCGAAGCTTCGCTGATATTGCAAAAACCATTGATCAGTTTTTTGCTCTTGACAAGGTCCGCAACGGAACCTCATTCCTCGATTCCGTCACTCGCGAACCAGCAAACTGATGTCTTAACGTGCTTCACTTCACGCTGGCATTGGAAAATCTTTCTTGAAATCGCTGCAACAATCCTATAGAGATAAATGTTTCTCTGGACCATTAAAACAGAAGACAGGCAAAAAACAATTGCAATGATGCCTGATATGCAAAGCTACGTAAGAGCGGTAGAGGAGTGTGCGGAGTTTATTCGAAGCAAAATTCCGACACGTCCGACTGTGGCGCTCATTGCTGGTTCAGGCCAGGGAGGCCTCGCGAATCTGGTTGAGAAGGAAACCGAGTTTCCGTATAATGCAATTCCACATTTTCCGGTTGGCACGGTTCCTGGCCACCGAGGCGCGCTCATTATTGGCAGGGCAGGGGAGAAGACTGTGGCGATTCTCTGTGGCCGGTGGCACTTTTACGAAGGTGTAGAGAGCTGGAACCTTGTTCTGCCGATTCGCGTGCTGGCCATGCTGGGAGTGAAAGTCATGATCGTGACCAACTCGGCTGGGGGGCTGCATCCCGACCTCATGCCTGGCGATATAATGCTGATTACGGATCATCTGAATTTCACGTTTCGAAACCCCCTAATCGGACAAAATATGGATCGCTGGGGGCCGCGGTTTCCGGATATGTCATCTCCCTATTCGCGAGATTTGCAGAATCTCGCCCGCAAGAGTGCGTGCGAAGAACACATCGCGCTGAAAGAAGGCATTTACGTTGCCAATCTGGGACCGAACTACGAAACGCACGCCGAAGCCCATCTGTTGCGTCTGGCTGGCGCACACGCGGTGGGCATGTCAACTGTCCCGGAGGTTCTGGCTGCAGTTCATGCAGGTATGAAAACGCTTGGATTCTCGATAATCACAAATTCTCTTGTCCGACGTGAGGCGCCCCTGACGCACGAAGAGGTGCTGGCTACGGCGAAGCAGACGGAACAGAAACTCAGCGCCCTTATTCGTCCCATCCTTGGCCGGATATGACAAACCGCTAGGGGAGGGCCCATAGCACAAACAGTCGGTAAAATTGGGCATATCTATGCGCGCAGTTGACCTTATAATTAAAAAACGGAACCGTGGTGAACTCACGGCAAAGGAGATTGAGTTCCTGGTTTCTGGCTTTGCCAACGGGGCGATACCTGATTACCAGATTGCAGCATTTCTTATGGCCGTCTATTTTAGCGGACTTACTTTTCCTGAGCTCGGGTCGCTGACCAAGGCGATGATAAATTCCGGCGAAGTCTTCGATCTTTCTGCAATTACGCTCAAGAAAGTAGATAAGCACAGCACAGGTGGGGTAGGAGATAAGGTATCCCTGGTTCTGGCTCCGCTTGTGGCATCCGCGGGAGTGCCCGTGCCAATGGTGTCAGGCCGCGGCCTCGGCCATACCGGGGGCACGCTTGATAAACTAGAATCAATCCCGGGATTTCAAGTCGAGATCGGTGCGGACCAGTTCCGAAGGCAGATCGAAACCATCGGTGTGGCCCTTATTGGAGCATCTGCGCAGTTTGTGCCGGCTGACAAGAAGCTTTATGCTCTGCGCGATGTGACAGGAACTATTGAAAGTATTCCGCTCATCGCAGCAAGTATTATGAGCAAGAAGGTTGCTTCAGGCGCCGATGCCTTTGTCATGGACGTTAAAACCGGAAACGGGGCGTTTATGCACAATCATAACGATGCAACACGGCTGGCACGAACTCTCGTGGGGGTGGGGCGCGAACTCGGCAAGGACGTCGTTGCCCTTATTAGTGACATGAACCAGCCGCTGGGCACTTGCATAGGCAACGCCCTGGAGGTGCGCGAGGCCATCGCCGCGCTGAAGGCGCCTGATGCCAAGAGCGATTTGCATGAGATCTGCCTGACGCTCGGCGCGCACATGCTTATTCTCGGCCAGGCAGCAGAGTCAATCGAAGATGCGCGCGCACGGTTAGAAAAACTATTGCACACTGGCAAGGCGTTGGATAAATTCATTGAGCTGGTGACGGCACAAAAGGGAAATCCGCGAGTTGTTGACGATGACGCGTTGCTCGAAATTGCGGCGAAACGTGGCGAAATCCTGGCCAGCAAGGATGGCTTTATCCACGCATACAATACGAAACGCATTGGCAGGGCCTCAATGCTGCTCGGGGCCGGTCGGAAGCGCTATGAGGATCCGATAGATCATGGCGTGGGCCTGATAGTGCACAAGAAGATAGGGGATGGCGTACAGGCAGGCGAGCCTTTGTTCGACATATTTGCCCGTAGGGAAGCAGATATTGAACAGATCGCTCCGATGCTGCGGGAAGCCGTCACTATCGGTTCCGAGCAGGTAACGCCGCCATTGCTGATCAAGGGCCGCATAACGCAGGACGATACGGAGGGCGATTCGCAAGCTGATGGGTGAGGCGAAGAAAGAACTGCCAGACGTCAAACTCTTTTTTGGACTCCTCGTAGCCAATGAAGAGCTCTTTGAGATCGTGGAGAAGCGCCTGGTTGTTGATTTTGGAGCGATTGATCTTCGAAGCGCCATCTTTCCTTTCAAGCATACGACATATTATAGCGACGAGATGGGGGAGAAGATTCTGCGCCGCTACGTCTCCTGCACGGGTCTCATGCACATGGATGAGCTTCCGGGCGTGAAACTGCATACAAATAGGGTAGAGACGCTCTTGTGCGATCCCGACACTCAGAAGCGGCGCGTCAATATTGATCCCGGCTACCTGACGCTCTCCAAGGTGGTGCTGGCCACGACAAAGGACTACGATCACCGGCTCTACCTGAGCAAAGGCATCTTTGGAGAAGTTACATTGACGTACAAGAGAAAGCAGGGCGGGTTCCAGCCGCTACCGTGGACGTATCCAGACTACCAGGAGCCACATACCCTGGAGTTCTTCAACACACTCCGCGATACATACAAGGCGCAGACACGGCAAACATGAGCGAGATTTACCTTCTTCATGGTGACAACGAAGCGCGTATTAACGACGGCAAGCTGGCGCTGATTAGCAAGCATCTCAGCCCGGAGCTTCGCTCTCACAACTATAACGAATTCTCTCCAACCGCGCCGCGATGGGCCGTATCACTCGCATCAATTCTGGCTGACCTGATTTCTGAACTCTCGATGCCTTCCTTGCTTCCCGACGCCAAGCGTGTCGTCGTGGTGTATAATCTTTCCGAGCTGTATCAGAAAGCGCGGAAGCGTACCAACAGCACCAATGATAAGAAGAAAAACACCTCAATGCAGTATTTGCTCGACTTCCTCGCTGGGTCGTTTCAGCATGTGCCAAATGTTCTCATCCTGGTGGCTGTTGAAGATCAAGCAAAACGCCGCAGCCTAAACAAGAAATCCCCGCTCTACGCACTTGTCAAAAAAAACGGCATCGTGCAAGAGATGAGCGACAAACCATTGGCCTACCGCTTGACTGACGCTCTCCTCACG
>CAZVVA010000205.1:3826-6037 GCA_964630455.1 uncultured Candidatus Sumerlaeota bacterium
CGCAAAATACTTCGCAATGTATCAAAGTGTTCCGCCAATGGTTCACAAGCCATGAGAAGGCCCGGCAAAGTATTTTTCGCACTGTTTTAAATAACATACACCTACTTCTCCAGGCTAAAATCCTTAACGTAAAGCAGACGGCTCTCGCAACCGACAAGCAACTCAAGAAAACCCTCTTCCCGAAGGAGTTTCAGGGCAATATCCTCCATCAGCACGCTTATCGCCGAAAGAAGTTTCAGGATGCAGCTTCGCTATACTCAACTACACAACTTACTTATGCCCTCAAATACCTCGTGCGCCTGAATACAGCGCTATATCCGGTACAGCAAGATAGATACGTACCTGACGTTCAAGTTATGTTTGAACTCTTTTTCCTTCGGTTAACCACCCAAACATTAAATCCAGACCAAATATAGGAGGCCTGATGAGCGACAAGCATCCGTATTTTGATATAAGAAAGCCGGAAAACACGTGCACGATTTGCGGTGCATCGCTTACTGATGATGGACATCATCCCTCGGCATTGACAGAAGTCTATCCCGAGCCTATTCGCAAGGACTACTGCTTCTCGTGCTGGAAGCAGTTGCAGGACAAACAATTCTTTTCATATTGGCTTACGAAGCGCATCACGCCACCAGCGGATAAGAGAGTCAATCGCCGGGAGCGTAATGACATGCTCCTGCGGCTTTTCATGGCGCTTTACAACCAGCACAATCCCGCCAATGCTACCCAACTTTACCTCCTCGCGCACCTTCTTATGAAATATAAGGTCTTCAAATGGCTGGAAACCAGAAAGAGCGATACAGGGGAGGATTCACTGGTTTTTGAAGACACACGGACAGGCGAAGAGGTCTTTGTTGCGCCAATCTCCATTACGGATGAGGAAATTGCGGAGGCCAAGAAAGCAATTGATTCATACCTGGAAGATGAATTATCCAATCCGTCCTAGACGGATCCATCCCCACACATCTGCGAATGGCAACTGAGAGTTTTTCTTCTACGATTCCTGATTGCACACCGTTGGTATAAAAAACATTAGATGCAAAAACTTAAAGTGGCCGGCGGCCATCTTTTTTGATCACCGGAAAGCATTTAAAGTTCTTAAATTGCACTTTCGCCCTAATGATTTACATTTGGTTTTTTTATCTAAGCCTATAAGAACGAGAGTAAAAGACAGGCAGAAACTAATGAATTATATAGAAGGGCATCAAATCGCCATTTAATGCCCTTTTGGAGCATAACATAAGTCCTTAAATATCAGTACTTTATGGCCTCTTTTCCGTTTTCTCATTTCCGATGCCAATCCCCAGACCCCAGGAATCATACTTTTTGGCCCGGAATTGCACCCCTGCGTACCGTTACCGTTATCCACCCTCAAGGGTGGCCTCACAGACCCAAGGGCCTAAAGCACCTTCCATACCTGGCTCTGATTCAGTAATAAGCCTCAGGCTCACCAGTTTTGAAGATTGACAGCTAAAGGCTAACAATACTACAAGAGTGAACCGATACGCCGCAGATGTACAAGTGAGGCTAATTTTTCGAAGCCGACCCATAAGGCAGATTTGAAATGACGCGCTCCTTACCAGAAGCCGTGGATGAATACCTCAGGTACTTGCGGGTCGAACGAAACCTATCGCCGCGTACTATTCGCGCCTATCAGTATGATCTCGACAAGTTCCGCATCTTCCTGGAACAGCATTTCCGCATGTTGCCAACTCTCCCCCGAATCAATACTGAAGACATCCGGGAGTACCTATCGAAGCTTCAGACCGAGAGAAACTATCGTAGTACAAGCCTGGCGAGACGCATCTCCTCTCTGCGCGCATTCTTTAGATATCTTAATGAACAAAATTATCTTAAAACAAATCCGATGCTTACCATTCGAAGCCCAAAGCTGGCTAAGAAGCTGCCAATCTATCTAACGGCAGAAGAGCTCAAGCGCCTACTCATGGCTCCGGAAAACAAAACCTGGAGAGACAAACGCGACCAGGCCATCCTTGTTTTGCTGGCTATGACAGGCATCCGGCTGCAAGAACTTGCGTCCTTAAATGTGGATGACGTAAATTTTCCGGTCGGATGGCCAGCCAAGGCTATGGCCGGAAGCATCCGGGTGCTTGGCAAGGGGGCGAAGGAGCGAGTGATACCGTTGAATGCAACTGCCGTTCAGGCGCTGCAGGTGTACCTCGAAGTGCGTCCATATACCGAGAACCC
>CAZVVA010000205.1:6047-6361 GCA_964630455.1 uncultured Candidatus Sumerlaeota bacterium
AAGCGGCGGCTCTTTCCCAGAACAATAGACAAAAAGCTTAAGAAATATGCGCTGAAGGCCGGTATTAAGCGGGCAAAGATTAGCCCTCATAAGCTGCGCCACACTTTTGCAACTCTGCTGCACTCAGGTGATGTAGACATCCTGGAAATTCAGCGCCTGCTGGGGCATTCGAGCATTCTAAGTACAGCCATTTACACTCACACCAATATCAAACGGCTAAAAACAGCGGTTGACAAACTCGATAAGCTGTGAGGAGGCAACCGCGAAAAAGAGGGGCATTATAGGCATTCAGGGTGGGCAAACGGGTTCTCATC
>CAZVVA010000206.1:0-6308 GCA_964630455.1 uncultured Candidatus Sumerlaeota bacterium
AGCTGACATTGAAACGCTTGGGCCATCCAGTGAAGCTGGGCTCGGGGCTCAAGGGAGCATTGGAAGTTTTCGAAACCAGCTAGGCGGCTGGAGCATCCCGTCTGGTCAATAGGCCAGAAATATTCCTGGATTCTCTATGCCTCTTTCAGGTACCTTTAAAGATACAAAAATCTCTTCTAAAAAGGAGTATGAAAAAAAATGACACGGATACTCGTGAGCGATTCTTTGTCACAGGATGGGCTCGCAATCCTGGAAGCTGACGGGGCGTTTAAGGTTGACTATGAACCTAACATCACCCCGGAAGAGCTGGTACAGCGCATCGGCGACTACGATGCAGTTGTGGTGCGAAGCAGGAGTAAAATTACAGGCGACGTACTGAAAAACGCCCGGAATTTGAAGGTAATTGGCCGTGCCGGAGTTGGGCTGGACAATGTGGATATTAACACAGCTACCAAAATGGGCATCATCGCCATGAACACGCCCGGAGGCAATACCATTTCTACTGCCGAGCACACCATGAGTATGCTCCTCGCCCTGGCGCGCAGCATTCCCAAAGCGCACCACTCAATGCAGGAGGGTCGGTGGGACAAAAAGATCTTCACTGGCATCGAGCTGCTCGGCAAGGTGCTGGGCATCGTCGGACTGGGGCGTATTGGTATTGAGGTGACCAAGCGCTGCCAGAGCTTCGGCATGCGCGTAATTGGTCACGATCCTTACATTTCGCCAGACGTTATGTTGAAAATCGGCGTGGAGATGCTTCCCCTGGAGCAGCTTATTCAGATTGCTGACTTCATTACGGTTCACACACCGTTAAAACCCGAGACAAAGGGACTCATAGGCCGGGAGCAATTTCAGAAGATGAAGAAGGTAGCGTGTGTGATCAATTGTGCCCGCGGCGGCATCATTGACGAAGCCGCACTCATCGAGGCTGTTGAGCAAGGCACCATAGCTGGAGCAGCTCTGGATGTCTACGAAAGCGAGCCGCTGCCGTCAGACCATCCCTTTCGCAAGTCCGACCGCTTTGTTCTAACACCTCATCTGGCTGCTTCTACAACCGAGGCACAGCATAACGTCGCAATTGAAATTGCCAGGCAAGTAGTTGACGTCCTCAAGGGGCGTGAAATCCGAAACGCCGTCAATGCCCCCTCCATTGATCCTGAGATTCTGCAACAACTGCGCCCGTATCTGAACCTGGCGGAGCGTATTGGCAAATTCCAGACCCAGTTTGCTGATTCTCGCGTCACAAAAATTACAGCGAAATATAGCGGCGCAGTGCTCGATTATCCCGTTGCGCCACTCACAACTGCTGTGGTTAAAGGATTTCTTGAACCGACTTCCGACAGCACAGTTAACTACGTCAATGCCATGCCTTACGCGCAAGAACGGGGATTAGAAGTAGTTGAGAGTAAGACAAGTACCCAGTATCAGTACACCAACTTGATAACTGTCGAAGCAGAGATGGAAAATGGCAAAATAAACAGTGTCAGCGGCACGCTATTCGCACCCACAACCCCGCGGATTGTAATTATCAATGACAAGCACTTCGACGCCACGCCCGAGGGCATCTTGATCGTGATCGAGAACAATGATGTACCCGGAATCATCGGAAGTGTTGGCACCTTGTTGGGTGAGCATCGGATCAATATCGGCCAGCTCACCTGGGGCCGTACCGACCACAGCCAGGATGCCATGACCGTGATCAATGTTGATCAAGATGTCTCTCCTGAAATTCTGGAGAAAATTGGCAAGCTTCCCAATATCAAATCTGCAAAGATGATAAAGATATGAATTAAAACAGCATAAACTGCGCAGTGATCACTTAATACTTTTAATGCTGCGGTAAGCAACAAGGAGAAGACGTGTCACGGAACTTTTCCTCCGTGACATTTTTGTTTGTGCTTCTCCTTTGTTCACAATTGCAGATTCCTGGACTTATTTTTGGTTGCAATTCCAGTGCGTACTCTCTAGGCTCTTCAAATGACGCCTGATTTGAAGGACAACGTTAAAAACATTATAGCTCGCAAAAAATCAAAGGAGGATCTTCGTGCCACTCATCGTTCTTGTTGGCTGTCAGTGGGGAGATGAGGGAAAAGGTAAGATTGTTGACTTGATCGCCAAGGAAGCCGATCTCGTTGCTCGCTATCAGGGTGGTAATAACGCAGGGCATACGGTCGTTATTGACGACACTACCTTCATTCTTCATACGATTCCCACGGGTATCCTCCACCCAGGAACCAAGTGTCTCCTTGGCAACGGCATGGTCATTGATCCTGAAGCTTTCTCCAAAGAGATCAAAGAGCTCGAGCAACACGGCATTGCAGTGGACACCAATTTGATGATCAGCGAAACAGCCCATCTCGTGATGCCTTACCACAAGCTTCTCGACCTCGTGCAGGAGAAAAAGCGCGGCAAAGGAAAAATCGGGACTACTGGCCGAGGCATTGGCTGTTCCTACGGCGACAAAGTAACCCGTCAGGGTATACGGGTGCTTGACCTGCGCAACAAGGATCGCTTTGTAAAAAAAGTACAGGCAAACCTTGAATTCTATAAGCCCCTGTTCGAGCAGATTTATAACACCAATAGCTTTGCTGCCGACGATATTATTCAGCGAGTCTGGAAATATGCCGATATGTTTAACAGCCTGGCTGTTGATGGGGTAAGTGTCATTAACCAGTATATTGAGCAAGGCAAGAACATCATGTGCGAGGGAGCCCAGGGCATTCACCTTGATATTGACTTTGGCACCTATCCTTACGTAACCTCTTCAAATCCCTCCCCTGGAGGGGTATGTACGGGTCTGGGCATCAGCCCCACAAAGATTGATCGCATCTTCGGCGTGGTCAAGGCCTATACCACTCGTGTGGGTGAAGGCCCTTTCCCTACTGAGCTTACCATGGAGCAGGGCGACAATCTCCGCAAGCTCGGCAGCGAGTACGGTGCCACCACGGGCCGGCCACGGCGTTGCGGCTGGTTTGATGCCACCCTGGTCCGGCGCGCAATCCAGATCTCAGGCATCCGCGAGGTAGCCATCACCAAACTGGATGTTCTCGACACACTGGACACTATCAACGTCTGCACGGCCTATCGCTGTAAGGGCAGGACGGTTGATCTCTTTCCTTTCGGGATTGATGCCGATGATAACTACGAGCCGATCTACGAGGAGCTGCCCGGGTGGAAGACCTCTACTGAGGATATCACCGAGTTCGACGCATTGCCTGAGAAGGCCAAAGCCTACCTGCACAAAATTGAGGAACTCATCTCGGCAAAGGTCGTCACAGTTTCGGTCAGCCCCAAGCGCGGAAAGTGTATTACACTCATAGACCATTTTTTTTAACGCGCACAAATTATCGGCGCACGGTGTTATGAAAGCTCAGCGCATTCAGGTGTCGGGTCAGAGCTGACCTCATGGTAACCTTGACCCAAAGATAAAGCAATGGTGCCACGGATGCGATCTGTCATGATACTGCTCTCCAGAATTGAAACATTCTTCACCAGCCTCTTCTATACTTCAGGCCAGATGGTTCTCCTCTTTTCCCAGAGTATCGGCCAACTACGCTACGCTCTCCGAAATGCCAACCGCGTGCTGAGGCAGATGTTTGAAATTGGTTACAACACACTTCCCCTGGCCGTCATGATCGGCCTGTTTACAGGTATGATCGTAGCCCTGCAAACCGGCATTGAGCTGAAAAAGCTAAGCCTTCAGCAGGTCATTGGCGGCATCGTAGGCCTTTCACTGGTACGCGAAATGGGACCAGTGATAACGGCCTTTATCATTGCAGGCCGAGTCGGTGCAGGGATGGCAGCTGAACTGGGCACCATGGCTGTATCAGAAGAAATTCACGCGCTACGAGCTATGGGCATCAACCCCGTTCGCTATCTTGTAATGCCTCGCTTTCTCGCTTCGGTCATCATGCAGCCCATACTCACTGTCTACGCCATCGTGGTTGGCATCTGGGGCGGCGGCCTTATCTCATCAACCTATCTGGGAATTGACCGAGTGATCTACTACAACCAGCTCTATCGAGCTCTTGAACTGAGCGACATTACCAAGGGTCTCTCCAAGACACTCATCTTTGGGGCGATTTACTCTATCGTATGCTGCTATATGGGCATGTCGGCTGAAAATGGCGCCGCTGGCGTGGGAAAAGCAACTACTCGAGCTGTAGTCATCTCCCTCACCATGATCCTGGTCGCCGACTACTTCATGAGCCGGTTTGCTGGATAAGGCGTAGGGGCGAACCGCCGGCTCGCCCTTAAACCACCTGAACGTTCCATGGATATTATAGTCACAAACCTGGTCAAGAGCTTCAAAGACAACCATGTGCTCCGCGGCCTGAATCTGGAGATCAGAGAAGGCAAGATTACTGTCATTATCGGAGGAAGCGGCAGCGGAAAAAGCGTTCTCTTGAAGCTCCTCATTGGCCTTCTGCCTCCCGATGCAGGAGCCATCCTGGTTAATAGTCAGGACATTACAAAGCTTTCGGAGCTTGCCCTTTACCCTGTACGAAGACAATTCGGGATGATCTTCCAGACCGGGGGTCTGCTTAACTCATTGACCGTTGGTGAGAACGTGGCCCTGGGGCTACGAGAACATCGCATGGCACCACCCGAGCAGATACCCCAGATTATCCACGAGAAGCTCACCCTGGTGAAGCTCGCTGACAAGGAAAACGAAATGCCAGCCAACCTGAGCGGGGGAATGAAAAAGCGCGTGTCTATTGCGCGCGCCCTTACCTTGAATCCTCGGATCATTCTCTACGACGAGCCCACAGCTGGATTGGACCCCCCAATGGCAGAAAATATTGACTCCCTAATCCTGGATCTGAATCAACAGTTTAGCGTGACTTCCGTGGTAGTAACACATGATATGATCAGTGCGTTTAAATTAGCTCATACGGTGAATATGCTCCATGAAGGAAAGATCATTGCCTCTGGTTCGCCAGCGGAATTTCGCAAATCACACGAGCCGATTATTCACGACTTCATTAAACGAAAATAGTAGGGGCGTTCAATTGAACGCCGCTACGCCCATTTCGCGATGAAAAAGGAGTGGTGCAAATGAATTCGACAAAAAGTATTGCTGTGCGTGTGGGAATCTTTTTCATGCTGGGTTTGATTCTCTTGATCGGCCTGTCTATCAGAACCAAGGGCGCGGCTCTGGTCAAGGGAGGGTACGAACTCTACGCCAATTTCGACCAGGTTAACGGCCTGGAAATCGGCTCTCCAGTGACGCTTGCCGGCGTGGAGGTTGGCAAAGTAACGGCCATTAACTTTGAGCCAAAAACGGCGACCGTGAAGGTAGCCATGGTGATCAACCCCGACTATCGAATAAACGAGGGCTCCAAAGCCGCCGTGATAATGAAAAGTCTCCTCGGCCAGTATTACATTAATATCAAATACGGTCTTCCCGACAGCCCACTGCTTGCTGCTGGCTCAACCCTGGAGACTTACGAAATTGCTGATCTCAACAAGGTGCTCGAGAAGGTCAATGAGATTGAAGACAATGCCAATCGCCTCCTTACTTCCTTTGATGAGAATCAGCGCCGAGTCTTTGGCGATATCTCTGAGGTTATTGCTGAAAACCGCGAAAATATCAAAACTACTTCAGATGCACTGGCTAAATCCGCTCCAGAATTGCAGTCCGTCCTTGATACCGCTCAGGATATCATTCAGTCCCTCAATGAAGGCAAAGGCAGCCTCGGCAAGCTTATCAAGGACGATGAAGCGTATAACATCCTTCTCGAAGTCGCCTCTAACATTGAGGATATTACCATTGAGGTGCGTGAAGGCGAAGGCACGCTCAGCCGCCTCATTTACACTGATGATTTGCATAACTCATTTGAAGAGGTCTTTGACAACATCAACACGGCAACCGCTGAGCTCAATACGGTGATCCGCGAAAATAAAGATAATCTTCGCTCGACAATTGATTCCATGCAGGCCAGCGTGCCGAAACTCGACGATGCCCTGAGCACTCTGCTGGAGATTTCAAATCAGGTCAAGAGTGGCGAGGGAACACTGGGCAAATTGGTCTACGATACGGCATTGTACGACGACACCCGCGAGACAATGAATAAACTAAAGCAGACCCTGGAAGCAACAGAAGAACAAACTATTATCCGAACCTTTGTCGGCATTATCTTCGGATCGCTCATGTAAGCGAACAAGCAAAAAGTATGGCTCTTTGTCAGATCAGCTGGCAGAACGAAGCGGAAATGTACGTATCCTCTGTTTTCCCGGAATAACTACTATGAATAAAAATGATGTGCACCCCTGTAGCTTCCTCTCCCCTCTTTCCTCTTGTGCTT
>CAZVVA010000207.1:0-2421 GCA_964630455.1 uncultured Candidatus Sumerlaeota bacterium
GGGTAGAGGATGAGTGCACGGACTCCTGGCCCTAATTGCCCTGTTTGGAATTCCCTATACAGGTGTAGGAGAATGGGATAAAGAAAAGTCTCAGTCTTCCCGCTGGCCGTGCCTGTAGCGACGACTACATTGTGTGCCTTACCGAAAACTTTCTGGATAGCCTCTTCCTGATGCTGGTAGAGAGGTCTGTCGCCCAGCACAGCCTTCAGAAATCCCTCATCCGGTGGATGGGCAAGAAGTTCTCGAAAGAGCTGATGCGTTCTTTTCCCGCGTTTGAACACCGGAGTAGCTTCGAGATAAGGTCCCTTGCTCAAATGCCCCGATCCCAGTGCTTCCTGAAATGATTTCCGTAGATCGGGATCTTTAAAATAAAAAGTGGTCTCAAGATAGCCTCTGTATCTTTCTTCAACCTGTTCTGCTAATTTCACTGGCTCCATTCGATCATCCTCCAACATCGCCATGCTTATCACCTCTCATTAGATGTTTTAAAGTTTCAACATTCCATGAATACCATGTCTTTCTTCGTTTATCATAAGGAATACGGAAATGTTTTACATCCTCTATAGTCATTTCTGCCCTAGTGAGCTCTTTTCTGCTAAAACCTTTACCTCTTCGTTCTCCACGGCGACACTTGACAGTTGCTTGAAGCAAAAAAGGCTCTTCTTCTTTCCGAATTGTTTTCTGTCCCTGCCGTTGTTTCCGTTCTACAGGTGAAGGTTGCTCAGCGGGAAGTTTAACAAAAACCATTTGATCAGTTTTCTCTCCCTCGGGATGAACCCATATCATCATCCTGGATTCTTCTTGTCGGTTTTCGATCTCTTTGGTGTCGCAGAAATCGCGTAAAGGAATATCAATCTGCTTTTTCTCCACCTCTACCGGAAAAGACCTGGGCTTGGCACGATTAAAATCCACCTGTATGTTCCTTACCCAGCGCGTACGAGGAAATCTCACCCAAAGTGCTTTGTCGGTAGTGGCAGTGAAGTCTTCCCGAGACAAGATGATTGGCTTGTCCACCCAATGGTTAGGAGTCACTCCCATCACGCCGAAAGCCCACCATATCCTTTCCACCAATAACGTAACTTTTATTTCGGCATTGCCGTTCCGCACGCGCCAGATGGTCTTATCGCAATCTGGATTTGGGGGTACCGTCACAATTGTCCGTTCATTTTCTCGCCGAATCTCCAGAGCATCTGTATGCTTGTCCTCCGGTTCAACTCTGGAATCAGCTTGGTGAAGAAATTGGACGGTAACGCTATTATGACCGTTGGGCCCCGGTAAACTGGGATATTTCTCTGTTTGAATGTCTTTTAAAGCGATCATAAACCTGAAGTCCATACTTTCTAATAGATTATCGTCGTTGTCGTAAATCCGCACGAAGTACCAACCACCGCGCCGATTTGTTAGTTCGTCAGGTAGGTTCTGTTCTTCAGCATCCGCCTGCGGAACAAATTGCGTCCGCCATTTGTTTCTACCGCTTCCTTCTTCTCCTACAACGATTACTCCAACGTGGCTCCGTGCTTGTGCATCAAGCGTTTGCATGCGAGGCGGTTGTTCACCAAAGAGGGGCCCCATATCCTCAGAGCTATCAACTATTTCTCTTCCTACAAATTGGAAGCAAGGACTTGCGCCCTCCAATCGAATTCGTTCGCCGTTCGCGGCAACAAAGGCAATGATTTTGTTGCCGTTCTGTTCCTGATAAAAGAAATGTGCTTTATACCCCTCCACTTGGGTGCTCTCTGGCATGACAGGGGGGGAGCCTGACAGCCCTTTATCGCGCTCCCATTCTTGCGGAACAATAACAAGATGATAGCCAGTAGTGGGGCGCTTAATTAATCGTCCCAATCCTCTCCAATCTTTTCTCATTTTGAAAACAAGATAATTCTTTCCCGCTTCCATAAGCGGGATATCTTTCTCCCCTCCAGTCCAAGTGACCCTCACTGCGCCTTCGGCGTGCCTCAGGCGGTAACGTAGTTCATCTGTATTATCCTGTTCTAACGGTTCTTCATTTTGAGCTACACTTAGGGTTTCCAACTCTTCTGGCACTTCTATTCCAATAACCCAATTCCGTCCCTCATTCCAACAAACGATTTCAGGCTTAAGAGAGCGAGGTTTTCTATCTGGCGTTTGTTCTATCTCGCGCCCTTCTGTTGAACCACGCGGCCTTCCTCCCCTCTCCTGGGGCGGTCGCTGCTGTAAGATATGTGCTTCTTTCGCTTTTTGCTGTGATTCCTCGTTAGCACGCTTACGCTCTTTCTCAGTTTTACGCCGTTTCTCCTCATCTTCGCGCCGCTCTTTTTTAAGCCGTTCCAATTGTTCTTTTTCGGCTTTCTGTCGTGCCTGTTCTTCTGCCTTCCGGCGCTGTTCTTCTTCTTGTGCCTTTCGCCGTGTTTGTTCCTCTATTCGCTTGCGTTCGTCCTCGGC
>CAZVVA010000207.1:2521-6294 GCA_964630455.1 uncultured Candidatus Sumerlaeota bacterium
TCTTTGCAATTCGTGCGCTAAACCTCTTTGCTTTTCCTCCTTTTCTTTCTGTTGTGCTTCATCTTCGAGACGCTTACGCTCTTTCTCAGTTTTACGCTGTTTCTCCTCATCTTCGCGGCGCTCTTTTTCAAGCCGTTCCAATTGTTCTTTTTCGGCTTTCTCTCGTGCCTGTTCTTCTGCCTTCCGGCGCTGTTCTTCTTCTTGTGCCTTGCGCCGTGTCTGTTCCTCTATTCGCTTGCGTTCGTCCTCGGCTCTTTGCAATTCGTGCGCTAAACCTCTTTGCTTTTCCTCCTTTTCTTTCTGTTGTTCTTCATCTTCGAGACGCTTACGCTCCTCTTTGGCTTTACGACGCTGCTCTTCTTGCTCTGCCTCGATGCGCCTCTTGCCTCTATTGAATACAAGCATAGCAAGAATGGCCGCCGATGCTGTAAAAAGTGCGATGAAGAGTAAAGCCACTATATCCATAGTCTCTCTCTAATTTCAGGCGGCTGTTTCGCCTACCTCCGGGTTGCCGAAATTTGCTTGCTCAGGAGTTGAATACTTCGTTATGTCAATCAGCAAGTCAAGTGCAGCGCCGCAGCTACCTTGTCCGTTTCGTGCAACTGATTATATGTTTTGCATGCCTCTGGTGTTTTCTTGACGATCACCTTGATGCCAGCTTTTTCCAGATTCTTCATAACGTCAGGTGGCACGGCCATAACGCCGGCCTGCCCTGTGCCGATGATAAAAACCCCCGGCTTTTCGCGCATCACCTCATCAAGACCCTCCATGTGGAGCTCATGGCCGTCTTTGCGCCACCAGTTGCTGAGAATGCGGTCAGGGAAAATGATGAGATCTGCGCGATAGGTCGTTCCTCTGACACAGATTTGTCCGAATGAGCAGGACTCGATCATGGGTAGGGCCTTTTCATGAGTATGTTTTTAGGGTGAGGAGATGCTTGTTGCCAATGTTGACTCGCTGCAGGCCGGCCTGCAAACAGATGTCGCGCGCCGCCTCCGCATGCTGTACCGACGTAGTGGGCAGGTCTGACAGATAGAATTGCGGATGAAAGGCCAGGAGCGAGTAGGGGATTTCGGGATTAACAGAGGCGATGAATCGGGCGAGCTGCTCGATCTCCGATTCATCCATATAGCCAGGCACCAACAATGTACTGGCGACGAGGAGTGGAGGCTCCTTGCGTCGTTTGGCAAAGGCAGCGAGCCATTTGAAGTTTGACAGGGTCTGGTGATTTGAGCAACCTGTGAGCGCCCAATGAAGGTCGCGGCTAAATGCCTTGAGGTCGAATTTCACACAGCCCCCGCTCTTCAGGCTCAGCTCTGCTGCAGACTTTAGCAGATCGCGGTGCATACTGCCGTTCGTTTCCCAGCAAATGCGGGGCGGGTTACTCTTGCGTGCCTCCATGGCGAGCGTTGAGGTCTTCAGGGCATGGCCCATCTGAGAGGCAGGATCCCCGCCAAAATAGCAAATGCAGCTGGTTTCGTCGTCAACCTCGGCGGCTAATTCGGCTGCGGAAATCCGGGTGGGGCTTTCCAGACGTTGACGATAGTGCCAATTCTGACAAAATAGGCAGTTAAACGTACAGGATTCGTAAAAGACCGCCAGGTTCTTCTCACGCCGCCATGGCGACAGAATCAGACGGTCCTCCACACTCTCCATTTCCTTGCCCTCGGGGCAGACCCAGCTGGCCACACAGTTGGTCGGCAGAGGATCGTAATAATATTGTGCAAACCCAATCTTTTCGGTGCCGGCTTTCTGAACAATTTTGCCGTACTCGTTCGCTCTCAGGCTGCAAAATCCCGACTCACCCTTGCCCATGCGGCACTGGTTGACGCATTGCTGGCATGCGATACCCGTCGGCGTATTTGGGGGCTCCAATGGAAGGTTGAAGGCTATTCGGGTGGTGTGATGCAGGTGTGTCAGGCGGCGCCTGACATTGGAAAAGCGCTCAGCAATACAGCGCTTGCATAGTCCGAGAAATTTTGAAATTAATTGGCTCTCTCTGCCACAGACTCTGCATCTGGTCATTGTGCTTCCACCTGCTCAGTTTCTGAACTTCGCTGCAATTGTGCGTTAGAATGTAATATAGTGAGAAAAGAGGGTTGTGTGTCGTGCTATATCTGGGCTATTGTAAGAATACTCTGGCTGCATTACTGACGCAAGGATTTTCTTCGGGTTGCTTCCCATGCTGCGTTTGACCAAACAGGAGATTCGGAAATTATATGAGCTGGATGCCTTATGCTTTCCAGCGCCGTTGAACTATCCCTTGGACATGATGCGTCGTTTTGTGCGCCAACAGGGAGCATGTCTACTAAGAAAATGGGACGGCAAGAGGATGATTGCCTTTGTATTGTGTAATAGCGAAACGGGGGAGATCATTACGCTTGACGTACACCCGGAATATAGACGAAGAGGGTTAGGGAAGGAATTGCTGGGCCAGGCAATTGGCCTGCTGCGCCGAGAAGGAGTGCGAGCTATCTTCTCCCAGGTGGCTACGACGAATATTCCCTCACTTATGCTGCACCTGAGAGCAGGCTTCAAGATCCGGCGTGTTATTACTCACTATTATCCTGATGGAACCTCAGCCTATGTGCTCGTGTTGCCTGCTGATTCTGAAGAGAGCCATCGACCGCCGAGAGTTTAGCCCTTCTTGCCATACTTGTCTTCGAGTTCTTCGAGCGGGCTTTTGGATTGACCGGACATGTCCTTAGAATCTGGGCGGGTGTGTCCGTGCTTGCCCTTTCTGGCCTTGGTGCGTTCCCTGTGAACCATGTAGATCAACACGCCAATTGAGAGCGACAGGCCCAGAAACAAGAAGCTTGCATACCAGAACCCTGGCATGTGATTCACCCCATCTCAAATCGTGAAATGTAAAAAGGGAGGCACGATTACCACTTGCTGGTGAAAAGCCTGGAATAATTTTCTGGATTTCTGACAGTCAGTGTCAAGGCAAATCCAGACGCTCGATCTTGACATGATGAAGCTGGAGAGAGCCGTCCGGTGCGTCAGCCGGGTCGAAGTTAAGCAGGTCAAAGGCCGCGATGAGATTGCCGCTCGTACTTCCACCAGGCAAGGTGTAATAGAGACGATAGAGGCGGGGTGAGGGAGTTGGGACGCTCTGGGCCCAAGGTGTGCTGATGATCTCCAGCAGACTGCACACCTGGAAGTGGTCGTGCTGCGCCCTCAGCCTGAGGGCAGGCACGCGTACTGGATCGGTGACGTTGGTGGTAACGGTAAATGACAGGCAATAGAGCTGCGCAGTGTCGAGTGGAGTAATAGGAGGACTGCCCCATCCGCCGAATGTGTCAGTCGTAGTGGTTGCCGTGAGAAAGAGAGCCCCATCGGCTACGCTGAAGATCGGCGGAGTAAAGAATTGTTCAGCGATGACAGGTACCCATCCGTCGGCGTCAGTGTCAAATGTGTACTCGGCTACGAGAGAACGCGTTGAGAGCGAATCAAGGGGAATTCGTTCAATGGTCAAACCCTGACATGTCACTGTGGCGTCGGCAGCATCAGCAGGATTGAAGTTTAGCAGGTCAACTGCAAATGCAAAATCGTTGCCTAATTCCTCAAAAGTGCTCAAGGCAGATGGTGGCTCGAAGTAAAGCGGATAGGCCTTTCCTTCAGGTATTGGTGAATACTCGCCCTCGCCGTTGCTATCAATACAGAGACCGTAGAATAGTTCGGCTTTTTGACTGAATGCACGCAGCCGCACGGAAGGGACCTTGCGCGCATCTGGTTCGTCTGTCGCTATGCTAAATGTGGCACGATAGAGT
>CAZVVA010000208.1:0-6292 GCA_964630455.1 uncultured Candidatus Sumerlaeota bacterium
CTTTCATTACGGGCGATTTCATCCGCCTTCGCCAGGCTTCGGCGGATGAAATCGCTCATAGTTATTGTTTCATCTTTTTGCGACCTCGTTAAGACGCATTCCATCAGCCCCTTGTGATTATCTTTCTTGTAGGTAGCAAGCGTGTACTCCTCTTTTCCTGAGTTCTGCTGCACAATTTGGGATAATTAGGATGATTATTGCAGGAGCCAGGACGTTACGTAGCAACAAAACAGAGGTGGGGTAATTATCGTGATGCCGTGGTGTGTTGCGAAGCGGAGTCGCAGCGCTGAATCCAGCGGGTGCATGCGTTTGCCTCGGCTGCGCACTCGTCCTCGAGAAACGCCGCTCGTGCTTGTTGGAAATTTCGCCGCGCCTCTTCTACATTTTCCTTTGCCAAATGCTCGCGGGCTTCATTGAAGAGCTGATAACCGGAAACCGGCAGAAGGGCATCGCCGAGCACGTACGCATGAAAGAAGCCTGCCCAGTTCCATCCGGAGCTTGCCGGGGTTTTGGAAGGAAAATTCTGGAACGGATCAATCTCAGCGCACACCTGGTTTAAGGCGTAGACAAGGTTGAAGTTAGTCGGTCTGAGCTTGCGAGCCTTAATGTAGCGGACAACATCAGCGAGCGAGCGCTGGTCATCCGACAGGATGCGCAGTCTCTGGTCAATGATGAAGAAGATCATGCAAGCTTTATTATAGGTGAACCAGACAAGGCTGGCGTCGCCGGTAGTCCAATGGAGATTCTTTGGCTCGCCGGTTTGCGACAGCTCAGCCACGCTGCGGTCTTTGCCTTCGGCATGTAGGGCTTTGATCTTTTCAAAATCAGTTGCGATGCGTTGTCTCAAGCGGGCATTGGTTAGTCCCAACGTATCCGGCACCAGGGCATCATAGTACATGGCCATGCCTTCGTTGCACCATTCGTCGCCGCCAATAGCTGCGGCATGGCAAATCTCATGTGCCAGAAAGCCGATATCAGCCAATTGCCGATGCCCGGAAATGATGAAGCCCGTTGGATACGCACTCGACGCGGTGCCCTTCAAATTCTTCGGAGCGATCAGGATTGCGTACTTTTCAAACGGAAAGCCATTGAACTCGCGCTGAAAGTATTCGCAGATTTTCAGGCAGTTCTGCACATCCCCGGACGCCTCATCCGGGGGGATTGAGCCCTTGGCCGAAGCATTAGAAGGTGGCAGTGGGTATGCCACGACGAATTCCGTGTCACCGAATTTCTGGCGCACTTCCTGATACTGTCCGACCACGCACACCGCATCCGTGAGATGCCGGCGTGGATATACGGGATCGCAGCGCCACCCCTCCGCAGTTTCATACCAGGGTGTGACCATTTGCCACCCTTCGGGAAGTTCACATGTAACGGTGATGGAGGCGATCGGCGAGTTTTCTGGATAGAGAAATGTTGTCCACCCATCAATGCAACCACCGGACTCGTTCAAATCCATGGGGTAGACAGGATTCGCGTGTTCAGGATCGCGCACGCGGGCATTGACTTGATAGTTGACTGTGATGGTGGAGAATGCCGCCTCGCTGATTTCCCACTTGCCATCGTCGGTACGGTGAACAGTTAGTGCCTTGCTTGACGGCCCGCTTGCGGTTATGGTTTCAATCTGGCCAAGGTCGCGACAGCTGCAGAGGTAGAGCGTGCGTTGTGAGAAGTCACGCACGGTGAGCACAACATCAAACTTGCCGGAATCGGGATTCGTCACCCGAATTTTGTATGCCAGATGCGCTCCCAGAGTATGAAGTGGCGGTTTGAGACATACGAGCGAGTTTTGTTTGGCTGTGGCTTGGCTCCAGGCAGTTGCAGCCGTCTGGCGAAGCGTGGCGCAGGCGTCGCTAGATCTCATCAGGAGCCGCGCGTTAGCCCAGTCAGCATGGTCGCATGCCTCTTGGCCCAGGTCATCAGCGCGCAGTGTGAGCTCGCGCACGCCGTCAAGGGTAACGTCAATTTCTTCGGGTGCGCTTCCTGTTCGCATAGCCTTGCTCGAATAGAGAAGCCGAGCATCGCCGTATACGAGGAACCGTACGTCGGCGTCCTGCGGAGAGCCTTTTTCACGCACCTCGTCATCAATTCCGACAGAGGCACGAAATCTGCGCGCCTGGCCGTTGATCGTAAAGGTCAGGCTTGAATTAGCGTGCGTGCCGAGACCTCTGGGAAAATAACGACCACCAATCTTCAACGGATGATTCTCAACCGAGGCATCAAAGTGCAGCTCACCCCACGCCTGCTCGGCAAATGATGGAAAGAGCTCGCTGAGAAAGAGCACAGGCAGGCCGGACTCCATGAGATTGGCTGGTTGGGGGGCATCAGGTTCTGAGGATGTAGTCAATCGCTCAACTGATTGCACCCGCGTCTTTGGAATCGTTGTCTCAATCCCATTTCGTTCGATCCGATAGCCAGTATCCGTCTCCTCGAGAACAGTGCAGGTGATTTTCTCCCCGCTGATCAAGACGAGATAGTCAGCCCGGAGCTCGGAGCAGGTGAGCACTACCAGCGCCACAAAAACGAACGGGAGACAGCTCCGGCCAAAGCGGCCGTTCAGTTTCCGCAATGTTAATTTTCGGAATCTTATTACCATCGCAATAAAAAAATTTGCAGCGTATAAAGATAACGGTCAACTTAATTCTGATAGATCTGCTGCCTGCCGCATTGTTTTGGGCAACCACAAGGGTTGCCCCTACGACATCTATATTATCTGGCCTGGGCCGCAAGGGATAAGGGCGTCGCTTTCAGGGAACAGCGGATTTTAACTTTGGCCTTCTTATAGAATGCGATCAGGCTAGGCAATCACCTCAGCCGAAGAAGATGGGGCGTTTGCTGACCAGGCGGGGAACTGGCAAGGGGCGAAACGGCATGACTTCGGTCTTCTTGCGTACGAGCTCTACGAACTCATCAACGCTCATCTGGCGCTGGCTATCGTCTTCGCGTGAGCGCACCGTGAGCATGCCCGACTGATGTTCTTTTTTGCCTACTACGAGCAAGTAATGAATCCACTCTGTTTCGCCATTACGGATTTTCTTCCCCACGGTGTCGTCGCGATCATCCACGTCCGTACGAATGTCGCGCCGCGAAAGCGTGTCGCACAGCGAGACGGCAAACTCGTTGTAGTCGCGCGACACGGGAATGAGCCGTGCCTGCGTGGGTGCCAGCCAAAGCGGAAACATCGGCTTCCGCCCCTGGTCAGCATCAATGGCGATGTTTTCGAGAATCGTGCACAGTGTGCGTTCGATGCTGCCAAAGCTCGATGCGTGAATGATCACCGGGCAGGGATGTTTCTTGCCTTGTTCGTCAATGTAGCCAATATTGAATCGCTCGCCATCCTTGACGTCCCATTGTACCGTGGAAATCTGGATATTTGCCTTATCCTGCGTGATGCTCTGGTATTCATTCTTGATCGCGTAGTAGTGGCTCATTTGCGGCATGAGTTTAAAGAAAGCAGGCACACCGATCATTTTGCCTATGCTGATAAGCCAGTCGCGATTCTCGTCAAAGAAGTCGCTGGTGCCTTCCCAGCCAAGCACCCAGCGGCCGCTCGCTATGATGTCGTTCATGAGCTCGGCGAATTTCAGGCAGAGGACTTCGTATTCCCTTCGGGCTTCTTCAATGCTGGAGCACGCGGCGTGCATGTCGGTCATCATGAAGTTGCGCACGCGCTTCAGGCCGCTCACTTCGCCTTCCTGCTCGTTGCGGAAACAGGTGGCCTCTTCATAGACCTTTAGCGGCGATTGCTTGTACGTGAACCGCACGTTCTGCATAAAGGGAAAGCCAAGGGGATCCGAGGCGTAGCGCAGGTAGCAGACGCCTCGGCCGCCGTCTACCTGGTAGTCGCGTTCGAAGAATTCGCCCATAAGCTCGCCCACGACGTTATTATCCCCGCGAATGAGGATGGGATTTTTCATCTCGCTTGCTCCCCACTCGTGCGCAAGGCGCCCTGCATAGTCGAGAATAAGTTTTTGCATTAACAGACCCTTGGGATACCACTTATAGTGCCCCTTCTCTGAGACTTCACAATAATCCACCAGCTCGTGCTCGCGCATATAGGTGATATGCTTGGGGATGCCCTCGGTCTTCACGCCGCCAGTCAGCTCGTTGGTCACAAATTGCCTGAGCAGTGCATAGACAGGCTGCTGATTGTTAAAGACCGGGCAGTCGGCAAACGTGGAGGGAGTGACGTCGAATGTCTTGCCCTCATGATCCACGAGGATGTAACGGGTAAATTCGCTGGGCTTTCGCTCTGGGGCTTCTTCCTTGAGGATCGGTTTAACCGGCTCCTCGCCGGGGATATAGCGGCCGCTCCATTCCGACAGTGGATGACCGAGACAGGAAATGTCAAATGCCTTGTACCATCCGAACGGTGAGCGGACGACCTCGACCGACTCGCTGAGTCTGGTTTCAATCGCCTTCAGTACCTTAAGAGAAATGCGCGCAGTTGCAGGATTCTCTGTCAGGTGAACGTACGGGTAAAGCACCACGGTCTTGATGTTCAGCTGCTCCGAGCGCTTGAGCGTGTCGGCAGCCAGTTGTTCGGCAACCGACTCTGGTGACTTCTCATCCCCTTTTTCAACTGAGACAAAGACGACCAGGCATTCGCGATCAATCACGACCGGCTGATCATGCACCTCGAGCCGCTCTGCAGCAGCAGTGGCTTTCTCGCGGCTCTGGAAGCGAAACGTTTTCGTATGAATTCCCAGGGTTCTCAACGCAGATACTCCTTTATGATTGCTGCTAAGCAAGCAGAGGTTCGGCGCTTTCATTTCAGCCTGCGCAGCGATATTTCTTACGTGACGATTCTTATACATACTAGAATCAGGTACGCATTTCAAGAAAGATATGGCGATTAGTATAGAATTCGCCAACTTGAACATAAAGCGACCGAATAGGATGGAGATACACCAGATAAGATACATTTTTCCAAAAGGAGAGTACGATAGTTATGTAAATTTATGAAGACAATTTTGTTGGATATTTCTTTCCTGCTAAGCTGAAGTAAATGGCAGGTAGATTCGAGTGTAAATAAAATAATTTTATTTCTTGACAACTCAAACGACGTGCTTATTGTAAAAATTGACTGTTTGAGAGTTGCCATTAATTAGTTACATTATTCTGCTAGGAGATGCCAATTCAGCATGAACGTGTTATGCGAGGCGGTATAGGATGAGAAGGTATTTGCCAATATTAATACTACTATGTTTATGCTTTTCTCCACAAGTGTCTGAAAGTAAGGGACATGATTTCTCTCTTATTCAGTATGAAGATATCGTCATAACCCTGGAAGATATCAGGGAGACTTCAGCTAGTTTGGCACAAAAAGTGCGGGTTCCTAGTCTTGTACCACCTCGAGGATTTGATCAAATATTTCAATCATGCCTTTCAAGAATCAAGGCCAGGGTATTAGAAGAACTGACAGAAAATATAAAGATGGACCCCGAAGAACTAAAACAAATATATGAAAAGGAATATGCTCAGCTAAGTGATAGCGATATTCAAATGTATAACAGAAGATTGGAAATCCTGGTGCAATCGCTAAAAGAGGCAAAGCAGCATTTAAATGACGAAGAAGTTCTTCATTCTATTTATTCCAAGTATGAAGACGACCTCTCTGAAATTGGCGCACCTTATGAAATTTGGCGTGACTATTCCCTACCGCAGGACCCGCAATTTCTAACCGAAAGGCTGATAACTGGTCAATTTAAGGATAAGAATCAATTGATCAATATGGCGGCTAGCCAAAACAATATCTATACCAAAGCTAAAGTACTATTTGAAAAATTAACAAAGGACGTGAAATTGACTGAATCAGAGCAGACTTTGGCAAGTAGATCCCGACGATCCCAACCGTTCACTTTAGAGAGAAAAAAACAATTTATTTATGATCGGATTATCTTAAAGGAGATTCTTAAAAAGGCAAAATTCTTTCCTAATAATTACTCCCAACGAGTAAAGCAGACCCTCGAGGAAAGAGTTCAAAAAGAATTTATTAAATGGTATTTTCCCTAAAGTGGCCCTAAACCATCCTACCACTGAGAGGTGCTGCCAGTGACAATTAAAAGCCTGAAATTATTTTGGGTATATATTCCTGTGATGTTCGTTATTGGTTCTTCTTATGGCTTTTGCCAGACAAGAACAGTCGCTGAAATTTATGGTAAAGTCCTGAGTGAAGATGAAGTTTCCTCTTCAATCAAGTACAGTAGATGCTTTTCTCTCCTCTTCAATCAAAGTTTTGACGAGCAGAAGAAAAGGCTAGGCATTATTTCAGGCTGGGCCACGAAGAAAG
>CAZVVA010000209.1:0-6244 GCA_964630455.1 uncultured Candidatus Sumerlaeota bacterium
GGGTAGGATTTACAAGATCAATAGGATTTATCAGGGATTGAGGGGCAGGTTTGAAACCTGCCCCTACGTTGCGAATCTTATGATGCACTCCAAACTTCGGGCGAGGCGGTAGGCAGCGATATATCACGAAAAGAGGCGCTTCAGAGGAATTTCGTAGTATGTCCCCGAAATCCCCACCCAACTGCCCTTACTCATAGTGCTGCCAGAGGGCTGGTTGCACTCCACGTGGAAGAACCATACGTATCTTACTAACGAAGACATCTTCTGGGTAGCTTGGACTGCCGCCATTATACGTAGTATCAAACGCGCCGGGAGTGGTAGGGAAATTGGATGAATTAGTATATCCGGTAATATAGGCGTTGCCCGAGACGTCGATCGCTATGGCATGACCCATGTCAGACTCACTCCCCCCGAGGAAGGTGGAGTAAATTAGAGCTGACCCGCTGGCGTTTAACCTGGTCACAAAAACATCCAAGCCACTAAACGTAGTATCAAAAGCGCCGGGCGTGACGGGGAAATCGGATGAGTAAGTATATCCGGTAATATAGGCGTTGCCCGACCCGTCGATCCCTATGCCAGAGCCAAAGTCATTCCACGCTCCCCCCAGGAACGTGGAGTAGACCAGGGCAGACCCGTCGGTGTTTAACCTGGTCACAAAAACGTTAGCGTTACCATTATACGTAGTATCAAAAGCGCCGGGCGTGACGGGGAAATCGGATGAGTAAGTATATCCGGTAATATAGACGTTGCCCGAACCGTCTATCGCTATGGCATAACCCCCCTCCCCATTGCCTCCCCCCAGGTAGGTAGAGTAAAGCAGGGGTGACCCGCTGGCGTTTAACTTGGTAACAAAACCGTCCCATTCGCCACCATTATACGAAGTATCGAACGCGCCGGGGGTGACGGGGAAATTGGATGAATTAGTCCATCCGGTAATATAGGCGTTGCCCCACACGTCTATCGCGATAGAAGGAAATGGTTCAGTACTCCCTCCCCCCAGGAAGGTGGAGTAAATTAGAGCTGACCCGCTGGCGTTTAACTTGGTCACAAAAACATCATCGCCACCATTATGGATAGTATCGAACGAGCCGGGGGCGACGGGGAAATCGGTTGAACGAGTCTCTCCGGTAATATAGGCGTTGTCCGACCCGTCTATCGCTATGTGAAGACCGTACTCATAATTCCCGCCCCCCAGGAACGTAGAGTAGAGCAGGGCTGACCCAGCGGCGTTTAACTTGGTCACAAAAACATCATAGAAACCATTATGCGTCGTATCAAACGCGCCGGGGGTGACGGGGAAATCGGTTGAACGAGTCTCTCCGGTTATATAGGCGTTGCCGGAACCGTCGATCGCTATGGACCAACCAGCTTCATCATTCTCTCCCCCCAGGTAGGTGGAGTAAATTAGGGCTGAGCCGTCGGCGTTTAACTTGGTGACAAAAATATCCCGATCACCGTCATTATAAGTAGTATCAAACGCGCCGGGGGTGACGGGGAAATTTGTTGACGAAGTATATCCGGTAATATAGACATTGCCCGACTCGTCGATCGCTATGGACCAACCAACTTCATCATCCCCTCCCCCCAGGAAGGTGGAGTAGACCAAATCGGTTTCCGGGTCAATCACGACAGGGAACGACGGATCATGTCCGAATAGCTGAAAACCGATTGAGCCATCCTCATGTATACGATATTCACCATCTACCAGGATTTTCTCGCCGCCTATTTCTTGATAGATGATGGGATTTCTCTCCTCGTGCATGGGACAGGGGCTGTTCCCCATATTTAGTGTCACGCTCAATGCCAGTCCCCCGGACTCCGTCACCTGTAAACTATCCACCCCTTCATAGATAAACCTCAGCTGGGCAACATCCGCCCCGGGATATACTATCAAATCATATTTCAACCGGCCGTCTACTCCCTTGTACACCAGGTCAATCCCGGGATACAGGTTGTGGTATATCAATTCCTTAAACGTGGGAATTTTAGTTTTCCATTCGGAAGGATCGTTGCCGCGAAAAAAGTTCACCGTGCCGGGCAAGGCTGAGCTGCCTTCAATTTGGCAATCGGGGTTCGTGCCCACAAACTGTTTCCGTATGACATAACCCCGGACGGATTGATTTTCGCTGTCAGGTTCACGATCTGCACCAGCGACAGCCTGGTGTAGTTCAATCCCTTGCTTGACTTTTCTTTGAGGGTCGGCTGAGTCAGAGAGAGGCTGCGTAAACTGCATGACCACTGCGTCAGAGGTAAAATATATCGTTCCTTTGGGACTATTGAAATAATACTTCACATCTTCTGGATATTGCTGCCGGTTCTCAATGAACTGGATGGGCAGTTTCCCATACGTACTGAGGATTTCTGTCCGCTGGCTAGAATCCACGGTTGCTGCGGATTTCTCCCTGTCAACGGACCCACCCCCAAGGAAAACAATTACAAAACATAATGCGGCGATGCGCCAAACCCATCCGCGCTTCTTGCCGTTCGCATAATTCCCCGTCACCACCCGAGCCTTCTCATTCAGACTTGAAAGCTCGCTTTTCATGATTCGTTCCTCCTTTTTTTTATCTGACTCTTGAATCAAGACCAGAAAGTTCTATGAAGATATTTGACTGATTCGGCGGGCTATCATCATTAGTGCCTAAAAACGAAACCGGCACCCAAGGGTTACTCAGTCCGAATTGTTTACCAAATTAAGTATGATTCGTCAATGGATTTCTCAAGGAGAGGGAAATTTTGTTGTTCGTGGCATCTTGAACCCAGATTTTGCGTTAGAGAGGATTTTCTTCTCTTTTAAATTCAGAATACAGCTCTCAATTTTTTAGACATGATTTACAGGATCAATAGGATTTATCAGGGATTGATGGGATTCTTTAGATTTTTTTTATCCTGTTAATCTTGTTCATCCTGTCTAATATTATTGTCATCTCTTTGTGCTTCTTTATAATTTTTTTGGACACTTAAACTCAACTGCAAAATTTGGGTTTATTAATGAAGCGACGTTTGGTGGGCGCAGGAGGGCTTTTTCGCTGGCATGGGGCTGGCGCAAAAAAAGAAAGCGCAATCCTTCAAGATTGCGCCTCTTATTGATGATCAGTTGCTCACGTTTTTGAGAATACGATTTCTGATTTACCGTTCAGATCAACTTTTACCGTATCGCCTTCCTGAAACTTGCCTTCCAGCATATCCAGAGCTAGAGGGTCGAGTATCGTGCGCTGGATAGAGCGCTTGAGCGGGCGAGCGCCATATGCCGGATCGTAACCTTGCTCAGCCAGCGCGTTTTTCGCCGAATTGGTGAGTACCAGGTTGAGCTGGCGATCCTTCAGTCGTTCCTGGATATGCGCAAGCTGGATATCAATAATCTGCTTGATGTGCTCGCGGGTCAGATTGTCAAAGATAATGATCTCATCAATGCGGTTAAGAAACTCTGGCCGGAACTGCTCGCGCATTGCCTCGCGCACACGCTTTTGGAGTTCATCTCGGTCTTTGGCGCCGAGTTGGTCAATCCACTGTGAGCCCACGTTCGACGTCATCACAACAACTGTATTTTTGAAGTTTACAATGCGGCCGTGGCTATCGGTCAGCCGCCCATCTTCGAGAATCTGGAGCAGGACGTTAAAGACCTCCGGGTGCGCCTTCTCGATTTCATCAAAGAGAACCACACTATAGGGCTTGCGGCGCACGGTTTCAGTCAATTGTCCTCCCTCTTCGTAGCCGACATAGCCAGGCGGCGCACCGATCAGGCGCGACACGCTGTGGCGTTCCATGTACTCACTCATGTCAATGCGTACCATGTTCGATTCGTCGTCGAAGAGGAATTCAGCAAGGGCGCGAGCCAGCTCGGTTTTGCCGACGCCGGTTGGCCCGAGAAAGATAAATGAGCCGAGCGGACGGCTGGGATCCTGGAGACCTGCACGGGCACGGCGTACCGCATTCGAAACCGCAGTAATCGCTTCGTCCTGTCCTACGACGCGCTGGCGCAGACGTTCTTCCATGTGCACGAGTTTCTCGATTTCACCTTCCATAAGACGCGTTACAGGTATTCCCGTCCATTTGCTGACGATCTCGCCGATATCTTCCTCGTCTACTTCTTCCTTGAGCATTTTTTTATCTTTTTGCAGTGCGGTGAGCTGCTTATTTGCGACTGTAATTTCTTTTTCCAGCTGCGGCATGCGGCCATGGCGTAGCTCTGCAGCCTTCTCCAGATTCCCCTCGCGTTCTGCTTTCTGCTCGTGAATTTTCGCTTGTTCAAGCTCTTCTTTTAGGGTCTGAATTTTTCCTATGTGCTTCTTCTCGTTTTCCCAATGAACTTTCTTCTGGCTCGACTGCTCCCGCAGCTCGGCAAGGTCTTTTTCCAGGTTGCTGAGGCGTTCCTTGGACGCCTTGTCCTTCTCCTTGCGCAGCGCCTGGCGTTCGATCTCCAGCTGCATGATCTTGCGCTCGACTTCGTCGATTTCCTGCGGCATGCTGTCAATCTCGATGCGCAAGCGCGATGCTGCTTCGTCCATCAGATCTACCGCCTTATCAGGCAGGTAGCGGTCTGAGATATAGCGGTGTGACAGCACGGCGGCAGCGATGAGAGCCGTGTCTTTGATGCGCACTCCATGGTGCACTTCATAGCGCTCTTTCAGGCCGCGCAAAATGGCGATGGTATCTTCCACCGAGGGCTCATCTACGATGATCTGCTGGAAGCGGCGCTCCAGGGCTGCATCCTTTTCGATGTTCTTACGGTATTCGTCCAGGGTCGTGGCGCCAATGCAGCGAAGCTCGCCGCGTGCCAGGGCCGGCTTGAGCATGTTCGATGCATCCACCGAACCTTCAGCTGCGCCAGCACCAACCAGTGTATGGAGCTCGTCAATGAATAGAATGACCGAGCCCTCAGCTTCTTCGATTTCCTTGAGCACGGCTTTGAGGCGGTCTTCAAATTCACCGCGAAACTTCGATCCCGCAACGAGCGCACCGAGATCCAGCTGAACGAGCTGTTTCCGCTTAAGGCCTTCAGGCACGTCGCCCGACACGATGCGCTGCGCCAGGCCTTCAACAATCGCCGTCTTGCCCACGCCCGGATCGCCGATCAACACCGGGTTGTTTTTAGTGCGGCGTGAGAGTACCTGGATGAGGCGGCGAATCTCGTCGTCACGACCAATAACGGGATCGAGTTTTCCAGCACGCGCGTGTTCCGTCAGGTCGCGGCCGAAGCGCTTCAGCGCCTGGTATTTATCTTCCGGGTGAGGATCAGTGACCCGCTGGGAGCCGCGCACTTCGCGCAGTGCCGTCATAATTGCAGCTTCAGTAGCCCCCAGATCGTTGAGCAGCTTCCCTGCGGGAAGACTTTTGTTCTTCGCGATTCCCAACAATAGATGCTCGGTACTTAGATACTCGTCTTTGAGCCGCTGCGCTTCTTTCCAGGAGTCGTCAAGAACCCGCTTCAGAGCAGGGGAGATGTAGACATTTTGCGGCATTCCGCCGGAAATCCGAGGCAGGCGATTGATATGTTCCTGCAGGCTGCTGCGCACCTGACCCGGGTCAACGCCAATCTTCTGCAATACCGGGATCACCACGCCTTCCTTCTGCTCAATCAATGTAAACAGAAGATGCTCAGGGGTGATCTCCTGATGTCCCAGTTGATCACACTGATCCTGGGCGTGCGCCAGCGCCTCCTGCGCTTTAATGGTTAGCTTATCCAGTCTCATATAATACTTCCTTTCGGTTATTACAATTCAGATTCAAGATGGGTAATGCATGGCCAAGATGTTACATCAAGCGCGCCATACAAAACATTCATGCCTTCTACTCAATTCTCTATAGGCCAAACGAAGTACCAATGCCATAAAAAAAACCCGGCTCTTTTTCAAATGAGTCAGCATTTTGCTCAAGAAATGATCCCCCTCACCTCCATCCTCTCCCACAAGGGGAGAGGAAGCAAGGTTGGGCAATGACTGGAGATGCCGATCCCCCAAGGGGAGAGGAAACAACGTTGGGCAATGACTGGAGATGCCGAATAGCAAAGAGCACCCTGTCAATTCACGTTATCTTCTTAAAGAAACCTTCAAGCATTAAAAGCAAAATGCAGTTGGGAAGAAGTCGTATTAGGAGTCTGCAAATACTCAACTTGATTTTTGACACATGACTATTCTTGCTGACCTATCTGACAAAGAGCAAAAAAAACCCTTGCTCAGAGCTATTTGAGGGTCGGGGAGTTTTACCTCCGACCCCTCATCCCGAGCGAAGCAAGGGATCTCCT
>CAZVVA010000210.1:0-6108 GCA_964630455.1 uncultured Candidatus Sumerlaeota bacterium
GTATCAGTCTGAATAATTTCGTAGAACAACCCCTCAATCTTCTGGAACTCCGGAATGTAGCGCTCTTCCCCTGCGAGATACAAATTCAGCCTGATATTCGCCAGATCCTCCAGCACCTCAGATTCGCGAATCTTGTTCGAGACGAGCATCAATTTATTCGGTTGGGGTTGTGGCAACACAGACGCGATCGCTCTTTCTGATCGCTCAGGCTCTATAGCCACTGCCAGAGCTTCCTCGGGCAACCCTGGTGGAGAGATGCCTCTCTCGCGCTCAAGGGCACTCCTCACAATCCGCGTGCCCGTGGCCCGCCCGGCTGGTTCTTCTGCTCCCGCTTCAGATATCTCAAGCGTAGAGGGTTGTGACGTCTCGGTAAGGCGAACTGATGGAGTGAGCCACTGAAGGCCAGCCGGTGCATAAGCCACCAGATACATCCCACCTATCAGCCCCACGAGCACAAGCGCCGCTGCGCGTGTTAACCGAAATCCCAGGCCGGGCGCACTCAGCCACTCTCTCATACTTCGCGCGAAGTGGCCGAGACTCGTACGCGGCCGCTCTTCAGCCTGAAGCCGCCGGATCACTCGTATAAATACCCGTTGAAAGTACGACTCGGGCGGAGAGACCGACTGGCTGCTCGTGCGCAGCAACTCACGCAGCGCTTCGCAGGCCTCGTGTTCTTCGCGGCAGGAGGTACAGGAGTACAGGTGGTCTTCCAGTGCCGAGGCCTCATCCTCCTGAAGTGTCTGCTCAACGTAATCGTCAAGCTTTCTCCTTACATCATCGCATCTCATAAAATGTCCCCTCTCTTTCGCCAGAAACTCACAATGAACGAACCATTCCCACATTGCTGACTTGGTGAAAAACCGTCGCCATGCCCGACATGGTCGCCGCACTTCCACTCACATGCCCACTTGCATCATAAGGCCACAAGCATTACAGACCGGGCTCAGCACCACGCGCCCCACCCAGACTCAGGGCTCATTTCTGTTGTCCTATCCGCCCCAGATGATGCTGCAATTGTCTACGCAGCTTCTTGCGCGCCTGATGAATATTAAACTTCACCGCCCCTTCGCTGCAGCTCAGCAGCGAAGCTATCTCACGAATGGAATGCCCCTTTACTTCAAAGAGCACAATCGCTGTACGTTGCTTGGGTGGCAGCTTGGCAATCGCTGCGTTGATCTCTCCAAGCACTTCTTTTTGCATAAGCACTTGCCTGGGATTTGCCACCTCCCTCGGCTTGAATCGACTCGACTCGGTCTTAACCAGGATCTCTTCGTTAAGGGGATAATATTCCGTGCGATGCTTGCGCGAGCGATGTGTGTAGCACTGATTAATGGCGATCCGAATCGACCACTGCGGAAACTTCTCTGCCTCCTTGAGCGAACCAATGTGCTTAAACACCCGTATGAGACTTTCCTGTAGGACCTCATCCGTATCGTCGTGATTGCGAAGAATGGAGAAAATCCAATTGAACAACTCGTGTGCAATCTCGCGATAGAGTTC
The DNA here is from genome assembly GCA_964630455.1 of uncultured Candidatus Sumerlaeota bacterium. Lineage (GTDB taxonomy): Bacteria > Sumerlaeota > Sumerlaeia > MWCT01 > JAUWMI01 > JAUWMI01. The sequence goes on from CAZVVA010000210.1 coordinate 1,501, forward strand.
CTCAAATGCCTCTGGGTCTCCTCGCTGACAGCGCCTTATCAACTGTATCGTAACATCGCGAATCGCCAATGGACTGCTTTCTGCATATGGATCACCCAGGCATAATAGATGACCTACAGTGATCCGAAAAAGTTTGGCCTTCTTCAACTTGCAACATTGTCATGCAGCCAATCCTGCGCCGCAAAAATGCGACTGCCTCCTCCAATATATGTACTGCTATTTATTCGCCAATCATTCCAAATTTGCAAGCATGAACAAACGCCCGGCGCCTTAATACAGAGCAAGCTGAAGGGATCAATGAGAGGGAGTCTCAGCTGATCTCCGATGCTCTGCACTTGCTTCCGATGGCCCGGCTCCTCCAACTTTTCGCCTTTCCCTATCTGGTTTTGCGAAAGAATTCACAAAAACGTAGCCCTTGACTTCTCGTGTCCCTTTTTTGAACATACGTATTTACAAGCAGGAGGCAATGCATACGAGAAATTATGAAAAAAAGAATTAAAACAATCGGCCTGCTCTCAGGCGGGCTGGATAGCACCCTTGCCCTTAAGTTGATGATCGAGCAGGGACTCGAAGTCGTTGCCTTTAACCTGAAGACGATCTTTTGCACGTGCGATCATGGGGGCAACGGTTGCGCCAGCTTCTCGCACAAGGTAGCTGCTGAATTTGGTGTCCAGCTGAAATCTATGGGAGCAGGATCAGAGTATATCGAGCTAGTTAAGAAGCCGAAATTCGGCCGCGGCAGCAATATGAACCCGTGTATAGACTGCCGCATCTTTCTCTTTCTCAAGGCGCGCGAGCTAATGAACGAGCTTGATGCGCAGTTTATCTTTACCGGAGAAGTGCTTGGCCAGCGGCCCATGTCGCAGCATCGCAAAGCCCTGTTTTTGATTGAAAAAGAAGCTGGGGTGGAAGGCCTGATTCTTCGTCCCCTCTCGGCACATTACCTACCCCTCACCGTACCCGAGCTGCGCGGATGGGTTGATCGCTCCCGTCTGCTTGCGTTTCAAGGGCGGACCCGTCGTCCCCAGATGGATCTAGCTGCCAAATACGGAATCACCGACTATCCGTGCCCCGCAGGAGGATGCCTGCTGACTGATCCCGGGTTTGCTGCGCGACTCAGAGACCTCTTCGACCACGGCATTTCAGCGATGAACGACATTCTCCTTCTGAAGCTTGGCCGGCACTTCCGGCTTGCTCCAGCAACCAAACTCATCGTGGGCCGCAATGAGCGAGAAAACCACACTATCGCCAACCTCGTACAGCCCGATGATATTCTACTCGAGGTCGAAGATGTTGGGAGTCCTTTAGTGATTATGCGTGGCCAGGAGCACCAGGAGCTTCTAGCTCTGGCCGCCAGTATTTGTAAACGCTACAGCGATGCCCGTGAAGCCGCAACCGCGAGCGTTAAAATCTGGCAGGCCGGTAGTGCTAGCGCCTCCTATCTCACAGCTCAGAATCCTGACGAAAAATATCTACGCAGTTTGCTGATTACCGAATAAAACTCCTGGCCGTAGCCTTCACATCAGAATCTGAATTACGCATAAAGAAACAGAATCCACAGCGTCCTTATAACAGTGGCTACACCACGATTCCTCCGCTATTATTACTGGTTTATCACCGCAGTGCTTCTCGTATTGCTGGCCTTCTACCTGCGTCAGATTCTCATCCATCGCGACATTCGGTACTATCGTGATCCCCTGACCAGCACGAACCAAAAGATCGCAGTGCATATAATTAAGGATGACGGATGGCTGGCGACTCCGGATGGACTTGCCCTGGTACCAGGAACCACGGCCGAACGAGTCTATGAATTTGACAAAGACCCCACACATGAAGTCATGCTCAAACTCTCCTTTACCGTTCCACCTGGCGGGGATAACAAACTGCTAATCCAGAAGGGCAACGCTGTTCACATCACAGAAAATGTAAATCTTACTGGCGAATCCTTGAATATTACCAGCAAGCTCTCTGGCTATGGGCCCTTTAATATTACTCTTGCAGCGCGCTTGCCACCGGCAGAAAGCCCTGGCCTGGTGGTAGTAGTGAGGGAGTTTGAATGCACGATCTTTGCCCCGCATTCCCTCCGGACGTCGGCATTAGTCTTCTTCGTGCTTCTCTCTCTAATTCTGTACTGTCTGATTCTCTATATTCTCGTTCCTGATCTTGTCCGTATTGACCTGATTGCCTGGAACAGGCCGCACGGATTTCGCGCGGCGACGGTGCTCTTTCTTGTTGGGTTCTGTATCTGCGGGGCACTCATCTGGGGCAAGAAACAATGGTACGGAGAAAAGAAGTTCGATGATATTATGGCCGTCAGTAATGCCTCCCTGCTATTGGACCGTGGATTCGATACAGAGGTATTGTATTTCCGCAGTCGGCTACGCCCTGCATACTTTAGCTTCGTTCAACCTCTAGTTACCTTCTTTCCCAACACACTGATCACCGTAACGAAGAGTCCTGCCGACTTTCAACGCCGCATATGGCTAATCTATGACCGTGACGCTAGCTCTTATGGCAAGGCGATATATCCCGAGGTTAGCTCCGCATCGATGCTCCTCACGCTTTTGATAGTCCTATGCCTGTACAGAATCTTTCGTTTGTTTGATGTTGAGCAGGCGCACGCCGCTCTGGCCACAGTGCTCGCGATGTTCTTCTTCTCCAATGCACTCACCATTGTCTTGACGCAAACTTTAGTGCTGTTCATTAATATCTTTGCAGTATATCTCGCGCTGCGCGTGTTTCACTCCGGCCAGACCCGTTTGCTCCTGCCAGCTGGGGTGGCCATCTCGTTGGCCGTGCTCACGAAAACGGCGTCCATTACCTCTATTATCCTTATTGTAATTCTTCAGATCGTGCTGATTGCGCGCTCGCCCAAAGCGCTCACGGTACTCGGTCACGTTGTGCTTTACTGGAGCGTTGCAGCCGTGCTTCCTCTCATCTGGTTTGAAGGATTTCTGGGTGGGACAATTCAAGAATATAGTGCCTTTCTGAAAGAGTACAGTTCCACTCAGCAGGCTCAGCAGTATCCGTCAACCTCCTTTGCACGAGTGCTTCTGGATCTGTTCAAGGTTTTTAGCATATTTCTCCCTGTTGCACTCGCTGGTATGTTACTTTCGCTGAAACGCCAGGCGCTGGCCAAAGCTCAAACGCGCTTCTTTTTCTTTTGGGCAATTGGGGCTTCCGCCGTCTTTCTTCTTCCCTATATCTTTCCTCGTTTCCTGCAATATTTCATCCCATCAATGGCCTATTTTGCGTCAATCGTTCTAATGGCTCTGGTGCGTTTTGCCCATCAGCGTCTCGTCTTCAAACGACATTAATGCCCAGAAGAATTGCGCTATTTCACCCTCTCAAGGGTGAAATAGCAGCTATAAAAGCCGCAGAGAGATAGGGGCTTGGGGGAAGAGCGGCTTGTCCGCCTCTGGAGGAATGCGGCAGCCCGCCCTTCCCCCAAAACAATTCTGAGAACGGCCATGCCTTTTCAATGGAGTAAAGCGAAATCCCCCACAAGGCAATAAAAAATGAGAATGGGACTATTCCTGGCACTGATGATACAGATAGCAGGCCACGGAATGCTCTGGGGTAAGCGACCGCAACCGGGGTTTGCGGCGTGCACAGGCGTCGAGTTGATGTGCACATCGGTGGCGAAAATGGCATTCATCCGGAAGGTCTATTGGTGTGGGAACCTGACCTGGTAATCTAACGCGCTCCCGCTTACCAGAAACAGCAATGTCTGGCACTGCAGCGATCAACGCCTGAGTATACGGATGCCGTGCATGCGCAACGACCTCTTCTGTCGGGCCAACTTCAACCAGCGAGCCCAGATACATCACGCCTATGGTGTCGCAGAGATAGCGTGCTGAGGCCACATCGTGTGTGATGAAAACCATGCCGAGCTGAAATTGTGAACGCAACTCCGCAAGCAGGTTCAGAATCCCGGCTTTCACTGAAACGTCGAGCATCGAAACCGGCTCGTCCGCAACCACGAAGATAGGGCCAACTACCAGGGCCCGAGCTATAGACACTCGCTGTCGCTGTCCGCCAGAAAGCTCGTGAGGATATGAGTCAAGCAAGTCATCGTCGTCGGGCAAACCCACGGTGCGAAGCATTTGCCTGATCCGTTGCTCACGCTCAGAGACATCGCCAACGCGTTGGATCACCAGCGGCTCTACAATGGTATTGCGAATAGTCTGGCGTGGATTCAGCGATTCATAGGGATCCTGGAAAATCATCTGGACATTCTTGCGAAATGCACGCAAGTCGCGGTGGCGCAGCGCACCAATATCCTGCCCTGCAATTCGTATCGTTCCGCGCGTCGGCTCGAGCAGTCTTACCAACAACTTCGCGCACGTGGTCTTTCCGCATCCGCTCTCACCAACCAAGGCGAAAATCTGGCCCTGCGGCACCGTAAAGCTCACCCCATCCACCGCAGCAATGCTCCTGGCTTTCCCACTCAGCACGCTCCGCTGCACTAAAAATAGCTTCTCCAGATTCTCTACAACAACTGTCGCATCACCGTTCACGCCTGACTCTAACCTCCCATATTCTTCGTTTTTATCCATGGAGATGACAGGCAACCCAATGGCCTGGTTTAAGCTCCCGGTACTCAGG
>CAZVVA010000211.1:0-6080 GCA_964630455.1 uncultured Candidatus Sumerlaeota bacterium
GTGAAAGGTCTGTAAATGCCACGGTATAAGCTGTAGGGGCTCAAAATTTTGAGCCCCCACATGGGAGGGCCGGTGGTGCATGCAAGCCGTCTGAGCCGGAAATAAGCTGTTGACTTCCCTGGGGAGCGCCGTAGATTAAACAGCTGCGGATTGGCAAAAACGTAGGGGCGGTTGCGTCTGGGCCGCACAGGTCATGAATTGTTATGCCGTCCGACAATTAGGATTTTTCTCTGTAGCGGTGCGATTTATCGCACAGTTCGTCGCATGAATGCGACCGCTACAGGAATTGTCAGCTGAAAGGAGCTTATGCTATGGGACACACACTTGCGCATAAAATTCTCAAAAAGCATCTCGTGTCAGGCAATCTCACGCCCGGCAATGAAATCGCTATTCGGATTGATCAGACCCTCACCCAGGATGCCACGGGCACAATGGCTTCCCTTCAGTTCGAAGCCCTGGAAATCCCGAAGGTCAAAACCAAACGATCGGTCAGCTATGTAGACCACAATACCTTGCAGACTGGTTTTGAGAATGCGGATGATCACCGCTATCTGCAATCTGCTGCCGCCAAATACGGGATTTACTTCTCGCGGCCGGGTAATGGCATCTGCCATCAGGTGCATCTGGAGCGCTTTGGTATGCCGGGACAGACCTTGCTCGGGTCCGACAGTCATACGCCGACTGCTGGTGGCCTTGGCATGATCGCCATTGGCGCCGGTGGCCTTGACGTAGCTGTGGCTATGGGTGGCGGGGCTTTTCACCTGGCAATGCCGAAAATCTGTCAGGTCGTGCTCACAGGGAAACTCAGCACATGGGTCAGTGCAAAGGATGTGATTCTCGAGCTGCTCCGGCGACTCACTGTGAAAGGCGGCGTCGGGAAAATCATCGAGTATGCCGGCCCAGGCCTCAAGACGCTCAGTGTGCCCCAGCGCGCAACTATTACAAACATGGGGGCGGAGCTCGGAGCCACCACCTCGCTCTTTCCGAGCGACGAGGTTACGCGCGAATTCCTCAAACTGCAAAAGCGCCCAAAGGACTGGAAGCTTCTCGAAGCCGATCCGGATGCGACGTACGACGAAGTGATCGAGCTCGATCTCTCGAAAATCGAGCCGCTCATTGCCCAGCCCCATTCCCCAGATAATGTCATTGAAGTGAAAAAGCTACGCGGCATCAAGGTGCAGCAGGTGGCAATCGGCAGCTGTACGAACTCGTCCTATACGGACCTGATGACGGTCGCGCGTGTATTGCGCAAGCACGGCGTTCACAAAGATGTCAGTCTCTGCATCTCACCTGGATCAAAGCAGGTGCTCCAGAACATTACAGCCAATGGCGCGCTAACGGATATTATCAGTGCCGGCGCTCGCGTGCTGGAATGTACGTGCGGCCCTTGCATCGGCATGGGCCAGGCCCCGTCCTCCGACGCAGTATCGCTGCGCACGTTCAACCGCAACTTTCTCGGACGCTCGGGCACAAAGAGTGCCCAGGTCTATCTTTGCAGCCCGGAGACTGCCGTAGCAGCAGCTATTTACGGCGAAATCACTGACCCACGCAAACTCGGTGCAGGCGTGCGCATTAAGGCGCCTGTCCGGTTCATCATTGACGACTCGATGATTCTTCCTCCCTCCAGACGGCCCGATAAGGTGGAAATTGTTCGCGGGCCGAATATCAAACCTTTGCCCATAAACGAACCGCTTCCTGATGCCTTGCTGAGCTCGGTGCTATTGCAGGTGGAAGATAACATCACGACGGATCATATCATGCCTGCTGGCGCGAAGATTCTGCCTCTTCGCTCGAACATCCCAGCGATCTCCGAATACGTCTTCTCGGTTGTTGATGCGAAATTTGCCAGCCGTGCAAAAGCTGCTGGTGGGGGCTTTGTGGTAGGTGGCGAAAACTACGGCCAGGGCTCCAGCCGCGAACATGCAGCCCTGGGGCCTATGTATCTTGGAATTAGAGCGGTCATGACAAAGTCATTCGCGCGTATCCACCAGGCAAATCTCATTAATTTCGGCATCCTGCCGCTTCAATTCAAAGTGCCCGCAGACTATGGCACGATATCGCCGGGCGACAGGCTCGAATTGCCAAACGTGAAGCAAGAGCTCCAGGCAGGCAAGCCGATTCGCGTCAATAATACCACCAAAGGGCGCGAGTATCTCATGCAGAATCCCTTCAGCAAGCGTCAGCGCGCCATTCTGATGGCCGGCGGGCTGCTCAATTATACAAAGCAGTCCGCATGACATACGAGAGCACCCTTGTACGTTGCATGAAATTTGTGAGTGCGCGTAATAAAGCCTCTGTGGCACTCCTTAATAATAATAGGCCACGAGGCGCTGCAACACTAAGTCGGAATCCACACCAAAAAAGCGTTGACATTCCTTGCATTTTCTCCGTACAAGTCGGTCTACTATTCTTGCCTTGGTAGCCGGTAGGGGGCAGTTCATGAACTGCCCCTACATCAAATCGAACGAAAGGATTTAATCAATGGGAAAGACCTACCGCATTGCCGTGATTCCAGGTGACGGCACCGGGCCTGAGGTTGTTCGCGAAGGGTTGAAGGTACTGCGAGCTGCTGCCCAAAAGTTTGACCTCACGCTTGAGGCCACAGAATACGACTTTGGTGGTGAGCGCTACAAACGCACGGGTGAAGTCTTGCCTGAGAGCGGTCTGGAGGAAATCAAACAGCTGGATGCCATATATCTGGGCGCAATCGGCCATCCCGAAGTAAAACCAGGAATTCTTGAGAAAGGCATCCTGCTCAACCTGCGATTTGCCCTTGACCAGTATATCAACCTACGGCCCGTGAAACTATATCCCGGGGTCTGGACACCAATCAAGGACAAAGGCCCTGCGGAGATTGACTTCGTGGTGGTACGGGAGAATACCGAGGGTCTCTACTCGGGATCCGGTGGCATACTGAAAAAAGGCACACCCGACGAAGTTGCCATCCAGACCTCCGTTAATACTCGCAAAGGCGTGGAGAGATGTCTGCGCTACGCCTTCGAGCTGACGCGCAAGCGCAATAAGGCGCGCACACTTACGCTCTGTGGCAAGACCAATGTTTTAACCTACGCCTTTGACCTGTGGGAGCGCGCATTTCACGAAATTGGCGAGCGTGACTTCTCCGATGTAAAACGTGAATATGCCCACGTGGATGCAACCTGCATGTGGATGATCAAGAACCCCGAGTGGTTCGACGTGATTGTGACCGACAATATGTTCGGCGACATCATCACTGATCTTGGGGCAATGATCCAGGGGGGTATGGGTATTGCCGCTGGTGGAAATATCAATCCTGAGGGAGTGTCAATGTTTGAGCCCATTGGAGGGTCGGCCCCAAGATATACCGGAAAGAACGTGATTAATCCACTTGCAGCCATCTGTGCCGGGGCAATGATGCTGGAAGTCCTTGGCGAGGAGGACGCCGCAGGCGCTATTGAGCAGGCGGTAATGAAGGTCACGGCTGAAAAATTGAAAAGCCTCGCAGCAGGCAAGATGGGCTACTCAACCACCGAGGTCGGCGACATGGTCGCCAGCCTGGTCTAATATTCTCAGTTCCTTGGTTTGCGAGGTTTTTCCGGTTTACCAGTTTTGTGTTGTGCAGACAGCAGCGCGGGACAATTTACAAATGGTGGCGCAGGCATCCTTGCCTGCGGTTCCTTTCTAGCTACTGGTAATAACAGGCTAGAAGCCTGTTCCACCATCTGCCATTTTTCGCCTTTCTTCACATGCTTTGCATACTGGCGGTAACATGGCCAACGTCAGATTGGTTGTATCGTACGCTTTCCTATGACCAGAATCCGACAGTCAATCCTTAAGATTCTCTCCTTCCCTTCGCTAATCTTTATCTGTGTTTCTCTCTGGTGCTGCGGACAACTTACGCACATAGAAACCGAGCCACCCGCAAAGGTGAAAATGCTCTGGATTGACGCGGAAGCAGGGGTGTTTGATGTTGCGGGTCGAGAGCCGCTAGGGGCACTGTTGGATAAGTGCCGCGAGGCAGGTGTCAACACCATTGCTGTGGACGTGAAGAACTATGCTGGATTTGTCCTTTACAACAGCCACATTGCGCCAAGGCTCACGGTCTGGAATGGGAAAGCGTACCCGAAGGATTTTGATTTACTCAAGGCCGCTGTAGAAGAGGGCCACAAACGTGGGTTCAAAGTTCATGCGGCCCTCAACGTCTTCTCCGAAGGATTGAAGAAAGAACGACTAGGGCCGGTGTTTTCTCATCCCGAATGGGAAGCCATTGTGTACGATCGTGTGCCGTTGCTCCGGAATGGGGAAGGCCGGGAGATTCTGGTGCAGACCGTTAACGAGCGTAGCCCTGGCACGGGAATTAGTGTGTTCACACCGCACTATGGCAGCTGTCTCTATGCCAGAGATGCCCCCCAAAACGTCGTTGATGGCAATAGCGTATCACGGGCCAGCCGCTGGGTGTCTGGCGGAACGCCTGAGCCACATTGGGTAGAACTCACCCTGGCGGCTCCACATGTAATTTCAGCAATCTGCCTGCATTTCGACAAAGGATACACGATTCCCGATTACACCCTCCAGGTCGGAACGCAAACAAAGTGGACTGAACAAATCCGGGTCAGCAACAATAGTGATCTTATCACCACACACCAGCTGATTCCACCTCGCGAGGCTACAAGAATCAGACTCATTACACACGACTGTGGTCTGGACACCATTGCCCGCGTGCGGGAGATTGAAATCCTTAGCCCAACTCGGGAAGGCGCGCTGGTCAATATCGCTTCTGAAGCGCACGTTGCAGCCGATTCGAGTCTGGAGCGTGCTAACGCCACATGCGTGCAGGTCGTATTGAATCGTGTCATGCAGGTAAGAGCGGAAAGGGAGGTGGCGCTGACCGGTATTGCGATCTCGCCCCGCGGCTATGTTCTTGTTTTCGATCCGGAGGCAGCGCCGGAATGGCTGGCACAGGTCAAGCCCGGTGATTCACTTATTCTTACGTCCGAGAGCCGCTTTATGCGTGAATCCGAGTTTCCGGCAGGGCTTCTTGTCTACGTGAACCCAATTCGCCCTGATGTGCAGGAACGTATGCTCAACATCCTGGCTGAAGTGGCCGGGCGCTATGCCGTGGATGGAATTGTGCTTGATCGCGTGCGCTTTGATAATCGCAAGGTTGACTTCAGCACAGCCAGCCGTCAACGTTTCGAGCAGGAGACAGGGATACGTATCTCCCGGTGGCCCGAAGATATCTATACCGCACCAGACCCCCTTGATCCGCACAGCCAGCTCATCCCCGGCCCATACTATAAGCAGTGGCTCAAGTGGCGTGCGGCTCACATCCAATCATTTATCCTGAAAGCGAAAAACGTTGTCAAAGCCGCGAATCCCGAGATCGAATTCGGCGACTACGTGGGTGCATGGTATCCTGTCTATTACGAAGTTGGTGCCAACTGGGCGAGTGAGTCCTACGATCCCTCAAAGGATTACCCCTGGGCGCTCGCGAGCTACCGCCACACTGGCTACGCGCAGGTGCTGGACTACCTTTGTCCCGGCATCTACTATTCAACGATCAGGATCGCGGATGCACAACGCCAGGGAAGAAATTCAGAGGAAAGTATCGAAGGCGGGATTCAACTCGTGAAAAAAATTGTTGGCACAAGCACAAAAGTCTACGGCAGCCTGTATTATCCCAACTTGAATACGCCAGCACAATTCTTCAATGCGGTCCAGATGTGTCTGGAGCAGACCGACGGTGTCATGATATTTTCACACCACTCCTTTGCCCGATACAATACGTGGGCACAGCTTGGAGCGGCGCTCAACGGGTCGCGCAACAAGAAACCGAGGGACAATTGAAAGAAGAACACTTAATATTCCTTTTACTTGCGCAGTACAAAAATTTCTGATGGACTAAAAATAATCTGCAGGAAATACACGGCAGCTGAATCTTCCCCCTACTCCCCGGAGCGAAATTGCATAATCTGCCCGCCTTGGTCAGCGCCGTATAGTTTCAGGACGCATCACATAATCCAATTATATCTAATCCATGCTGAACTATTTGACGGGTCGGAGAGTTTCTGACCCGTCATCCTGAACCCTTCAGCTTCGCT
>CAZVVA010000212.1:0-5986 GCA_964630455.1 uncultured Candidatus Sumerlaeota bacterium
AGGTATTTGTATTGCTGGATGATTGCAAGGCGAGGCCACCTTGCAGGAAAGCTACCGGCGGGGCAAAAGGAAGCACAGGCCCGGAGAATGTCCACCCCTTCGTGCTACTGTCATCAAACTGAAATTCCAGCAGTGAGTTGTCATAGAATCTCAGCATCCATGAATTCAGCGTTCCGATGTCCACTTGCTGAACGTCAGAGACAATGAGTGTCCACGTTCCTTTTGCATTCTTTCCTTTCAGAACGTCGAGATTCTCTGCAGGACGCAGGGCCGTGGGAAACGTGGTAACGAGATCTTGTGAAGAATCCAGTCCGTTTCCTGGCTGGTTCACCAGGAACACCCGGGTGTCGTCCGGTGCAATCAAGAGAACCTTTAGGTCGCCAATCCACTCATGCATGATGTTGAGACTTACCTCAATGTCGTCAATATGGAGATCCACAGGTAGCTCGAGCGACCGCCTGACTCCCAGAGGATTGAAATCAGGAATCTGCAGAAACGCGACGTCAAGGAGTTCAACGGGTTCGGGCCGGATATAAAGACACTCTTCTCGTGCAGCTGATGAATCGTCTGGATTGGTCACGGTAAGTGTGCGTCGGCTGCGTTCTGCCCAGGGAGTTACAGAGACCGTCAGTCTGAGGTTTGTCGGGTCAATAAACCGGGGCGGTTCATCAAGAGTTACCCCGCTGCCGGAAATTGTCACTTCAGCGCCGGGTTGAAAGTTTACTCCCAAAAGATCGAGCACGACTTGCTGCTGCCCGACCGTGATGGCAGATGGCTCGGTGCGTTGGATGAACACGGCCGACGAGACGGCCGGGCCAACATTCAGCCGGCTCCCCGTGACAACACTCGAAGGCCGCAAATCCGGCACAGGTTCTGCCGCGCGCAAAATACGATCTTTAATCTCCAGGTGCGAAAGTTCTGGAAATTGCGTTTTTATCAGAGCGGCGCAGGCCGAAACCAATGGCGCTGAAAAGGATGTGCCCGCCAGAAACCCGTATTCCGCAATACCATTCCCGTCGTCGTCATAACGCGGCTGCGCAAAGTCAACGGTATTTTGCGAATACTGTGGATTCGGATCGTAGTTGAGGAGTGTGGACAAAATTCCTTGGCCTGGAGCGCCGATGTCCACCGACGTGCGACCAAAGTTGCTAAAGCTAGCCAGCGTATCATCGCGCGCAGTTGCGGCAACGGCAATGATATTAGGCAGGTCGTAATTAGCGGGGTATGCCGGGGTCCTGTCGCTGTTTTGCGTATCATTGCCTGCTGCCGAAACGACCAGTATGCCGGCGTCATTCGCAGCGCTGAGGAGATCGTACTCGGTTTGAAGATAGTCTGGGCCTCCGAAAGAGGTATTAACAATGGCAGCGCCGTTAGCAATGGCGTAGTCGTACGCTTCAAAGATCGCTTCATCCGACAGCGTGGCTTCATTATCGCTGACTTTCAGTGCCATGATATTCCCACGCCAGCTCACGCCAGCAATTCCCACGAGATTGTTTCCTTTCGCCGCAATGCATCCGATGCCAAAGCTCCCGTGGCCATCCTGATCCAGCGGGTCGTTGTCAGGGTTTAAGGAGGTTCCGCCCAGACCGAGCCAGTCGCCCACAAAGTCCCATCCAATTACGTCATCCACGTAGCCATTCTGATCATCGTCAATGTCGTTATCGGGAATTTCGTTCGTATTGACCCACAAACTGTCAATCAGCTCGGGATTTGTATAGTCGAATCCCGAGTCAATGTAAGCGATGACCACACCAGGACTTGTGGTGAGAATGTCCCAGGCAGAAAGCGAGTTAATGTCCGCCCCTGGAAGTCCGGTAATCCTCGGGTCCATAAACGTTCCAGAGCCTTCCTGCCCGGTATTGTGATGGTACCATTGCTGGAGGAAGCGCGGATCGTTGGGGAGAAAATTGGCCTGGGGCGAACGTTTGTTGCCGTAGAAATAGCGATAGTAAAGCGGCTCTGCATATTCGACCCGCGGATCAGCGCGATAAATATTAATGGCCTGCATAACGGAGAGCCCGGGTGGAAGCTCAAGAATGCACGTCTCGGAGAAGCGATACCGTTTTCTTACTTTTGCTCCTACTGATGAGTTAAGCTCGTGGATGCGTGCGAGATCAGTCTGAGCGCGAAATTTTACCGCAATTTTGCCCTCTGGATACCGAGCGCCATGGTGAGCAATGGTGTGTTGCTTGCCGGCCGGTACGGAAACAAGGCTAGCAGGGCCGGCCCACACCCCAAGCGCCACCGGACACATCAACGCCCATACAGCTAGCACAACCTGTGTTCTTCTCATTGACTGATCTCTTCGGATTCCAGAGAAGATACATCGCAATCTTGCCACGTGTGTCAGAATCATTAATTGATCTGCAGGATTTGTGCAATAGAAAAATGTGGGGCTGGTACGAGATTGTCGTAAGAAATCTTCACAGGCTGTGGTAATGTATTAGTAGTGGTTGTGCGCGGCTGATCACCCGTGCCCACTGGCTGAGTTTCTCTTGATGTCCGCCTCGGCATGTGGTCTGCTCGAGATTCCGTCAGCAATTCATGATTGAAGAGGATGGGTATGACCAATTATCAAGAGATGGAAGACCAGATAAGGGGACAGCGTGTCTTTATTGAGACTCAGGTACAAGCTATTGTGCGCCAGTTGCTATCGAATGTTGGACTTGTGGAAGTGAAGCGAGCTCCGAAGATTTATCTGGTGGGGTGTGGAGATTCGTGGTGTGCGGCGATTGCGGCACGTATGGCTTTTGAGAAGTACGCGCAGATCGAGACCGAGGCACTGCATGCACTGGAATTCTCGCGATATCAGCTTGGGTCAGCGCCGCGCAACGCCCTACTATTTGCCATCTCCAGTTCCGGCGAGGTTGCCCGCACGGTTGAAGCAGCTCGACTGGCCAGGCAGAAGGGCCTTTACGTAATTGCATTGACACGCAATCTGGAAAGTAGCCTGGCGAAACAGAGCAATTCGGCTCTTCACATTGCCGTACCATCACACGGGCGGCCTATGCCAGGTGTGCTCTCGTACGTCGGGTCGCTTCTGGGCCTCTATCTCGCAGCCGTGTATTTCTCCGAGGTACGTCGTGTAATTGATCATCCTGAGGCGGACGAGTTATATCAGAATATTCGGTCAGTCGGGATGCAGAACGAACAGACCTACCAGAAGAGTGCATCACTGATTAGCCAGCTCGTTGACCGAGCTGCAGGACAGGGGCTGTATCAAATTCTTGGCAGCGGGCCAAATTATGGCACCTCGCTTTACGGATGCATGAAATTGCTTGAAGCGGCGGCAGAGCCAAGCCTCTGTTATGGGATTGAAGAATGGGCCCACGCTGGTTTCTTTCTTACCAATCCGGGCACGCCAATGCTTCTGATTGCTCCGCGCGGCAAAAGCTTTGACCGCGCCATGGAGATTGCCCATGCAGCTACGGCCTCGAAGGCAACCGTTGCGATAATTTCGAACGCAGAGGAGCAGCAGGTGGCCTCAGACGGGGTTATCTTCATTCCCGTGGAAGGACCCGTTATGGAAGAATTCACTCCGCTAGGCTGCGCTGTCCCGCTTCAGCTGCTAGCGCTTGAGATGGCGAGGCGTAAGCAGACGACTCCTTTTGGGTTCGCGAATTCTCATCGCCAGCAGCTGAACCACGACCAGATTTTTCGCAGCAAGCAACTCCTATCGCTTCAAGATCTGGATCCTGCGCAGTCCTGAGCTCGTGGCATACCCACTAAGGAAGAGACAATTTTTCGGCACTTCCAGGTATAACATGGCTAATATTGCGAGGCTGTTGTCATATTTCACGCTTGACTGGGACACGCTGGGTGTAGAAAATCACGGCCGTAGTGCGTATGGAGGTATTGGTTGGCGGCCGTTTTCGACGTTAGGTAAAGCGGAACACGGAAGTGGAGGTCTTGTCTAAATCAGGTATACGACTTTGTTGCAATGCCGGAGTGGTGAAATTGGTAGACGCACGGGATTCAAAATCCCGCGGGCCTTTCGGTCCATGTGGGTTCGATTCCCACCTCCGGCATTTTTCTTTTTTACTGACGCGCCAGATTCCGTAATCAGTTCAAGCACCTGCTCAGCAGACCCGATCAGGCAGCTGTCAGGATGACTGAGGGAGCTGAAAAAACGCTCTGCCATATCCTATGGGAATTGATCTCAAAAAGAGCATCGCCAGTTACATTGACAGGCTGGCGATCAAGCATATTGGCCGATGGCTCAGCTATAGCGTTATTATTGGCATAATAGGGGGAATTGGGGCACTTGTCTTTACGCATCTTCTGAATTTATCCACCAGCATTTTCCTCAACCAGATCGCTGGTTACTATCCTCCACTCCCTGGAATTGAAGCCTCTGGTAGTCTTGTCAACATAGCACCCGCGCGCCGCTGGTTATTGCTCATTATTCCGGCACTTGGCGGACTGATTTCGGGTCTGCTAGTCTACGGCCTTGCACCGGAAGCCGAGGGTCATGGGACTGACTCGGTGATCGAGTCGTTCCACCGCTTTCGCGGCATGATCCGTCTTCGGGTGCCATTCGTAAAGATCGTGGCCTCGGCCGTGACGATAGGTACAGGCGGATCTGCGGGACGCGAAGGTCCAGTGGCGCAAATCGGAGCGGGCTTTGCTTCGTACTTTGCGCGGGTGCTGAGGCTCTCGGATCGCGACCGGCGCATTCTCCTCCTGGCTGGCATGGGTGCTGGAATTGGGAGTATTTTCCGTGCACCGCTGGGTGGTGCGCTGTTTGCTGCCGAAGTGCTCTACCGCGAGCCGGAGTTTGAATTCGAGGCTGTCATGCCGACCTTTATCTCCTCGATCGTGGGCTATTCAGTCTACTGTTCCTTGCTCGGGGGTAAATGGGGATCAATCTTCGACACGACTCAACAAGCGTTTACCTTTCGTGATCCGCGGTTATTGATCCTTTACGCAGTACTCGGCATTCTTATGGCCCTGGTCGGAATCGGCTACGTCAAGGTTTTCTATGGGCTGCGCGACAAGGTATTTCGGCGGCTACGGATTCGTAATTGCCTCAAGCCAGCACTGGGAGGCCTGCTCCTTGGTCTCATTGCATTCTTTTTCCCTCCGGTTCTGGGGATGGGCTACGGGTGGATTCAGCAGGCGATCGAAGGAAGCCTGACGCTGCGGTTCTTGCTTGTTCTGGGATTCGCGAAGATTCTCGCTACTTCGCTGACCATCGGCTCAGGTGGAAGTGGCGGGGTGTTTGCTCCTTCGATAGTAATCGGTGGGCTGCTCGGCGGCGCATTTGGCCAGGTTTGTGCTATCCTCTTTCCCGAGATGGTTATTCAGCCAACGGCCTTTGTGCTGGTCGGGATGGCAGGGTTTTTCGCGGGTGTGGCCAAGGTACCCATCGCGTCCCTGATCATGGTTTCCGAGATGACCATTGGCTATGCTTTGCTGGTGCCTATTATGATGGTCGTGGCTATCACCTATCTGGCGATCAGCTCGCAGATTACTATTTACGAGAAACAAGTCGATGCGCGGGTAGATTCCCCTGCACATCAGGGCGACTTTGTGGTTGATGTGCTGGAAATGATGAAGGTAAGTGATATCATTAATCTCAAGGAGAAAATTCCACTCATCCCAGCTACGATGCATCTGGATAATATATTGAAACTCGTGACCGAGACAAAACGCTCGTCATTTCCTGTTGTGGGGCAAGATGGGAAGCTCCTCGGCATTATCTCATTGGACGACATTCGCGGTGTGTTTTTGGAAGAGGATCTGGGCACCCTGGTCATTGCTAAGGACATTGCCGTGACGAATATTGAAGTCATCTACCCGCACGACGATCTCAATGTGGCGCTCAAGAAGATTATTGCAGCGAACTATGATGAACTTCCCGTTGTTGATGATACGGACGAGGGGAAAATCATCGGGATGCTGGCCCGCCGAGACTTAATGCTCGCATACAGTGAACAGATGAAGAAGCGTAGAGGGCTGTAGGAAGTATGAGATACTGTGGGGG
>CAZVVA010000213.1:0-5918 GCA_964630455.1 uncultured Candidatus Sumerlaeota bacterium
GAATGACGGTCTGTGTATCCATTACGCCTTAGAAAAATCCCTTTCAAATCCCTTTACTTGCGGCAATTCTTCGAGCGTTTATGGTCACTGTAATGTAACAAGCTGGATCAGATATTGCATTGATTCGCGAAAGACATCGAGCACAATATTCGGCAGAATGCCGAAAAGAATAAGCAATAATGCCAGCGGCACCAGCGTGAATATCTCCCTGCCGCTACAGTCCGAGAACCCTTCGTACTCCGGTCTCAGTTTACCCAGGTACACGCGCTCCACAGTCCAGAGAATATAAGCAGCCGTCAGAATAATGCCGAGCAGCGCTGCAATTGTAATCCCCTGATATACCTGATAGGAGCCAAGAAATACCATGATTTCGCTGATAAAGCTGCTCGTGCCGGGTAATCCAAGCGACGCGAAAAACCCAACAATCGAGAGTGTGAGATAGATTGGCATCTTAGTGCCCAGGCCTCCAAAGCGCGACAGGTCCCGATGATGCGCCCGATCGTAAATCACCCCAACGAGCAAAAACAGCATCGCTGAGCTACAGCCATGATTAAACATCTGAAACACTGCACCGTTCAGCGCCTCGGCATTCAGTACCGCAATGCCGAGAAGCACAAAGCCCATGTGGCTGATACTCGAGTAGGCGACGAGCCTCTTAAAGTCGGTCTGCGCCATGGCGCAGAGCGCACCATAGATAATATTCACCAATCCCAGGATCGCCAGGAAGTATCTCACCCCGTCATCCCACGCCGCGCCCGGTAGCATTGGATAGCTGATCCGCAGCAGGCCGTATCCACCCATCTTCAGCAATATTCCCGCCAGGATAACGCTGATGGCTGTGGGTGCCTCCACGTGGGCATCCGGTAACCAGGTGTGAAACGGAAACACAGGAATCTTGATGGCAAATCCGATAAAAAGCGCAAAAAAGAGCACCTTTTCAAACACTGGAGTTGCTTGGAACGGCCGCTCGCGAATGAGCTCAAGCATATCGAACGAGCCGGTCTTAAAGTAAAACACCAGGATCACCAGAAGAATCAGCACGCTGCCTACCAACGTATATATGAAGAACTTAATCGCAGCATACTCACGTTTCGGTCCGCCCCAGATGCCAATCAGAAAATACATCGGCAGGAGCATAATTTCCCAGAATACGTAGAAGAGGAAGAAATCCAACGTGCAGAATACTCCCATCATGCCCGTGACAAGAAGTAGATACATGGCATAGTAGCCCTTGACTGCCTTTTCGATATTCCAGGCGGCAAAGGTGGCGAGGAAGCAGAGGAGGCCGGTGAGAAAAATCAGGATAACGCTGAGCCCGTCAACGCCCATGTAGTACCAGATATTATATTGCGGGATCCAACTATAATGCTCTACGAATTGCATCTGCACGTTGCTGCGGTCAAACACAAGAAACAGGTACGTTGAGAGGACAAAGACTAGAAAGGTAAAGAATGCTGCGGTGATACGAATGAGCTGGCGCTGCGAACCGGGAATTGCGAGCACCACGACCAGTCCTAGAATTGGAAGGAAAACGATCAATGTGAGTAAATGCGCATCAATCATGGTTTGCTCCCCTATTTGATAAAGACGAAAACGGTTACGAGCGTCACGATGCCGAGCACGATAAACAGGAGATAGTTGCGAATGCGTCCGGTCTGGCTCAGGCTCAGGATCTCTCCCAAAATTCCCGTCGTCCACGCAGTGCCATTCACGGCTCCGTCAACCGCAATATTGTCGAACTTGCCGATAAGCCACGAGGTGAAGCGAGTGGCCAGGCCCGAGAAGTTGACCAGCCCATCAATCACGTATTTGTCAAATACACCAACAAGCCAGACCACGGCATGTAACGTGCGGACAAGCACGGCGTGGAAAAAATCGTCTATATAGTATTTGTTTAATAGCACAGTATAAACGGCTCGAAACCGCTGGATAATCGCTGCGCTGCTTAGACGGCGCTTAAAAAACATCAGATACGCAAGGAAAAATCCCAGCGCCCCGAATAGGGTCGAGGCGACCATGGCTCCGAGGTGAGCGCGATGCTCCAGCTCTTCTTCGTCTGCTATTTCTTCGGCCCCGTGCTCAACGACTGCCGTGGCTGCCGGGACAAGGCTGTTTGCCGCAAAGGAAGACGATGCCGCGGACTGCACATGGCTCGCATGCTCTGCAACTTGCTGAGCTTCATACGTGGAAAGCTCCGGGGCAGGATTATATTTCTGAAACCATCCCCCATAGCCTGATACAATAGAAAGGAACGCCAGCACGACCAGCGGGATGGTCATCACGAGAGGCGATTCGTGTGCGTGATGAAATTTCTCTTGATCCCGTGGAATTCCGGTAAACGTCTTGAAGAAGAGCCGAAACATGTAGAACGCGGTCAGGCCTGCTGTGAAAACGCTGACCAGAAACAGCGCAAGATGTTGCGGGTGATGCATCCCAAAGGCCAACGCCGAGCCGATTATGGCATCTTTACTATAAAACCCTGCAAAAAACGGACACCCTGCAATCGCCAGTGTTCCGATCAGGAACGTCACGGTTGTAACCGGCATCTTCTTGCGCAAGCCACCCATCTCGCGCATGGACTGCGTTCCCAGGGCGTGGATCACACTGCCAGAACCCAGGAATAACAGGGCTTTGAAGCTCGCATGTGTTGTGAGATGAAAAAGCCCGGCTACGTAACTGCCCACCCCGAGTCCGAGCATCATGTAGCCGAGCTGGCTAATCGTTGAATAGGCAAGCACCTTTTTCATATCGTCCATCACAACTGCGATCGTAGCAGCAAACAGGGCAGTAAAGCAGCCAAGGTAGGCAATGATAAGCAGCACGGTGGGATCAAAAATCAGGAACATCCGTCCCACAAGATAAACCCCTGCTGCCACCATAGTAGCAGCATGAATCAAGGCACTGATGGGCGTCGGGCCTTCCATGGCATCCGGCAACCAGACATGGAGCGGAAATTGTGCGGATTTGCCCATGGCACCCAAAAAGATACCCAGGCCCGCGAGCACTCGTATCTTTCCAGCGAGTGTTCCGTTCGCCACTGCCTGGAAAATTGCCTCATAATCGAATGTCCCAAGATGGAAGTAGATGAGCAGGATGCCAAATAACATCCCGATATCACCGATTCGTGTAACTATGAACGCTTTCAGCGCCGCCTTTGCTGCGGTGTCTCGCTCAAACCAATGTCCGATCAGCAGGTATGAACTGAGACCAACCAGTTCCCAGAAGATGTATAGAACCAGCAGATTGTTCGCCAGCACAAGCCCCAGCATTGACGTTGTGAACAGCAGGAGATAGCTGAAATAGCGTCCGTAGCGAACGTCGCCATGCATGTAACCGATGGAAAAAAGATAAACCAACGCGCTGACCAGCGTGACAACTACGAGCATGACAATTGTCAGGTGATCAAGCAGAATACCGGCAGGAATAATTCGGGTTCCCAGATTTAGCCAGTCGATATGGAAATTTATGTATATCGGGGTGGGGCTGAAAAGCATTCGGACGAAAAGCCAGCAGGCCAGGCCCAAGGAGAG
Organism: uncultured Candidatus Sumerlaeota bacterium; assembly: GCA_964630455.1. Taxonomy (GTDB): domain Bacteria; phylum Sumerlaeota; class Sumerlaeia; order MWCT01; family JAUWMI01; genus JAUWMI01. The sequence continues at coordinate 3,531 of CAZVVA010000213.1, forward strand.
AAACACAGCGCCAGTAGCAAACCAGTCGCCCCGACGTGGCATGCGTGCGCTCAAAAACGTGTGCACTACCAGAGCGACAAACGGAATGGCAATGATGCAGATGGCAATGTTGAGCATTGTGTGGTGATCTTTCTTGCTAGCTGATTACCTATCCACTCATTAGCATATAATTCCTCTACTCATATGTGAAACGTCTCACACCAGTTCATTCCAACAGCACGTTCTATTACAGGTCCGCCACTGGTCCGCTCATCGTTTCATACGCTGTGCTGCATCAACGTCAATTGTCCCGAAGCTCGCAAAGAGACTAATTAAAATTGCCAGCGCTATGGCGGCTTCGCATGCGGCCAGTATGATGACAAAAATGGCGAAGACCTGCCCCTCCAGACCCACCTCGAAATAGCGTGAGAATGCAATCAGGTTTAGGTTGGCTGCATTGAGAATCAGCTCAATGCCGATCAGAATACCGATTGCATTCCGTCGCGAAATTACACACACGATTCCTATTGTGAACAGCAGTGCAGCAACCACAAGATAGTGATGCAGCGTAATCATCACGTGTCTCTCCGTCTAACCAGATAAGCAGCGCCAATCAGGGCAATAAGCAAGGTAACCGACGACACTTCGAACGGAAGCAGGTATTTATTGAGGAGCAGCTGTCCGATCGCTGCAGTTGTTGGCTCGAGCGGCTTCATAAGCGGTGTAGGCCACGATACGGAAAACAGAAAATAGTGCAGCACCCCATAGACTAGCAATCCCCCAAGGAGGCCGAGCAGGTACGTGCCCCTTGTTTCCAACTCCAGAGTTTCAATGCTCCGATGAGTCAACAGCACACCAAATAGAAGCAAGATCAAGATCCCCCCAACGTAAACCACTACCTGGGTGATGGCAAGAAAGTCGGCACCGAGCAAAACGTAGAATCCCGCCATCCCCAGCAACGTGAAGAACAGTGCAAACGCGGCCGTGACGATGTTCCGCAAAAAGGCTGCTGCAACTGCCGACACAAACACTATGACAGCCAATGCATAAAAGATTATTGCGAATACCACTTCTCCCATATCGTCAGACCACCTCTTGGCATATGCTTTTCACGAAGGACTCCTACGAATTATTCTTGTTTCTTAACCGCAGCCGCCTTTGCGAATGGAATAACACATTCTCCACGGGCATAGCTAGCCAGATCGAACTCCTTGCCCATGTGCACACAATCAGTTGGGCACACTTCACAGCAGAGATGGCAGAAAAGACATTTTGTATAGTCAATGTCATATTGATAAATGACCGCGTTTTTCCCCTTCCCCTCAGCAGCAAGCGTAATGCACGTGATCGGGCAGATCTGTACACACAAGTTGCAGGCAATACATTTCTCGATTTCATATGTGTGAATGCCACGGTAGCCATCAGGGACTTCCGGCCTCTCATCCGGATATTGCAAGGTCACCGGTTTGCTGAACAAACACTTAATTGTGACACCCAAACCTAGTGCAATCGTGTAGATCGCCGCCACAATGTCGCGAAAATATTTAGCCACCTCGCGCATACCTGCTGGTTTCTCCCGGGTCTAGAATAAAACTGCCTGCAACGCTGCTCCGATTACGCAGATCAAGGAGACCGGGAGCAGCACCTTAAGGCAGACAAATATCACCTGGTCAATGCGCAGACGCGGCAGGGTCCAGCGCAGCCAGAGCATCACAAACAGGAGGAAAAATGTCTTGCCGAGCATATTGACAACTCCGGGGAAAGGCCCGTTCCAGCCACCGAGGAACAGCACTGACGCCGCTGCGCACACTACGTACATTGCCGTATATTCTCCAAGGAAAAAGTAGGCAAATCGCATTCCACTATATTCTGTATGAAAACCAGCCACCAGCTCTGACTCGGCTTCTGGCAGATCAAAGGGCAAACGCTTGGTTGAAGCCAGCCCTGCGATATAAAACACAACAAAGCCCACCGCCGTGAACGGACTCTTGAGTGGACTGGCAAACCATTCCCACGGCCATTTGCCCTGCGCATGCGTAATTTCGTGTAACCCCAGGTGACCGCTGAACGCCACTACGGTCAGTACGGCGAGGCCCATTGGAATTTCGTAGCTCACCATCTGCGCGGCGAGCCGCATCCCGCCGTAAAGCGACCACTTGCTGCCTGACGCCCACCCGGCCATGATGACGCCAATCACCTCGATTGCCGCGAACGACAGAACGTAAAAGATACCTATGTTCATCCTGCTGATCACAAGATGCTCGCTGAATGGCAGCACTGCAAACGGTACAAATGCACCCGCAAACACAAGCAATGGCGCCAGCTTGAAGAGAAAGCGGTTCGCCTTATCGGGAACAATATCTTCTTTCAACAAGAGCTTGATTGAGTCGGCAATAGACTGGAGGATCC
>CAZVVA010000214.1:0-5917 GCA_964630455.1 uncultured Candidatus Sumerlaeota bacterium
ACTGAATTGAATTTCCCCGATTTTCCGCACGTCCAAATCTTCTGTGAACTGTGTACTTTTTTCTTGATTCATCTCTGGAAAGAGACTAGATAAGGACTTTCTCTTAACTGGTCGGCTGTCTAGGCCTGGCCACGTGACTTTTACAGAGATGGTGTACAATGCAGCAAATAGGCGCAGACGCGCTACTCCGGCAAAGCCAGCGATACTTGATGAATACCTACGGCTCGCGCGAGCTGATGCTTGTAAAAGGTCAGGGCGTGCGGGTATGGGATCATACAGGCAAGGAGTACCTGGATTTCCTGGCCGGTATCGGGGTGAACAATCTGGGCCACTGCCATCCGTGCATTGTTGAGGCGATCCGCACTCAAGCGGAGCAGCTGTTACACTGCTCAAACCTCTATCTGATTGCGCCGCAGATCGAGCTGGCTGCGCTCTTGTGCGAACACTCCTTTGCAGAGCGTGTCTTTCTTGCTAATTCCGGGGCTGAGGCCAATGAAGGGGCGATCAAGCTGGTGCGGCTTTATTCAAAGCAGAAGTTTTCCGATGAACGCACGACAATCATCACCATGCACCGGTCATTTCATGGCCGCACAATGGCGACACTTTCAGCCACCGGACAGGAAAAGGTGCAGAAAGGGTTCGAACCGCTGGTTCCGGGGTTCGTGTTTGCTACGTTTAACGACCTTGCGTCGGTCGAGCGTTTGATCAGCCGCACCACGTGTGCAATTCTAGTTGAACCGATTCAAGGGGAAGCTGGCGTGATCCCCGCAACGCCGGATTTTCTGGCTGGCCTGCGGCGACTATGCAACGCCCATGCGCTCGCGCTCATCTTCGACGAAATACAATGCGGACTTGGCCGCACAGGAACGAATTTCGCCTACGAGCATTACGGTGTAGTGCCGGATGTAATGACCCTGGCCAAAGCGCTTGGCGGCGGCGTGCCCATTGGTGCGCTACTGGCCAAGGGCGAGCTGGCTGAGGCGTTTCAACCAGGTCACCACGCCTCGACGTTTGGAGGAAATCCTCTGGCCGCCAGTGCAGCCCTGGCGTACCTGCGCGAGCTCTTTGACGGTCAGCTGGCGACCAGCGCAGCGCGAATGGGTAAGTTTCTGCGAGGCGAGTTTGAGGCGCTTGCAGCCCGCCATGCATGCATTCGCCAGGTGCGAGGCGTGGGGTTGATGCTCGCGCTTGAGCTCGGGCCGCCACTGGCAAAGCAAGTGGTCGCTGCGTGTCGGCAGCAGGGACTCCTAATAAATGCAATTGGCGAGCATGTGCTCCGGCTTCTGCCACCGCTTATCATCACTGAGGCAGATTGCCGTGAGGCGTGCATGAAATTAGATAGTGCATTGCGCGAGGTGGCGCCGTAGCGCATCTCCCTGACAGGAGCCGTGCGGCTCACCAGGGGCAGCTGGCTTGGCGCAAGTTATGTAAAGTGCCTATCAAAATAAACACTGCACTTTTTATATTAGACAAGTTAGAATGACGTAGCATCCGCCTAGGCGGATGGTCTTTCACGGGCGGGTTGAAAATGCGCCTCCGGCGTGACGCCCGTGCCACGCGGTAACAGCAAAACGAGTACTGCTAGAATGAAGGAGAGGGACGAGTGGTGAAACGCGACTTCACATCTATCACAGATCTTTCGCGAGACGAAGTGCTGAAGATTTTCGAGCTGGCGCGCGACTTAAAATCGCGGCTCAGGCGTGGCGATCAGCCGCCGCTACTTCGTAACAAAATTCTGGCCATGATTTTTGAAAAGCCATCGCTACGCACGCGCTGTACGTTCGAGGTTGGCATGTATCAGCTGGATGGACACGCGATTTACCTGGGGCCCTCTGACATCGGGCTGGGCACGCGCGAGAGCATTTCCGACGTGGTGCACAACCTCGAGCGCTGGGTGCATCTCATTATGGCGCGGACGTTTTTGCATAAGACCGTGCTTGAGATTGCGCAGCACTCGGCGATTCCTGTAGTGAATGGGCTGAGCGACGGCGAGCATCCCTGCCAGGCCATGACCGACTTCTTCACGCTGCTCGAGCAGCAGGGGACAACCGAAGGGGTGCGCCTGAGCTTTATCGGCGACGGCAATAATATCTGTCACTCGCTGCTCCTTCTGAGTGGACTGCTCGGCGCGCACATGCGCGTGGCAACGCCGAAGGGTTACGAGCCGCGTGCTGACATTGTGGCCCAGGCCACTGAACTCGCACGCCAGCGCAACGGTTCGATTGAGGTCGGCCATGATCCCGTTGAAGCTGTTTGTGATGCCCAAGTGATTTACACGGACGTGTGGGCAAGCATGGGTCAGGAGCGGGAGGCAGAAACGCGTAAAACAGCGTTTCTGTCGTACCAGGTCAATGCCGCACTGGTGGCCCATGCACCGTCGGACGTCCTAATCATGCACGACCTTCCTGCACATCGCGGTGAAGAGATAACAGACGAAGTAATCGACTCATCTCGCTCGCTCGTCTTTCACCAGGCGGAAAACCGTCTGCACATCCAGAAAGCCATCCTGGTCTTCCTCGCACGAGCCAGTGGACTGACTACAGATTCCAGTTGACCTCCTCTCTCAGGCTCTGATAGGAAAAAGTATTACCTATATATCATACTGCCAGACGGGATGTCGCAAAGGCCAGCGGGCTTAGCAGTGCGCATGCAGCAGCCACTGGCAAACGGTGCAGCTATGCCACGGGAACGCAGTCCAATTATTGTCGTCAATGGAGTGCCCTACTTACGCATTCCGATTCAGACTACGGTAGTCACCGAACAGGATGACATTGTAGATCTTGTGGATCGCTATACGCGGGCGCAGCGGCAGGCAGGCGACACCTTAGTGGTTAGCGAAAGCGTGGTGGCAATCAGTCAGGGACGGGCGATTCCTGAGAACCAGATTCGCGTGGGCCTGCTGGCGCGGATGCTCTGGCATGGAGTCTAAAAGGTCCCTTATGGCATAGGGCTGCGCAGCGCCTCGTCAATGCAGTGTGCGATTAATGAGTGCGGGGCACCACGCATTCTGCTGGCGGCCGTGATTGGATTTCTGGGCAAGCTGATAGGACGACGTGGCGACTTCTATCGCATCGCAGGCAAGCAGGCGGGGACCATTGACGCTGCGCATACAAGTCCCGTGGAACCTTACGACCAATGTGTGATCCTCGGGCCTAAGAATCCAGAGAAAGTTGCGCGGGCAATTGGGGAGCGCACAGGCTGCGAAGCCGCGGTGATGGACGTGAATGACATCGGAGGCTCCTGGGCACTCGGCTTTTCATCCGGCGTCAATAAGCAGCTGATCGAAGCCATTATGAAAGATAATCCCTTGGGTCAGAAGAAGGAACTTACACCCATCGGCATCATTCGACGCCAGGCGACTTAGGTGTCTTGCAGCACCAAACCGCGAGCTCATCTTGTCGGCTAGGAGCAAGCTAAAATCAATGACTGCGCGCAAGCAAAAGAGTGGCAATGCTGCCAGGGCCGCCCAACCCGGTGGGCTGGAACAAAAGCAGATCGTTGATGCGCTTTACCGCGTCAATAGATTAGTCGCCCACATCACTGACCTCCACCGGTTGCTCGAGCAGATCATGTACGAAGGCAAAAAGGTAGTCAACGCCAACGCGAGCTCGCTGATGCTTTATGATGAAGAGGCCAACCAGCTATTTTTCGAGGTCGCCCTGGGAGCAAAGGGTGAGGCGGTAAAGACCATCCGCTTAAAACCGGGTGTCGGCGTGGCTGGTCATGCCGCCAAGACTCGAAAGACCATAATAGTAAATGACGTGCGCGCGGATAAGCGCCATTTTAAAGCCGCAGACGAAAAGAGTCGCTTTGTCACTCGCAATATTATTGCCACGCCGATGTTGCGTAAGGAGAAGCTCATCGGCGTACTCGAGGTGTTGAACAAGCGCAAAGGTGAAGCGTTCACGCCCAGCGATGCGCGCGTGCTGGAGTTCTTCGCCGACCAGGCAGCTGTCGCTATCGAAAATGCCCGGCTGATTCAAGCTAATGTTCAGGCCGAGCGTCTGGCTGCAGTAGGCCAGGCAGTGGCTGGGATCTCGCACTATGTAAAGAACATTCTGGCGGGTATAAAGGGAAGCTCCAGTTTAATCGAGCACGGGCTGGGACAGGACAACCTTGAGCTGATCCAACAGAGTTGGCCGATCCTCCAGCGGAGCAATCAGAAGATTTCTGAACTGGTAAGTGATATGCTGACCTATTCGAAGTCGCGCAAGCCTGAGCTGGCCGTTACCGACCTGAATAAGATTTGCGAGGACATTGTTGCACTGTGCCAGTCAAGAGCAGACCAGAGTCGCGTGACGCTCAGCGTTAAGCTCGACCGAGAGCTGCCGATTTGCCTCTGCGGCGCTGATAGGATTCACGACGCATTGCTCAACCTCGCGACGAATGCGATTGAGGCTACGCGCGAGAGTACGTCTGGCCCTGCGCGTGGAGAGGTGGAAATCGCAACGGCTTTCAGGAAGAGCGCGCGTCGGGTTGAGCTCAAGGTGTCCGACAATGGCCCTGGGATTCCGGAGGAGATGCAGAAGAAGATTTTCGACCCCTTCTTCAGCACCAAAGGATCAAAAGGTACAGGCCTGGGCCTCGCCGTTGCCAGGAAGGTCATTGAAGAGCATAATGGGACGCTTACGCTCGAAAGTATAGAAGGAAAAGGCTGCACGTTTACCATCCAGCTTCCATTTGTTCCCGCAAATGCCGGCAAGGCACAATCATCCAAGACCAAAAAGAAAAAGGTAAAGCAATAGCGGCCTGCTTCGCGGCATTCAGGGCGAAATGCCTTCAGGCGCAGTGTACGACTTGCGACCCATACGCAAGCAAGGCCCATGCGAAGCGCTGCAGCGCATAAGTTCCTGAATCCGGGACGAACGCAGCGGGGACTTTTTCCTTGACCGTCAGTGACGAAACTGATTAGATACGTCCGCTTTTTTGGCAATTCAATATACTGTCTCACCTTAGAAACCATTAGTGCCGGGGTAGCTCAGTCGGTAGAGCAGAGGACTGAAAATCCTTGTGTCGGCGGTTCGATTCCGTTCCCCGGCACTTTTCTTTTTCCTGCCTTTCTTCAGTAAAATCAGCGGGCACACCGGACGAGGCCAAGTAGCTGGAAGCCCTTCGTCTGAAAAAAAAAGCAGGTAAAAGATGTAAACTCCATCTTTTACCTGACATGATCACTGTATCCAGCTTTTTCCAGCAAGGCCAAGTAGGGGTGCGCCACGGCGTACCCCTACTCAGTATTCCGCGGTTCGTTTGATTCAGGTCTAAGGAATTGCGAGATAGTCAATCGTAACGCTGTCCATGTAGATGGTCCCGCCCTTCGTCGGGTCGAAGTCAAGCAGATCGATCGCCGCGAAGAACCCATCCTGCGCGGTCGTTGGTGAGCCGGGCAGAGTTGGTGTCTCGAAGTAGACGTCGTAGCTAGTACCACCAACAGTCGGCATTGCGCCTGGGCCGCCAGTGCCCTGGCTGTTCAGCTCCATCGTCGCCGTCATCTGGCCGTCTTCATTCTGGCAACGCAGTCTGATCTGTGGCATGTCGTTTCGGGCAGGGTCAGTCGCGCACCTCAGCGTGTAGGTCGTCCGGTAGAGCTTATCCGCCACATAGGTCAGCTCATTAGCCGTCCCGCTCGACTGCCACCACCCAAAATTGCTGTCGTCAGCAGTTGTGGATGTGATTGAGATCGCGCCAGTGCCAGCACCGCCTGAAATAACTGGACCGTAGCCTACGTTTGTCACGAATGCCCAGTTGGTAAAGTCAGAAGATGAGCTATACGTCTTTACCGCTGTGCCAGCTGCCGGATCCGGGAACCGCTCCACTGTAACCTGATCCACATAATGCTCCCCATACTGCGCTGCGCTGAAATCAAGCATATCAAAAGCAACACCCAGGTTGCCGCTCACGACCGGCGCAAAGTAGCAGG
>CAZVVA010000215.1:0-5816 GCA_964630455.1 uncultured Candidatus Sumerlaeota bacterium
CATTGAGGGTAGGGGAGGTTTTTTTAGCAATACACTCTCGATGAATACGCAGCTTGTGCTCGAGCGGCTAGCGCTGGTGCATTTTGCGCCTTACTGCGCTGGCTCGCCGCTTGAGATACGCAATGGCTTCGTTTCGGCAGAAACCCATGCTGTCTGCCAGCATAACATGCTCAACATGCCAATTCAGATTACCTTTTCTGAGATAGATGTTGGTGTGCGAATGAGGATGGCAATGCGCAAAGTCTTCGGATTGCCTGCTCGTCTGGTCGTGGCGTTCTCCGCCTCACCCGAAGGCACGGTGCCAATTACCGCGCATGTAAGCGGCAACGTGCATGACCCGCAATTCAATCTGAAGGAGACGATTAGCCGTGCCGTGAGCAAGGCAATGCAAAGCAAAATTATGGAGCTGCGAGATACGGGGAAACTGGGGATTGACACGGGCAAAGAAATAATCGAGAGAGGGCTGGAGGCAGGCAAGGAGACACTCAAGGCCGTCCCTGGGGAGCTGAAAAAGGGGACGCGGAAAATCGGCGAGCGTCTAAAGCAGATTATACCTGGGCAGAAAGAAAAAGAGGAGTAATGCTCCAGGTTGGCATTAGGGCTGCCTGTTTTAATAACTCAAGGTGCCTGAATTTGTCTAAAAAAGGAGAATCACCGATTCTTTTTATGGACGTTGTAGTAGGGACACGCCGCGGCGTGGCCCTAGGCAAAAAAATAGTACGTTGTCCAAATGATGCGTGGTTTATATTGACTTCTCCCGCCGTATTGTTTCTAATCACAGCAGAGTTGTATGCCAGGCAGAATTTTTTGCATTCAGCAATTTCCTGCGGATTGGATAAACGCTCAAACTGGCGTAAGGTAGGTCAGGAAGTTTCAGTTTTATCCGCCTGCGGCGGATTATGCCAGATGGATTTCTGCAGCATGTCTATTTTGTAAGGGGACTAAAGCCATGAGCAAGCACATACGGCGCCGGGCTATTCCGGTGCTTGGATTTCTTCTGCTCTGGGCCGGGCTCGCCGCAGCACCGCGTGATACTGTCACGTCTGGTGCAGTAGCGCTCCTGAGCTTCGAGGGTGTGATCAACCCGATGGCGGCCAACTATATTACGCGAGGCATCGAACTTGCAGAAGAGATGAATGCCGAATGCGTGATTGTGGAGCTCGACACACCGGGTGGACTGGATCCCTCAATGCGCGTGATAGTACAAAAGATAATGAATGCCGCAGTTCCGGTAGTTGTTTATGTGTCGCCAAGTGGAGCCCGCGCGGCCTCAGCAGGTGTATTCATCACGATGGCTGCCGACTTTGCCGCCATGGCTCCTGCCACAAATATTGGCGCTGCCCATCCTGTTGACCTGACTGGAAAAGGAGCATCTGATAAGATCCTTAACGACGCGGCTGCATATATTAGGTCCATTGCGGAAGCTCGTCACCGGAACGTCGAATGGGCTGAGAAGGCTGTGCGCGAGAGCGTCTCGATAACCGAGCACGAAGCCCTGGAAGCCGACGTTATTGATATCGTGGCGGAAAGTATACCTCACTTACTGCGCCAGCTGGATGGCAAGGTTGCAATGATGCGCGGTGGGCCGAAGACGCTTCGCACGCGCGATATGCCGCTAGAACGAATCTCGATGAACTGGCGCGAAAAGTTCTTTCACGCGCTGGCAGATCCGAATGTGGCGTACATCTTCTTCCTGCTCGGCATCTATGGACTCATTTACGAAGTCACGCACGTTGGTGCCATCTTTCCGGGGGTCGCAGGAGCAATATTCATCATCCTCGCGCTCATGGCGTTTGCCAGTTTGCCGGTCAACCTGGGGGGTATTTTTCTGATCATCCTGGCGATGATTTTCTTTGTGCTTGAGCTAAAGACGCCATCCTATGGAGCGCTCGGATTGGGTGGGATTATAGCATTTGCGCTTGGCTCTCTTATTCTCTTTTCGCCATCGCCCTTTTACACAGTGGGCAAGAGCCTGATCCTGGCATTCGTGATCGTGACCACGGCGTTTTTTCTCATTGTGATCCGTCTGGTCTGGAGGGCACATCGTGGCCGGATTGTTTCGGGTATTGAGCGACTGGAGAATGCCGAAGGTGTGGTGAAACTTCCGCTCGATCCGTCAGGCATTGTGCATGTGGATGGAGAGGAATGGAACGCCTATACTGACGGCGAACCGCTTAGACCAGGCGAGAAGATTCGCGTGTTGGAGGTGAAGGGGCTGACACTCCGGGTGGAGAAAGTAGGAAGCACGATTAAGCTAGGTAAATAAAAAGATAAAAAGGAGGAGGCCTACTATGGTGCAGTACGTGTTCGGCATCATTCTGTTCCTGGTCATCATCCTGCTCTTGATGGCCATTAAGATCGTGCGGGAGTATAAGCGCATGGTGGTGTTTCGGTTAGGCCGATGCATCGGCGCTCGCGGGCCAGGCTTTGTGCTCTTGATTCCGTTTGTTGATATTCCCGTGTGGGTTGATCTGCGTGAGATGTTTCTTGAAATCCCGCGCCAGACCTGTTTCACCAAGGACAACGCGGCGGTTGCCATTGACTTTTTGATCTACTGGAAGGTACTGGATGCGGTGCTCAGCGTGGTCCAGGTGCAGAGATTTGCTGCTGCCTCGCAAGGTATTGCCACAACCACGCTGCGTGCGGTGGTGGGCGATATCGTGCTGGACGATGTGCTGGCCAAGCGCGAGCAGATCAACGCCGTGTTGCGGGTCAAGATGGACGAAGTGACGGAGCGCTGGGGCGTAAAAGTGACTGCCGTGGAGATTCGTGAGATCGAGCCGCCTCGCGAGATACAGGAAGCCATGACACGGCAGATGTCTGCCGAGCGGACTCGCCGTGCCATAATTATTGAAGCCGAGGGTGTTAAGCAGCAAAAGATCTTGGTTGCCGAAGGTGAGCGCCAGGCTACGATTCTTCAGGCCGAAGGAACGCGCCGCGCACTCATTCTGCGCGCCGAAGGCTATGCACTCGGGCTGGAAAAGATATTCGAAGTTGCCAAGCGCATTGATGCCAAAACAATGAGCCTCCAGTATCTTGAAGCGCTCAAGGACATCGGCGCCAGTCCTTCAACCAAGTACATCTTTCCCATGGAATTCGCCAATTTCCTCAAACCGTTTACCAGCTTTGCAGGGGAATCGGTGAAGCTGCCAAGCGGGCCCGCGCAACCGTAACGCAAGCGCCTGACAACAGCGCGGCATTTATTTGAATCGTAGTGTAGTAGTGTAGGGGCGTATTGCAATACGCCCCTACGTTCTTAAAGCAATCTGCACGACCTCATGTCTCACCTTTTTTTCATTGCAATCATTTTGTGCTTTGTCTAATAGGAAATCTGCATCGTGTGCATGACCGGGCCGCACATAGCGAGACGGTGCACAAGTACATAACTTCACCCGGCTGACAGGAGAGCGAGCAATGATAACTCCCCCTATTCATTCCTTTAACTGGATACGCGACTGTACGGGAATGGTTATTCCAGTGTGGTTTCATAAGGATCTGTCAGACGAGGTGGTATATAAGACACTCCACGCGACACTTAGCGATTCTCAGCATTTCATTCACCCAAAGAATCTCTGCCTTGTTGTTGATGGCAATGCGCGCACCGCGGAGCTTGCACACAAGCTGCAGCGTAAATTGCTCGGCGTCTGGGGCAACCTCTTTGACCTGCAAGCGCTCGAGGCCAACCGCGGTAAGCAGTATGCCGTGAAACACGGAATGGAGCAATTGCTCAAGCATCCGGAGCTGTCGTACCTGGTCGTACGCGATTGCGACGGCTCACACCTGGTCTCTGACCTGCCACCGCTGGTATGCTTTGCAGAGCATATCTTTCAGACAACGAAAAACACCCGCATTCTGGTAATCGGCCGCCGCCAGACCCTCGATGCGCCGCTCGGTTTTGAACGGGCGGAACTGGAAGAGTTGCAAAGCCGCGTGCTGATCGAGAGCGTCGCCATAGCCCTTGCACGCGAAGGACGTGTGGCCAACCGCCAATTCTGCTCACCATGCGGCAACGTTGCTGATACGCAAAGCGGCTATAAGGTTTACAGCCATCAAACAGCCCAGGATCTCTTCGTCAAGTTGCAGCCGAATTTCGCCTGTTTATCTGAGGCAGAATACTGGCGCTACGGTACGGAGACCGTGCCGGTTGTGGAGGCGCTTTTGAGCAAAGCGGTTGTGGGCGAGACTCCTCGCTCCGCACCGTGCGATCAAGGGCCGACCTCGATTGATCGTTCAGTCTACCTGGCACACTATGGCTGCGCTATTGCGTGGATTTTTGCCCGCCTGAACTTGCCTCAGGATGTGGCAAAACAGTTGCTTGCAAATGTCTCCGTGCGCCTTCGTCTTTTCCATCACGCTGAAGGACGTCAACTCCTGAAGGATCTTCAAGCACAGGTCATAAAACGGATCGAGGAGTTTTGTAGCAAGGGTGCACCTCCGGCTCAGAATACCTCTTGATCCCGGCTATCGCCTGACGTTGTGCGACATTCCCGCATAGTCACGCTTCGCAGGATACGGCACTGTTCAGCCGGCTGCAGAAGCAGACGCAGCACACTGCACAAAGAATCCTGGATACAAATTGATGCCAGCGGATTCACCCCGAGATCAGACACTTTCTCCCCGCGAGCAACTTCTGGCAGTATTCCGCAATGAAGTGCCGCATCGTGTCCCGTGGTTCGCCGATCTGTCCTGGTGGCATACCGCAGCAGTGGAATTAGACGAGCTGGATCAGCGGTATCAAAAAGATGGTGTGGTTGATCTACACCGTGATCTTCGCTGTGGCATCTATCTGCCGCTCTGCTCGGCATGGAGTCTCTCGCATGGATGTACTGTGCGCACGGTGCGAGAGGGAGCTCATCTGGTGCGAACCTTTGCGACGCCGATGGGTGAGCTGCGCGAAGTGCAACGCTACCTGCCAGAGTCATTCACCTGGGCATTTACCGAGTGCTTGGTAAAAAGCGCGCACGATCTGCGTGCGTTGCGTTACATCATTGACAGCCAACAATACGAGGAAAATCACGGGGAAGTAGAGCATCGTCTAACACTTTACGGCAACCAGGGACTCCCTGTTATGTCAGTGCCGCGCACTCCGCTATCGCGAATGTTCGTGGAGTTTGCCGGTGTGGAGACGACCATCTACGCCCACTGTGAAGAACCAGAGGAAATGCGGATAGTTTTCGACTGCATGGAAGTGTCGGACAACATGGCGTATCGTCTCACTGCAAAGACGCCAGGGCCTCTGGTCATGTTTCCAGACAATCTGACAAGCGAGGTAGTGAGTCCACGGCTCTTCGAGCAATATAGCTTTGCGTACTATGAACGGCGCATCAAGGAGCTGCACGCCGCGGGGAAATTGTGCCTGACTCATATTGACGGTACCTTACGGGGGCTTCTGCCATTGCTTGCACGCACGGGTCTGGACTGCGTGGAGGGCCTTACTCCATTTCCAATTGGTGATGTGCGGCCTGGTGAGTTGCGCGCACTGACGAACGAGAAGATAGTGCTCTGGGGTGGGATTCCCGGTGCGATGTTTCGCCCCGGTTACAAAGAAGAAGAATTCCGCGACTACGTAATTCAGTACATTACCACCCTACGAGAGAATCCGCGCTTTGTGCTCGGTGTCGGCGATCAGGTGCCTCCGCGCAGCGACATTACGAGAGTCAGTCTGGTTTCTGAGCTCGTGGAACAGTTCGGCAGGTATTGAACAGCTGTAGGGGCAACCCGCCGCGGCGGATTGCACAGAATAATCGGGGCGGTTCGTAGGGGCAACCCTTGTGGTTGCCCATGATAATAGGGCACGCCGCGGCGTGCCCCTACAA
>CAZVVA010000216.1:0-5791 GCA_964630455.1 uncultured Candidatus Sumerlaeota bacterium
AAACAATCATCCCCGGCTCAACATCTGCGGGAAAATCATTCGAAAGCTTCACGTCATGGCCGCCAGTGAATGTGCCGTAATCTATACTACCAGGAGGGCCTATGGCATAAAAGCTATACGATTTACCAGAGCCTACGACGCCCGTGCCACTGGCGCCTGAGGCATAGCCTTCAACGCCATTGCCAGATGCGCCCGTAGCCCAAGCGTAGATGCCTACACCATAGGAGGACGAGGCCTTAAACCAGCCGCCGTAGTCGGTCCCAGGCCCTGTATCAGAGGCCTCGCCTTTGACGCCTATACCATTGCTGCCCGAGGCCACACCGGAGACCCCTGTGCCAGTGCTGCCCGTGGCTTTGCCGGAAACGCCCCGGCCAAAGAGGCCTGAGGCCTCGCCGTAGACGCCCCCGCCCGTTCTGCCCGCAGCCGTAAAGTAGCCGCCGTAATTTTCTACATCTCCGCCATCAGTGGCCTCGCCGTAGACACCTCGACCAGTCCCGCCTGCAGCCTTGAAGTAGGCGCCGTAGTTCTGTACAGAGGCTCCTGTTTTAGTAGCATCGCCGAAAACGGCCCGGCCTCGTTCGCCCGCGGCCTTAAAATAGCCGCCGTAGTTTGTCACATCTCCGCTATTAGTGGCTGCGCCGAAAACACCCCGGCTTTGTGCGCCCACAGCCGAAAAGTAGCCGCCGTAAGTCCAGCCATACTCTCCCGTATGACTGGCATACCCTGTGACGCCCCGGCCTTCTTCGCCTGTAGCCTTACCATAAACCCCGGTACCTAGGCCGCCCGCAGCTGTAAAGTAGCCTCCGAAGTTATGTTGTAATGTTTGCGCGGTACTGCTGGCCTCGCCATAGACTCCCACGCCAGAGCTGGCCGCAGACTTAAAGTACCCGCCATAATTGCATTGAAAAGATCCTCCCTCGCTATTCGTGGCCTCTCCGTAAACACCCCGGCCATCCGTTCCTCCGGCCACAAAGTAACCGCCATAGTTTTCTACTTCCCCATTATCAGTGGCGTCGCCATAGACGGCAGATCCGCTTCCGCTATTCGTTGCGCTCAGAATGCCTCCACTGCTTGACCCGCTGATGCTGTCCGGACCTATGGCATTAAGATATTTCTCGGTCAATGTCTGGCTGCCTTCGTAGAGATTCGTAGCCACGCCCGAACGGCCAAAGTCACCGGCGGAGGTAATAAAAGAGCTGCTCTGCTGACCATTGAGCGTCTGTGCATCATCTGCTTTATAACTATATGGCGTGCTTTGTAGGCGGCTGTCAGGGCTGAGCTGCTGGGAGCCGTTTACTCCATCATCAAACCAAACCCGCGCATACGTCTCAGCAGTATTGAACACATCAAGGGGAATTCCCTGAGTCATATTAGGCAAGCTGGTATCGCCCAGTTGCACGCTGAATCTACCCTCGGAAACTGATAATGAGACAGCACTGGTAGGTTCACTGCCCGCGACACTTGTGCCATCATTTGACCAATAGGTCACATCTCCAGCCGCATTCACGATAGCAAATTTGAAATACCCTGTGCCGTCAAATCTGACTCCATCAACCTCAACTACGCCCTGATAATTAATCATGTGCGGAATATCGGCATATACGTACCCAACCAGCACCATGAGTCCACAAACGCCTATCAAGAATATCACCCTTTTTGTAACCATTGTATCTACCTCCTGGAAGTTTTCAACTTGGCGTTGAAGTGCATCTGTTTTATTTACCGCTATTATATCTGATGTGTCAAGAGAAATGGCGGAATTGGCCCCATGTAGTACTGCGGCTCTGAGGCATATCCTGCGTCATGGACAACGAATTTAATGGTGTGGGGCTCTGTCAGAAAATCATCTAAGACAGAATGTGGGATAGGAGAAAAAAACCGCGTCAGGGTGTTATGTGCACTGCTGCGTTATCTGCTTGCTCAGCGTAATTCTCATTCAGGAGCTCGCTCAAATGTAACACGCGCAGCGGCAAACCAGATTCCCGAACACCGCGTTCCATCTGAAGAAGGCAGCCGGGGTTTGCGGTGATCACTGCATCTACGCGAAGCGAGCACAGCTGTGCCATTTTGCGCTCCAGAATGCGTTTTGACATATCCTGATGCTTTATTGCATATGCGCCCGCACCTCCGCAACACCAGTCGGCTTCCGGCAACTCAACGTACTGAATTCCCGGAAGGCATTGCAACAACCTGCGCGGAGAGTCTTCGATCTTCTGGCCGTGTCGCAATTCACACGGATCATCATAGGTAATGCGCAAACCGTTATACGAGCGGAATCGCTCAGGTTCAAGGCCAGCCTCGCAGAGAAATTCGCCCACGTCGCGCGTGCGCAGCGCTATGGTTCGCGCTGCT
The DNA here is from genome assembly GCA_964630455.1 of uncultured Candidatus Sumerlaeota bacterium. Lineage (GTDB taxonomy): Bacteria > Sumerlaeota > Sumerlaeia > MWCT01 > JAUWMI01 > JAUWMI01. Next base: position 2,353 of record CAZVVA010000216.1, read on the forward strand.
TTCGCCTCAGTGCTCTCATCTTCAAAGAACGCCGGATAGGATTTCAGCATCGCGACACAGCTTGCACAGTCTGTAACAATGGCCACTGTATCGTCGCGCAGAAGTCGTTCACAATTCTTGCGCGCGAGCTGATGGGCCAGCTCGAGCTCGCCCTCGTGGAGATGCGGCGCTCCGCAACACCACACGTCTTGGGGCGTGACAACCTCATAGCCGAGTTTCAATAGCATATGGTGGGTTGCCTGGCTCACCCGTGGAAAGAGTAGATTCATCGCACATCCTACGAAATAGAGTACGCGCCCCCTGGGCTCAGCAACGCTGGCCGTGCGTTCCTCAATGCGATCGAGAAAGGGACGCCCCTGGTAGGCAGGTAACAGTGATTCGTGGGCAGCAAGATGAAACGGCAAGAGACGCAAGACTTGCAAGCGTCGGACAAGCGCCTGAAGACCCATGCGCTGATAGAGGCGTAGCGGACCTGTGGCTATGCGCATCAGGCGCTGATCGCGCGCAACACATTTCAGGAGAAAACGCTCGAACTGTGTGCGTATACCTCGGAAGTCTGGCACCGAGCGAATCCACAGAAACGCATCTGCAGGTCGTATTCCTGCGGGACATGCTGAGGTGCACGCCCCGCACCCCAGGCAGTGCGATATTGCTTCAAGAACTTTTTCCGTTGCCTTGAGCTCTCCCCGGACGTAAGCGTGAATCAAGGCAAGTCGACCTCGCGGGGAATGCATCTCCATAAGAAACTCGCGATATGAGGGACACACAGAGTTGCACTTGCCGCAAATTGCACAGTAGTCAAGGCGTGCGGACTCGATCTGACGCCTGACTACCGCCGGCACTGTAATCTTCTCTTGTACAGTATCAATACTCATATCTTACTCACATTGAGCACTTTCTCATTCGGCCTGTGAATCTGTAGGGACAGATTATAATCTGTCCCTACAATTGATACGGAATCCTACTAGTTTGCAGATGCTCCCCCAGCTATCAGGTACAGCGTGCTTCGGTTACTACCTTCAGCAAATTTTGCAAGAATTTTCCTTCGTCCTCCGGCGGGCAAAACGCAACTCGTATCTTAAGATAGCGAATGGGTAGATCGTCTGTACGATACTTTACCATTTTCACAAAATCCTTCTGGGTAGTCAGCATGATATCAGGGTTAAGCGACTGAGCGAGCTGGCGCAGCGCTTCTATATCATCCGGCCGGTAAATGTAATGATCGCTATAGACGCAGGTCTTGATGATATTGGCCCCGTGACGCCTCAGCAGCGCAAAGAACGATTCCGGCTGGGCGATCCCACAAATCGCAACTACTCGCTTCCTGCGCAGGCACTCGGGCGACTCGACGGGTGATCCTTTAAACGGAACCACACTCTCCGCCTGATACGTTGCGCGGAAAATCGGCCCTGTGAAACCCGTGCATTGCACCTCCTCCACCATCTCGCTGAGCTGAACATCTTCGTCGGCCTTCGCCATCAACACTACCATGTCGGCGCGCCGAAGTGCCGATAGAGGCTCGCGGAGTGTACCTGCCGGGAACATCTTCAGATTCCCGAGCGGCTTGCTGGCATCAAGGAGCACCACGTCGCAGTCGCGCGCCAGCTGCCAGTGTTGAAATCCATCATCCAGCACGCAAACCGTTGTGCCAAAGTCCTTGATTGCTTTCTGGCCTGCTGCAGCGCGTTGGCGAGCAACAACTACAGGCACACCGGGGCAATTATGCGCGAGAACCAGCGGCTCGTCGCCTGCTGTTAGGAAATCACCAATTATGTGCGTTCCATTGGAGACGACGACCACATTGCCGCCATGCTTCGGTCTGGCATAGCCACGGCTCAAGATGGCTACCCGATGTCCATCGTTTCGCAATGCCAGGGCCACCTTTTCGGTAAATGGGGTCTTTCCCGTACCACCCAGCGTAATGTTGCCAATGGAAATAACTTTGCACGGTAGGCGAACGGAGGACTTTAGTCCTGCTTTGTAGGCGAATTGGCGCGTTTCATGGAGTTGCAAGTATCCGAAGGACGCGCAGCGAAGACAACCGCGGAGCAGTGCATGCACCTGCTGATGCGACGACGTCTCGTCAATCAAATCGCGCAAAGGCCTTTTCAACGAGGTCTCCGAAAGCGAAACTTCAGCACAGACCACAGCCCATTCAACATAATGCGCAGCGTAAATGTGGACTTTCCGGCAAGGCGTTCTTCAAACACGATTGGCACTTCCGCAAAGGAAAATCCCTGCGCGTGGCAGGCAATGAGAATCTCCTGAACAATTGCCGGGCCGTTCGACGTCATCCGTTCCAGTCCAATCTGCTCCAGTACCTTGCGCCGAAATACGCGAAATCCCGACGTACAATCTTTCACTGGAAGGCGCAGCACGGTACGGATGTACCAATTCGCCAGAATGGTAATGAGAGGCCGCAGCTGACCTCTTCCTACTTCTTTCCCTCCGGGAACCAGGCGCGATCCAATAACCACATCACTCTTTTCCGCTACCTCGAGCAGAGAGGGAATAAAGCGGGGATGATGGGAAAAGTCGGCATCCATCTCGATAATGTAATCTGCGTCTGCGTTGACCGCGTACAGAAAACCAGCAATGCCAGCGGAGCCGCGTCCCTTTTCGCGAGTGCGATGTACCAGATGCACGCGCGGGTTGGCAGCAGACATCTCCTCAACCAGCTGCCACGTGCCGTCAGGCGAGTGATCATCAACCACCACAACTTCCATGTCGCTGCGCAAAGCCAGAAGCTCACGAATAAGCGGCTGAATATTCTCCGCCTCATTATACGTTGGCACCATGGCCATTATCTTCATTTGCTCTCACTCACATACAAAAAACGTCGGGGTCGTACATCCCCGACGCTGTCATGGTGTTCGTTGTGCAGAATTGCCCTTTCTCCCCAAACCTGGGTTTGCCGTCACGGTTCCCTCTTAGACCATCCACCTCAGCACAGTCGGCTGCAGTGAGTAGTTAGATAGAAAGCGTGCAAAGCATGCTTCATTAACATAAACCCTCCCACTGACAGAAATGTCATAACTACCCAGACCACCCCAACTATCTAGAAATCCCTCGTGTCGCTCCAGGAGGCACCAGAGGAAATCAGAACACGCAACAGCTCCGCAATGATCACTGCCCCGAAGACGTTATTAACAACCTGCATCGCGACCGCATAGGCGAGAGGCCAGTCAACCATCTTCTTCATCAAGGAGAGCGGCCCCGCGGAGTGCGCTTGGCTCCAGCCACGTGTTGGGCGAAGTTTTAACTATGATCTACCTACCACAGGCAGATCAGAGTGCTTGTCTGCGTACAACGAACAGGCGGGCCGCTTACTAGAAGCGCCGCCCACCTCCTGGTTTTCCTCTACCTCGGCCTCCTCCTCCTCCTCCACCACCTCGACGGCCTTCCGTGCGAGGGCGAGCCTCATTAACATTAAGCGTTT
>CAZVVA010000217.1:0-5787 GCA_964630455.1 uncultured Candidatus Sumerlaeota bacterium
TATTAGAAGCCTGCAAATGCTCAACTTGCTATCTGACACATGACTATTCTTGCTGACCTATCTGACAAAGAGCCTTTTACTTTACCAGACACGGAATCCAAACTCCTTAAGGGTAGGGTGATTGAGCGCTTGATTTGCGCGCACGAATGAGTCGGGAGTGCTGATCGCGAGAACGTGCGAGTCAATTTTCAGGGCATACACAGGTTTTTGCTTGTGCAGCCACGCGATGAAGTTCCCCGGAGCATCGGGATTATGCCCTTCATGAAGGTAGCGATGGATCAAGGCAAGGGTGTCGTGCCGGAAGTAGTAGATCGGCGGAACGGCCCAGTTGGACTGCGGCTGCTGGGGCTTTTCTTCAAAGTTGCTGATGCGACCGTTGGATTCTATTACAGCGATTCCCGTGTGCTGACGAGCCGCCAGATCGTCAACATTGCGTGCAACTACACAGTCGGCCTGCTTCAAATGAGCGAAACGAATGAGCTCTGTGAGAGAAAACTGGAAGACATTATCGCTGCCCAGCACGAGCACATCATCCTCAATATTCTGACGTTCAATTGTCAGAGCCAGGTCTCCAATAGCGCCAAGTCGTGATTCATTCGATGCTGTTTCATCGTCAATCAGCGTTATCTCAACAGGAAACCTTCGCCAGTTCAGCCAATTTTCAAAATGCGGATAAAACTTATGGTTAGTAACCAGGGAGATGTGCTGGAGCTCCTTCAGATCCAAAAGGTTTGACAGCAGATAGTCAATAATCCGCACACCGCCAACAGTTAAAAGCGCCTTGGGGCAATTTTCCGTAAGAGGAAACATGCGCGTGGCATACCCTGCAGCTAGGATGACAGCGTGCATAGTAGGTGCGATCCTTGCCTTCATCGTGGTACGCGTGTTCTCAACTGTTTTTGTCTGACTGCTTCGAGTCTTTTTCCAAAGGGCAGCGTCTGCAGATAACACGACGAACATGTAAACAGGGCGCTTTCTTACCGCGCGGAACAAGTAACAGATACTCAAGGAATAGTGCGGTGTCAAGGAGGAAGGCGCAGGGTTGTAGGCCAGTTGTGGACGGGTGGCAATTGAGCAATGCTAAGCACACCTCAACAAAAGCTTGGCGGCGAAAGGTGTAATATTTCGCCGTCACGCGGTTTAATATTGATTTTCATGGTCTGAGTATTATAGAAGATAAAGATCTTCTGGGGCAGGTATTCGATATACAGGATTGTTGAAGACTAAACAATGTTTCTGGCATGATTGCTTTGAAAATACTCTCGTTTTTCAGAGCATAGGGAATTTTGCAACGGCGAGAAAGATGCTGGTACAGACTAATGGAAAGGATACACCTCATGAAACGTGCCTCTTTAATCGTATGTGGCGTATTGCTGGTTTTCGAGATGCTTGGATGCGGACTGGTGTTTGAGCGGCAGCAGCCAGCGCGTGAAGCACCGGGAACGACGGAGATCTGTCTGTGGGCGGGTAATAAGCAGGCAGCTATTAGCCTGACGTTTGATGACGCGCTTCTGGGACCTACGCAGACGTACGTACAACTGCTCAATGCCCGCGACATGCAGGGCACTTTCTTTGTGCCCACGGATTGGATCGACAATCCGGACGCTGAAATCAAGGATTATGCGAATGTGGATGTTGATCATGGAACGTGGGCCGACTGGCGCGCTTTTGCCGCGCACGGGCATGAAATCGCCAGCCATACGCATACGCATCCGCATCTGGCGGAGCTAGAGTCGGAAGATGAAATTCGAGAGGAATTGCATCTCCCAAAACAGATCCTTGACAGGGAGCTTGCGCCGCTTCGCTGTCTCACCATCGGTTTTCCTTACGGCAGTTCAGATGAGCGGGTGCAGCGCATCGCCGCTGACTACTATATCGCAGGCCGCGCACCGCAGGGGATTAACACGGCGCGACCTCCTGATTTTTACGCTATCAAGCGTCTCAGCCCGCGCAGCGATACGGCGCTTTCCACCATGACGGGTTGGGTGGACGAAGCTATTGCCCAGCGCGGTTGGTTGATGGTGACATTTCACGGTATTGATGGTGTGGCATGGGAGCCGCTGCCCCGGGAGAGGTTTGTTCAATTTCTCGACTCCGTGCAGAATCGGCGTGAGAATCTCTGGGTGGCGCCATTTCTCTCTCTAGTCAAGTATATAAGAGAACGAGAATCTGCCAGAGTTTCAGACGTATCAGTGGCCGCGGAGAAAATCACATTTCTGCTGACCGACGACCTGCCGGATGACATCTATAATGAGCCGTTGACCCTGACCACATGCGTACCGCAAGAGTGGAAAGAGGTACAGGTGATACAATCGAATTTCATTCAATGCGTGAATGTGCGTGGTGATGATGGAGTGACGTATGTTCTCTACGAGGCAGTGCCCGATCAGGGACGGATTCACATAATACCTATTAAGAAGGACTTTTCATTGAAACCAGGGCAGGGCTCGATGTCTGAAGGCGGATGAGGGGCAGCTTGCTGTCTCCAGCTGATTAGATGTTGGTTTGTGTAGTCTCTTAGCGAGGTATGACTTGACAAAGGCGGGCCACAGCAGGCAAGAATTTCTTGAAAAGACGAGCGAGGGTAAAGGTTATTCCCGGCTGAACAAAAAAGTTGCGCGCAGGGTAGGCCTTAACCAGATCATGGGAGGGAGAGGAACATGAGAGTTCTGCAGCGTGAGTTTTCGAAAAAAGAGAAAGCGGAACGTCTGTTGTCGAATCTCGAGAAGCTGAAGAGCGAAGGAGCAGTTGCTGACGATCAGTACGAAGCGCTGAGGCAGAAGTATAGCACCGCGATTGAACTGGCGAGCGACGCGATTACCGCGCGAAAGGAAGAGATGAAGGCGCGACTGGAAGAAGCCGAGAAGTCCGTGGTGGTGTATGCGCAGGAGTTGAAGAATCTGGAAGTGAAATTCAAAGTTGGCGAGCTTCAAGCTGATCAGTATCAGCGCGAGGAGCAGCGTAACAGCCTGCGCCTGGCAAGAGCCAAGCAGGAAATCGCCAAATTGCAACAGGCGATCGCTTCGACCTCATCGGAAGGGGTTGGAGGATTCATTGATGTGGATCTGGAGGCCAAAGGGGCCGCAGCCAAGCTAGGCGAGATCGAGACGCTCACAGGCCCGCTCGAGCTAGGGGCTCCGGGGACGGTGCAAGGTTATCTCCAGGACGCCATTAATGTGATCAAGAATCCAATAACCTTTTTCGAAAAGATGCGTGTTGGAACAGGACTTCTGGAGCCGATGATCTTCGGTGGCGTCGTCTGTTTCATTAGCATGTTCCTCAGGCTCCTGTTTGGTGAAGTGCCGCTGGGTATTGGGATCATGTACTTTTTGTCTCTTGTAGTCGGGTTTGCTGTTGGTGCTATTGTGATCCTGGTTATGACAAAGCTCTTGCAAGGAGAAGGAAATCTGGAATCATCGTTGCGGATTGTTGCCTATAGCATTCTGCCGATTGTCGTGTGGTTTATTCCGTATAATATTGGGATCCTGATTTCTCTCTATGGCGTCTACATAATGTTTGCGGGAATACAGAAGCTTCATTCCCTAACGGCAGAGAAATCCGCAGTGGCTGTCCTTGTGACGGTCGTTATTTTCGCACTCCTGCTTTCTCTGTTGCGCTAGGGTAATTAGCGCAGAGTCTCAAAAGGGATACAGTGGATTTGTGTGCATTAAGGGTGCTTCTTCCGCTGATAAGGCGTTGTACAGAAATCATTCTTGTTGTGCTCGTCTTAAGTTTTACTCATACAGGTCTATGCGATGCACAGTCATTTGGCTACACATATCTTACCAGTGATGATGAAACTGGTCCTGTCTACGAATGGCTTGAAATCTCCGATATTGGTACAACATCATCTATTGACTCTCCAAATTATCCCGGCAACATAGCCAACGAGACCATACCTATCGGCTTTCCCTTCATCTATGATGGGGACACATACACCTCGGTGGTAGTGTTCAAGAATGGCGGCCTTTTCTTCTCGTCATTTTACACTTATTACAACCATGAATGTATACCAAGCATAAGTATTCCCAATAACTTCGTGTCCTTATATTCTATAGAATCAGAGGCACTTGCGGTCAAAAACGCGTGGGGAGAGTACGTCTATTATCAGACGCTTGGCGAAGAGCCGCATCGCGCGTTTGTGGTGGAATGGATAGGGAGTAATACGTGGATACCAGATCCTCCGAAGGTGATTCTTGAGGCAATCCTTTTTGAAGGGACCGGGGAGATACTCTTCCAGTATAAGAAAGTCGACGAGGCACGGCATCCTTATGGAGAAGGCACAATTATTGGATTGGAGAATGTGGACGGAACAGATGGGCTTGGATATCGCTGCTGGAGCGACAGTGAGCCGCTGGTGCATAACGAAATGGCTATACTATGGACGCCGACAAGGGGTGTATTTATCTCGCCGCCCATACAGAGGGATTATGGTTACAGAGGAGAGGAAGTACGCTATCGCATAAGGATCAAGAATCAGACGGGAACCGTGACTTCGTTTATGCTCGAGGTTACAGGCAACCGCTGGGACACGGTCATCTATGAAGACGGAACCGGCATAGAGCTGACAGATACGGACATAATGCCTGGCAACACGGCTAAATATTTTGAGGTTGGAGTTCGTATCCCTGATGATGCACGTATCGGATTCACGGATGTCGTCAACATAATTACTCTAGACATCCTAGACGCAAGCACCACGAACTCAACGACTATTGAAACCACCGCCGTCAGCCAATGGGAACGTATGGCGCCCATGCCGACAGCTAGGAATCGGCTGGCGGTCGAAAGGGCGGGAGGGAAAATTTATGCGATTGGCGGCGAGGAGGGCCCGGGAGTGTATTCCGCACAGAATGAGTGTTATAACCAGGTATCAGATAGTTGGAGCGCTCTTCGCACAAAGCCCACTGCCAGCTCAAATTTGGCTAGTGGTGCTACGGGGGAAAAGATAATCTGTTGCGGAGGGTATCACCGAGAGATTGAGCAGGCCGTTGAGGTCTACGATACACTGCGGGACGTGTGGACCGCTGCTGAGTCATTACCCACTACATACACAAGCGGTGCTCGGGGGGAGTGCCTCTCAGAAACTTTTTACTATATTGGTGGTGGGTCTCCTAGTGAGTACGAAAACAGTAGAAGGGTGTTCTCGTTCAAAGAGGATCTTGGCTGGCATGAAGAAGAGCCGCTGAACAGTCCTAGAGACTTTGCCGCATCTGGCGTGGTCGGGGGAAAAATATATATATCTGGAGGCAGCATGTATAACAGCATGACATCAGGGTGGTTGGATAGTGCAGAGTTCTATAATAGAGACTCAAGTAATTGGGAAAAGGTTAAGGAAACGATGAGTTATAGAAGAAGCTTTGCGATAGGCGATGCATGGGGAAGATGTCTCTTTATTGGCTACGGATTAGACACAACAGGATCCACATCTGACGGTCTTATTTATCTTGATAGCTTAGAGCGCTACGGCCCACTAGGTACGCGAAATCCGGGCTGGTTATTATTTAATGACGTAGCATCACCGGCTCGGTTCGCCGCGGGCAGCTGCATTGCTGAGGTCAAGGGCAAGTACTATTTGTATGTAATAGGTGGTAAGTCTCAGGAAATAGGCTATATGAACGAAAACATAAGGTGGCTCATTTGGGATGGGAATGTGCGGGATTATGGGTTTGAGGGTGATACCGAAGGATGGACCGCCTCAGGAGCGCCGGTGGTGTTTGATATGCCAGAGACGGCGGTGGGCGCGGAGGCACTTGAGCTCACAGCGGTGAATAATACCAATTGCTT
>CAZVVA010000218.1:0-4400 GCA_964630455.1 uncultured Candidatus Sumerlaeota bacterium
GTGGAGACGCGTAAAGCAATACGCCGGGTCACTGCGTTTTTGTCGCGGACTCGAATTGCAGACAGATTTCTGTTAGCGTTTTTATACAAGCGCCGGTGGCACCCGGCTTATAATACTTCCACTCCTTTTCCGCCAGCGCCGTTCCCGCAACGTCAAGATGCGCCCATGGAATGTCTCTGGGAACGAATTCCTGAAGGAACAGGGCTGCCGTAATGGCTCCTGCATTCGGAGAAGAACCAATATTATTGATGTCTGCGACATCAGATTTCAACTGTTGTTTGTACTCTTCGTACAGTGGAAGCTGCCAGAAATCTTCTCCCATTCGGCACCCGAGGGAGATTATCTGCTCAACGAACTGCCTGTTGTTGCCCAAGATGCCTGTGATCGAAGTGCCGAGCGCGCGGATAACTGAACCCGTGAGCGTGGCGACGTCAACCAGGTGGGTGGCCCTTTCTTCGCCTGCACGGGCGAATCCATCGGTGAGTACCAGCCGACCTTCAGCATCCGTATTTTCGATGTGGATGGTTTTCCCATTCTTGGCCTTTATAATTTCGCCGGGCAAAACGGCTTTTGCATCTATAGCATTCTGGGCAGCGGGTATTATTCCCGTCACTTTGATCGGGGGCTTCAGCTGTGCAATTGCCTGCATGGTAAAGAGCACAGCGGCCCCACCCGCCATATCGCTCTTCATGTGCCACATATCTTTGTGAGACTTGAGGCAGATGCCTCCCGTATCGAATGTCACACCCTTTCCGACCAGACAGAGATGATGCGAGCTTGCTGTTTTGGGTGGATTGTATCGAAGGATAATGAGCCGCGGCGGGTAGACACTTCCCCGACCTACGGCGAGCAGACCTGCGTAGCCGTTTTTCTTGAGCGCTGCATCGTCTAGAATTGTTGCCGATAGGTTGTTGGTGCGGGCAATCTCGCGTGCAATCCTGGCAAGGCTTTCAGGGTAAATCACATCAGATGGCTCGTTCACAATATCACGGCAGGCATTGATTGCTGTTGCCAGAATGTGCGCCTTCTCGAACTCCTTTAGCAATCCTGAGCGATCATCAGGGCGGCAGATGATTTCGAGATTGGGCGCTTTGCCGCGACGCTCCTGTTCACTTTTGTACTTGGTGAATTCATACGAACCGAGCAGTGCACCTTCGATTACGTGTTTGGCAATGGCGCCTCCGGCCTTGGTATTGAGCAAGAAGACTGCATTTCGCAGCCCCAGATTTCGACAATGTCTGAGTGCTTTGTATGCGATGATCTTGATTTTTTCGGATAGAGGGTAATGCGGAATGAGTGATGTGGACTGAACGTAGAGATTCTGAATTTTTGCTTTTGGGGGGAAGCTATAGATGGACGCTTGTTTAATGGTTTTTTGCTTCACCCCCCTGGCAAACCGGGTGACCATCTTCGTGAGAGTCGGCGGCAGGCCCGTAAGGAACTGCTGTTGGTCATCGAGAATAGAGATGAGAAGCTGGGTGCGTATGCTCGGAATGCGCTTTGCAGTGATTCGAACGTTCATAAGTGTCTTCTCCCTTCGAGAAAGATACTGTGTAGGGGTTCAAAACTTTAAACCCACACAATGGAGCGCGAAAAATAGGCTCTGAAGGCTTCGGATCTTCTCGAGAGCGCAGACGCCTTGCTTCTTCACGCAGGACAGCGGCGCAGAGGTCGAGCAGTGTACTACCCGTCGCTATCGGATGCCTGCTTGCGCGTAGGCGGCGACTTGTCAAGACGGCGCTTTAAACGATTCAAGCGGTATTGCAAATCGTCAAGGATTGCATTGAAATTTCCAATGCGTGATTCCCGATCCAGCATATCATCGAGCTCGCGCTGCATTTCGAGATACTTGAGTGCCTGCAAGACGATTTCCTGTGCTCTGGCGTGGTTCCTGGCCCGGTGTTCGTAGTACTTGGCCAGCTCGACAAAAGCATTCAGATTATAAACGTGGGAACTGGAAATCTGGGCGTGCCAGAGCTGCACAGCATCGTCCCAGCGGTTTTGACGCTTGTAGATTTTTGCAATGTGAGCTGTGATGAGATGCGAGAGATGCTCGTCACGTGCGAACAGCAGGGCGCGTTCCATGCACTCCACAGCCTGATCAATCCGGCCGTTGCGCTCAAGCAGGTAGCTCAGTCCAATCAGGTCAAAAGCGTGATTGAGCTCCGGCGTGCTGGGCTTGCGATAGTAATAGGCGAGCCGCGCAAGGAGCGCTGCCAGGGAAATCACGTCCTGCGCATTATGGTCGAACACCGGAATGATGCGTTCGCGTCGCAGCCCGCGCACATAGTCAAAGAACACCTGCGGAACAAGACTTCCGTCTATGTCATGCACTCGCTCAATGCCGAGAATGTTCTGTTCGATGCTGTCGAGCGAGCAACTCGGCAGGCGCTTGCGCCACAGGCGTCTGGCAAGATGCAGCAAATCTATGTGCGGTAGCTCCCACACGGAGCGAAGGCGGTTGTAAATAAACCGGGTTCGGAGCAGTGGGACGTCGAATGCCTTGCCATTGTACGTCACCAGGGCTTGAAATTCGGGCATCCGTTCGCTGAGCCGGTTCATTAATGCGAGTTCCTGATCGAAGTCTTCCATAAAATACTGCTCAACAACGAATTGCCCGGAGCGGAAGTAGCCAAGACCGACCAGAAAGGGATACGTTCCTGTGCCACCCGCCAAGCCGGTAGTTTCAACGTCAAGGAAGACTACTCGCTCAAGATCACAGCTGGCGAGGTCGGGATTACGGCCAAGGGCTGAAAGAGTTTCGGGGTCAACTGCTTCAACGTGATCTGCGGCAGGGAAGACGTAGCCGCGTTGTGCAGGGGCCGCTAGCAAGGGAAGAGTAAGTTGTCTTTGCACCACTACTCCGTGAGGAGTAGAAACAGGGACAGCGTCGGGGATGAGTTTGTCAATAGGAACTGCGGCCTGGCGCGGGCGCTGCTGTTCTTGTGCAAAATAGTCACTCGCCCGATAGAGTTTCCCACCCAGCTGCCTGATGAGCGCGTCAGCACTTCGCTTATTCGGCTTGTCCGGACTGTTCATAATTTACATTAGCCACGGAGGCACAGAGCCACGGAGAAATATTTAAAAGCATCCTCAGCGTCTCCGTGCTCAAATCTAAAGAATTTATTAAGAAAGTGTGACGGACATACATATAAGAAGTGTGGAGAGAATAATCAAGTCAATTGTGCCAAACCTAATCGAGCTCCTAGATCACCAAGTAGGGTTCTTGCTATTTTTTTCTAGGATAGGTAGTCAGGGTTAAATTTTTTTGCGTGTGGAAAGATAGCGGTATGCTTTTTACGAAAACCCCAGTCTCATAAACAGTGCAATATACAAATAGTGAATTAGAAATTCAAAGTGACAACCGCTGTCATTCTGAGGCGTAGCCGAAGAATCTTGCATGGCCAAGTTTATTCCTGCAGTAAGTGGCGCGCAGCAAGTAAGCGACCGGCTTTTAGAGACACTATCAAAATGAAATCCCAATACTCCTAAGGCGCATAAACCACTACGACACAACGTACACAATGGGGGCATGGGCGACCCGGCGGGTCGCCCCTACATTCTGAATTCTTAATGCTGCTAAGGCGCGTGCGCGTCGTGCCGTCGTGGTTTGATAGTTCTTTTTATTAGGTGCTCTTAGTTGTTAAAATGAAGAAATGGGAAGGCTTTTTCAATTAGCCATCCCATGATTTTAAAGTTACGATTTGATTGTTCAATAACGCTTCCAATCTTGGATACCTGTTAGTGTGACATAGGTGATATATTCCGTCCAGACCTCAGAGGTGGTCGTTAGAGCGGCAGAGCCAATCTCTGCCGGGAAGGTGCCGTAGGACTGCAGGGCATAGAAGCCGTCGCCCGATGAACCCGCGGTGTAGCTCGCCACGTTCTTTGTCGTGTCCACCTGCCACGCTAGCCAGTATGTTCCGGCAGGGAGTTGCAGGGTCGTTGGCGTCCCCGCGCTGATCGGTGAGAGGACGAAGCCGTTTGTTACGGTATTGGTAATCTGCCCGGATTGCCAGAGAAGGGTTTTCATTGCGCCCTCTTCATATATTGCAAGTCGAAGCGTTCCCGCGGAGTCGTGGGAATAAAAGCGCACGTCTGTCACTGCCCCAGGCTCGGGCATGGTAAACCGCGTGGCTTTAACGAAGCCTTTCTGGCAAAGACCAACGCGCACCACTCGTCCGGGATAGCTGCCCGTGCCGAAATAGGCGTAGCCGGCCGAGGGATCAATCACCACGCTCAAGAGAGAATCCTCTTCCGCATTTAGCGTCACGGCACTCACGCGGCTGGGCGGGCTCGCACCTGCACCCAGCGCAACTTTTACTACCTGACCGGCGGGGTCGGTAAACGTGCCAAAATAGGCATAGCCCGCTGTGGGATCGATCACCGCGCTATAGAGC
>CAZVVA010000218.1:4410-5779 GCA_964630455.1 uncultured Candidatus Sumerlaeota bacterium
TCAGAACCGAAAACGAACACTATGCCGAGCTATTTGGCACCCGCACCCAGCGACACCTTAACCACCTGCCCGGGACCGGTACCCGTGCCAAAGTAGGCGTAGCCGGCTGTGGGATCGATCACCGCGCTCCTCAGACGATTCTCTGCCGAATTGAGCGTCACGGCCCCCACGCGGCTGAAGGTCGAGAGGTCTATCTTAACCACGCGCCCGGGACTGGTATCCGTGCCGAAATATGCGTAGCCCGCTGTGGAATCGATCACCGCGCTATTTAAGAGATAATCCTCTCCCGCATTCAGCGTCACGGCCCCCACACGGCTAAAGGGCGAGAGATCAATCTTCACCACACGCCCGGGACTGGTATACGTACCGAAATAGGCGTAGCCCGCTGAAGGATCGATCACCGCGCTCGTGAGCAAATTCTCTCCCGCATTCAGCGTCAGCGCACCCACGCGACTTGGCGGGCTCGCACCTACCCCCAGCGCAACCTTGACCACCCGCCCGGGACTGGTCCAGGTGCCGAAATAGGCGTAGCCTGCCGAGGGATCGATCACCGCACTATATAGTCTATCCTCTACCGAATTGAGCGTCACAGCACCCACGCAACTGGGGGAATTGGCACCTGCCCCCAGCGCAACCTTCACCACACGACCGGGACTGGGCCAGGAGCCCGTGCCGAAATATGCGTACCCCGCACCGGTATCGATCACCGCGCTCGTGAGATAATTCTCTTGCGAATTCAGCGTCACGGCATCCAGCCGCCGCAGCCCACCGTTCGGATACGCCGTGCTGCCCGGCGTATCGTTGCCCGCAATCGGGTCGCTAAAGCGAAGTGAGCGGTCGGTGAAGACATGTCCGGTGCTATCCGTAACAGTCAGCACGACCGTGTAGTAGCCCTCGCCGAGACCGTGCGCGTCCCATTCTGCCTGCCAGAGTCCCACCGTAGCGTCGCGACTGACGCCGCCCATGTTCATCCGAGCGGGCTTGAGTTGAATTATATCTACGGGTTGCGCGGCTTCGCCCCCGGCAGGCTTGATCAGTGCCTCAACTTGCTTCACGCCCTCGACCGCTTTGACGAGCGCCTGAATTTTCAGTTGCCCACCGTTCTTAACTGACGGCGACGACAGGGTTGGTATCACGTGGATACGCCCATCCCCCGAACCAATCGGCTCCCCCGCCTGTACCGCGGCGGCTGGCGCAACCGCCGATTGGATTGCTACGTTTTCATTCCCCGCAAAACCAACTGTAGCAAAGTATAAAAGCGGTACTACGATAATACAAAATGCAATAACTATGACTTCCTGCAGATAAGAAAATAATACTGCGTTATGGGAATGTCTCGTTTCCATCTTCTCATCTCCTTGTATAATAT
>CAZVVA010000219.1:0-5759 GCA_964630455.1 uncultured Candidatus Sumerlaeota bacterium
AGACTGCAATAATCCGATCGGTAAACCGCGTTGTCAAACGATACAAGAGACGCACCAGCCATTTCACAACCCGACCTTTCACATCCCACGTGTGAATGCCGTGCTCCGTAGTCACGATAAGAGGAACCCCGGCCAGCTTGGCTGCCATCCGACCAATAAGATCGGCCCGGATGAGGTTCGTATGAAGCAGACTGTAGTGCCCCTGTTTTATATGCCGAATGAAGCGCCCGATCGCTGCAATGTCATAAACGCTTTTCATCCCCACCACGGCTGTAGGTACTCCAAGCGCGTCAAATCGCTCTTGCAGCGGCCCTGCTCTCGACAGTGCCACAGTGGAACAAGCAACTGCGCCAGAGCGATGCATTGCCTGAATAATTGAAAAGATCAATAATCCGGGTCCGTCTTCCTCATAAGCGTTCAGAAGAAAAAGAGCCTTCACGGCTACGCCTCATCGCCTCGCGGCCCTGCATTGGTAGCACAGGCATCCCTGCCTGTAGTATCTTTTCCAGAAGCCGGAAATGCCAAACATACACTCATACAAAGCAGAATCCAGAAGAGCGACGCTCGAGTAGGCAAATGCAGAGGAAAGCTAAACGTGCTGCTAATCAGCAGGCAGACGATCGCTCCGCTCAGACTCAACTGCAGGAGCCAGATCGCGCTGCCGCAATGAGCAGTGCGCAGCTGACTCTTTACCGCCGAAAAGTACGCCAGCAGCAACAGGACAAAGAGGAAAAGCCCTAGACTTCCACGCTCGACCCAAAATTGCAAATAGTCATTATGCGCATGCTCAGCCACGCGGTTTTCCAGATCAATCGCAAATAGTGTCATACCCGCCCGTTCATCTTTCTCAACGAGCCGCTTCACATAGTCGTAGAAGTTAACCTGAAACATGCCCTCCCCAAAACCCACAATCGGGCGGTCGCCAATCATCTCAGCGCAGATTGCATAAAACAGAATGCGCTGTTTGATGGATTCTGATCTCGGATCAGCCAGCTCACTGAAGCGACCCATTACCCGTGCGTTGCGCGTATTAATTGGATTAGGAAATGAAAAGATAACCAGCAGCAAAACCACTATCCCTGCCAAAAGCGCCAAAATCCAGCCAGCGCGTGGCGAAACACGCAACGGCTTCCAGCGCACTATCCAATATGCAACAAACAGAGCGCCGCCAAGCATCCCGAGCCATGCGCCGCGCGCACCCGTCAGAAGCATTACGAATGCAAACAGAACAAACCCTAGAGCCCTGATGGCGCGGGCCATTGATGTGCGACGCGTCAGCAGCTGCGGAATCAGCATAACCGTAAATGGCGCCAGGTAACTGCCCAGGTACTCAGGATTGCCGATGGTTGACAGAATAAAGTTCCGGCTCTCTTTGCTCGGACGCACGTATGGAAACACGCTGGCAAGCACATTCAGATTGAAATACTGAAGCAAGCCGTATACGCTGACGAGAACGGCAGCCAGGATCGCCACCAGTTGCAACTTTTCAATCTCCCTATGTTCTATCAGGAGCGGTTGAAGTACAAAGAACAATCCCAGCAGGAAGATAGAAATCAACGCTTCTTGAAAGCAGTAGCTCGCATTCCCTGAGGCCGCACATGCAATAACCATAGACACCAGCAACAGCCCTGCCGATACGTTCACAAGCGTAACCGAAAAACGCGGAATGCCCGCAACCACAATACGGATGCAATAGAAAATGAAAAAGGAGCACAAGAGAAAAAACGCAATCAGCTTCTTGGAATCAATAACAGGACTGTATGTCGCCAGACGAGGCAAAAGAAAAAGTGGCGTTAAAAACAGTAGGAGCGCCACGTGAACGAGGAGGAGCTTATGAAGCAATCGGGAGACCAGGGCGTTCAAGAGCCTGATGACCTCTCATTATACATAGTTCGAGCACTGCAAGACCTAAAACATGCAGCCTTTCGGGCAAATCAATCTGGATCCCAGAGAATGTCGCGTTTTACAAGGCTAACTCTTTATAGATGAACTATCTGAGTAATACTTTTTGCATTCCAAAAGTCAACTGTTTTTATACTCTAACCGCAATGGCGCAGTTTTCAACCTTTTCTCGCCAGGAGATTCATCCACTTTTTTCACTGACTAAAGGCGTTGCTGCGGCTTTGTGCATCACATGCTATTGAGACAAGGTGTTCTTCAACTGTCACAACGCATACTACTGTCGTTAACATCACGAGGAAAAAATCTTCATTCAGTTGCCTTTTGGGGCGTCCCAAAAAAGGGTTTGACATTGCCCTGGATGTGCTATAAATGCTTACATTTTAAAACCTTACGAAGGATCTAGTATGGTAAAGAACCTTACGGTCATTCCAGCCATTGATCTTATGGCTGGCAATTGTGTCAGATTAATACAGGGCCAGAAGACACAAAAGACCATCTATTCCAACGACCCGGTGGAAGTTGCAAGGCGTTGGGAGGCGGCAGGAGCAGAAATAATTCACATTGTGGACCTGGATGGGGCGTTTCAGGGCACACCACAGAATCTTGATGTGGTAAAAAAGATTCGCCAGAACGTGAAGGTACGCATACAATTTGGCGGCGGGCTTCGCGATCTGGAGCATATCACCAGGGTGCTCCATTTAGGCATTGATCGTGTCGTGCTGGGGACCAAAGCATACGAATCTCCTGAGTTCTTGCGTACTGTAGTCGCCCAATACGGAGAGAAAATTGCTGTGGGTATTGACGCGCGAGAAGGGAAGGTGGCGGTAAAAGGCTGGCAGGAACTGGAGGCCGATGACGCAGTTAGCTACGCCGGCAGAGTTGTCTCTTCAGGAGTTTCTACCATTATTTATACTGATATCAAGTGCGATGGGATGCTCGTCGGTCCCAATCTCGCTGGCATTGACACTCTGGCCCAGCAAGTTCAGTGCAGCGTCATTGCTTCGGGCGGAATCAGCAGCATTGATGATGTGTTGGCGATCGGGCGTCTGAAGCGCCCTAACATAACAGGAGTAATCGTAGGAAAGGCATTGTACAGCGGCAGAATAAGGTTAGAGAAAGCAATATCAGCGATTGAGACACTGTGAGACCGGTTTTCCGGGTAATGTATTTTCCTTAACAAAAGATTTGCCGTTATTTAACTTGACTTGACGACCAGAATTATTACAGTTACCTAGACATTCTTTGAACCTCTGGCTGGAGGAAAAAATGGCGGGCGAAAATATTATTTTGCTTAGCGACGATAACTTTGAGACCGAGGTGATCAAAAGCGAGTTACCGGTATTAATTGATTTTTGGGCACCATGGTGCGGTCCCTGTCTGCGCGTAGGACCGATCATCGAGGAGTTGGCCAACGAGTACCAGGGCAAACTGAAAGTAGGAAAGCTGAATGTTGACGAAAATCAGAAGACAGCAATACATTTCAGCATTCAGAGCATTCCAACTGTCATCCTGGTCAAAGGCGGGGAGACTAAGGAGCGCATTGTAGGTGCAGTGCCTAAAGAGATGCTGAAGAAATCAATTGACAAGCATATTGGCTAAGATGCGCTGCCGTATCTTCCTTCATTGCTGTCAAATGACAATAAAGCGCTCGGGCTCAGGTCGTCTTACATGCCCAGCGTATTTGTTCGTTCAGAGGAGATCATAAAGCTCAACAGCGCAGAGAGAGGTACCATATGCAATGCCCTTACTGCGGTAACGTGAAGGATAAAGTCGTCAACTCCCGGCTGTGCCAGAATGGGGAATCAGTTCGTCGCCGACGCGAATGTCTGAGTTGTCGTAGGCGTTTCACCACATTTGAAGTCATTGAAAAGATCCCGCTAATGGTAATCAAGCGGGACGGCAAACGCGAGACCTTTGACCCACAGAAAATCCTGAATGGCATTCTTAAGGCGTGCGAGAAGCGTCCTGTGGCGCTCCAGGACATCGAGAAAATCGTGGACTTCGTCGAAAAAACCCTGTATAATGAGATGGACAAGGAAGTCAGCTCCCTGAAAATCGGCGAAATGATCTTGAAGCGATTGAGGGATCTCGACGAGATCGCCTACGTACGATTTGCCTCAGTTTACCGACAGTTCCGGGACGTCAGTGAGTTCTCCGACGAATTGAAAGCCCTCCTGAGAAAATGAGCTGGCTTTCTTCAGCACCCACGGTAGATTCACCAGACCAATCAGCGGAGATCGTCTGAGATTTTGATGAAATACGCTATGATAAATACGGTACCGACCAGCGGGAATAGGAAGGATTGGCAGATATGAAAAAAGACATCTACCTGTATGACACGACGTTGCGCGATGGCGAACAAAGCGAAGGGATTGCATTTTCGCTGCAGGACAAGATTCGTATTGCCCAGAAGCTGGACGAATTTGGCCTGGATTACATAGAAGGGGGCTGGCCTGGATCGAATCCCAAAGCCATTCGGTTCTTCCATCGTATGAAGGTGGTAAAACTCAAGCAGGCGCGCCTATCGGCGTTCGGGAGTACCTGTCGCGCAAAATCCAAAGCGTCCCATGACTCCAATATTGCCGCCCTCATTGAGGCAGACACCCCTGTGGTCACGATCTTTGGCAAGACCTGGGATCTGCACGTGCGCGACGCCCTTCGCGTCTCGCTCGACGAAAATGTAATTATGATTCGCAACTCTATTGCCTATCTGAAAACCAAGGGCAAAGAAGTAATTTACGATGCAGAACATTTTTTTGATGGTTACAAGAGCAATCCTGACTACGCGCTGAAAACAATTCAGGTGGCTGCTGAGGCAGGCGCTGATACCATTGTTCTGTGCGATACCAATGGCGGCACCATGTCTACCGAGATTCCCGCCATAATGGAGCATGTGCAACGAGTGATAGGGAGTCCGCTGGGTATCCACGCGCACAACGATGCCGGCCTGGCTGTGTCGAACTCCTTGATTGCGCTTTATTATGGGGCAAACCACGTGCAGGGTACAATCAACGGCTTTGGCGAGCGCTGCGGAAATGCTGACCTGATTCAGATCATTCCGAGCCTGGTTCTCAAATACAAGAAATGCTGCATCCCGCGGGTGCAGCTACCTAAACTGACAGAGGTCTCGCATTTTGTCAATGAAGTGGCCAACCTGGTTCCAAATCCGCGCCATCCTTATGTTGGCCGCTATGTGTTCTCCCACAAGGGTGGGGTGCATGTTAGTGCGGTACTCCGCAATCCACAAACGTACGAGCACATTAAACCCGAGCTCGTCGGCAATAAGCGGCACATTCTGGTGTCGGAACTATCCGGCAAGAGCAACGTTCAGTCAAAAGCCGAGGAATTAGGCATTGATCTGTCTACTGCGAGCGAGGAAACGCGCGGATTGCTGGCCGATATTAAAGAGATGGAAGATGAAGGCTATCAGTTCGAGGCGGCCGAAGGCTCGTTTGAAGTGCTGCTAAAAAAGGCGCTGGGCAAGCATAAAACGTTTTTCGATCTCCAGGGATTTCGGGTGATTATCGAGAAGCGCGGCCCGAAGGAGCCTTGTTTAACCGAAGCCACAATTAAGCTTCTAATCAACGGCGAGCTCAAGCACACGGCCTCTGATGGCGAAGGCCCGGTCAATGCCCTGGACTGCGCACTACGCAAGGCCCTGAGTGAAAGCTATCCAGAATTGCGCAATATCCAATTGTCCGATTTCAAAGTGCGCGTGATTGACCCGAAAGAAGGAACTGCGGCTAAGGTGCGGGTCCTGATCGAAACCTCTGACGGGAAGCATGAATGGGGCACTGTCGGCGTATCAGAAAATATTATTGAGGCAAGCTGGCGCGCAATTGTAGACAGTGTGGAAT
>CAZVVA010000220.1:0-5718 GCA_964630455.1 uncultured Candidatus Sumerlaeota bacterium
CCCCCGATTGTTGTCGACATGGTTTCGATTGGTGACGAAGCGGGGGCTTTGGACACCATGCTGATCAAGATCGCTGATACGTATGATAGTGATGTGGACGTGAGTCTGAAGGGACTTACTTCTATTCTCGAGCCGATGTTAATCATCCTAATGGGCTTTGTAGTAGCCTTTGTTGCGATGGCGATACTGCTCCCCTATTTTAACCTGGTAAAAGTGATCCGGTAAAAAAAGCTCCGCTGCAAACATGAATATATTTTGCGGTGTTGGTATTTAGTATAAAATGCCTGCACCGTTTTTCATTTATGGTGATGCGTGCTAGTGGGCTTGAAAAGAATTGCTTGAATCGGCACGAAAGGCGAATTTTTTTATTGCTTATCGTGATCTGCAACGCTACTATAAGTATAACCTTCAAAAGGACAGGACGGATATGGACAAGTTTCGCGAAAAGATTTTCGACGAACAGAACGTTCTGGATAGGATGGCACGTTGGATTCCAGGTTACCGCGGATACCGCGACCGGGACATTCGACGCGAAGCGGACAAGGAGCTTCGAACATACGTAAGCAACATGATCAAGAAATTTATCACCACCCTGCGGGAAGCCTGTCTTCGCCTGACCGACAAGGGTGAACTCTCTCTGTTGGATGATGTGGATCGGCTGAATCTTCGACTCGAAGGTCTGGGCGATAAGCTGCGCTTTGCGTCATACGGCTACTCAGGATTTTTTGATGCCATCAAGATCAAGCAAACCGAGCTGGATATTCTCTACCAGCAGGATCGGCGGATTATGGAGAAGGTTGAGGCAATGAAGAAAACGCTCGATGCAAAGACAGCACCACCTGATGCCACGCTAACCGCCGACAGCCTTCGCTCTCTTACCGCCGATGGTAAGGCGTTGAAAGCATTGGTGGAAGAACGCGAGTCACTGATTTTGAAATACAAAGGCCTCTAATAGCACAAAGGGGGATATCATGGCAGTAGCGTTAGAAATCATTGAGTGGTTCGACGCAACCGGCCAGGAAATGGTTAGCCGCATTCCACGCGATGGCTCGGGCACGTTTAAGCTCGGCGCCCAGCTCATAGTGCGCGAGAGTCAATACGCCCTTTTCTTTCGTGACGGCCGAGCATTGGACACCTTCGGCCCGGGTCGCTACACCCTTTCCACACTGAACCTACCGCTTCTCACGAAGTTGATCAGCTTGCCCTTCGGGTTTGAAAGCCCCTTTAAGGCGGAGGTAATTTTCGTCAACGCTAAGGCCTTTATTAATTTGAAGTGGGGCACGAAGCAACCCGTGGCGTTTCGGGATTCCGAATTCAATATGATCCGTCTGCGGGCTTTTGGCGTATATGCGCTTCGGGTTGCGGATCCAGCCCTGTTCGTCAATAAAATCGTCGGCACGCAAAGCATGTACACCACCGACATGATCCAGGACTTTCTGCGTGATATAATTGTGGCGCGGCTCAATGACCTTCTGGGTGAAACAATGAAGACGATTCTCGATCTGCCCAAGTACTACGACGAGCTGGCTGGAGGCACCAAGGCACGCGTGCTCGAGGACTTCCAGAAGAACGGCATTGAGCTGCTGGATTTTGTGATCAATTCGATTACGCCACCAGAAGAGGTAATGAAGGTCATTGACGAGCGCTCGGGAATGGGCGCGGTAGGGGATATAAACCGCTACATGCAATTCAAAGCGGCGCGCGCGATAGAGAAGGCGTCTGAAGGCGCTGGAGATGGTGCTGGTGCTGGGGGCACGGCTTCGGCGGGCATGGGCCTGGGATTGGGCGCTGGCTTTGGGATAATGCTACCGGGGATGATAAAACAGGCCATGACCCCGGGAGGGCAACCACCTGCTGCAGGTGTGCCTGCGCCGCCAATGTTGTGTAAGAAATGCAATGGCCCGGTTCCGCTGAATGCTAACTTTTGCCCCAACTGTGGGGAGGGAATTGGGGCAGCCCCGTGTCCAAAATGCAATACGCCAAATCCAAGCGGGTCCAAATTCTGTAGCAATTGTGGCAATAAATTAGCCTGATCTCCCCGCCTTCCGGGTGCCGGATAAATTGTGACAGCGTTTTGCGCAAGAGTAAAAGAGGAGGGCGGTATGAGTAGTCAGCGGCCGTTACCACATGACCCCGAGATGCTGGTGAAAGAAGTAACGGCCACAATAAAGATCAAAGATATAAAGGAAATTTATCGGCTCAAGGATCGCCTGTCGGTGAAATGGTGGGAACCGGCGGTGATTTTTTTGCTTTTTGTCTCTGGGTTTGGATTTATCCTCACAGTCACTCAAATTGTCCACACCAAAGACCCCGAGCAATTCTTTATATTCTTCTGGTTTGTCCTGCTGCTGCTCACCTTGATTGCCAGTACTGAATTACTGATTTCAAAGATCAAGGCATTGCGACGTCTGAGCGAGATTCAGATGCGCCTCATTACTGATCTGCAAAAAGAGGTGCAGCAGATAAAGCAGGCCCAAGGCAAGGATCAGCCACCTGAGGATTAAGCAACTCTCTTAAGCGTTTATTCAAAAAATCCTCCCAAACGCTCCCTGATGCACAATGATGGCTGGTGCCGCGCACCATGGCAAGGTTTTCCTGGCTCATTGTTCCTTGCACATCTCGACGAACCGCTTGAAGGAGCGGTCGTAGGTTTTTTCAACCTCCGGCGTGAAGCAACAGGCGGGCAATTCTTTCATGCGCAAATGATAGCGTATACACTCGCAACAGATGCCTCGGTGTGTACAGGAGGCATAGGTACAGTTACAAGACTTGAGATTTTCTTGAAAGTTTTGACATTCCGCAGGCATTGTGCTTTTCCTTTCTCCTTAGAGTGCCGTAGTTCCAAGCAGCTGCCTCTCAAAATATCCGTTTTGCAACAACGACGCATCCGTAGTGCGCTAGAACACTTTTACACCTGAACAGGCGGCGTCACAATGTCAAAGCAAAATTTGCAGCGAACCTACTGGGATACCAACATCGACGCCAGGAATCTTGGCGATCCGCAGTGGCGTGGCCGGTTCAATCTAGAGGAGGAGATCGCGTTCTACCAGACTCCTGAGCAACAGCATGCCTATGCGCTGATGGGGCCTTTGGAGGGAAAGACGGTAATTGAGCTGGGCGGTGGCCTCGGTATCAATGCCATCATTCTCGCGCGCAAAGGGGCACGGGTAATTGTTGTAGATCTGTCACTTGCGCGTCTCAAATTCCTGCTCGAGCTCAGTCGCCAGGAAGGGCTGGACCACCGAATCGTGCCTATCTGTTCAGCGGCTGAGGCAGTCGGCCTGCAACACGCGATAGCAGACTACATTTATACCAAATCAGTGCTGATCCATACGGCGCTAGAGGAGAGCATGGTTGAAATCAAGCGCATGCTTGTGCCGGGAGGAAAAGGTATCTTTGTCGAACCGCTGAAGTACAATCCTTTCGCACGATGTTATCGGGCACTATTCGGCCCAAAAATCTGGAAGGAGATTACGACGTATTTCGATGGTAAGCGTCTGGGGCAGCTTACGCGCCCGTTCGCACGGCATTCCAAGAAATACTTTTACCTGCTTGCATTTCCCGCGTTCTTCTGGCAGTACGTCCGGCGAAACGTCCGAACTTTTTATTCCATCCTGCGAGTGCTCAATTCAATTGATTATGTGCTGCTCTCTGTGCTCCCTTTTTTAAAACGGCTCTGCTGGTTTTGCGTGATAGAAGTTACGAAAGCCCCCACATCAGGTGCTGGTACGCCAACGCCCGTGCAGAAGAACGCCCAAGAGGAGCATTCAAACGCCTCGGAGTGACGCAATGACCCTTTCCGCATCAGTTGTCGTACCCGCGTATAATGCCGAAAGCACGTTGCCAGACTGCCTGGAGAGCCTGGGTCAGCTAGTTTATCCGCGAGACCGCTATGAGGTGATTGTTGTTGACAATGGATCAACTGACCGGACACCGGAGCTTGCCAAAGCGTATCCGGTGAGACTGGTTACAGAGCTGCGGCGAGGCGCTGCCAGCGCCCGCAATCGTGGCGTGCGCGAAGCCACCGGCGAGATCATTGCCTTTATTGACAGCGATTGCGTAGTTGATCCGCATTGGCTCCAAAATCTCATGAGCCGCTTTGAATCGCCAAACGTTAATGTGTGCGGTGGCGGCGTTGAGGCATGGCATCCTACGTCAATTGTCGAACGTTACATCGTCCTGCGGAGAATTCTGGATCAAGAAAAAATGCTCGAATCGAGCAGACCATTCGGGCTTCCATTTATTGTGACGGCAAACGCCGCGTTTCGCAGACAAGTATTCGACAAGGTAGGCTATTTTGACGAGACTATCGATGTCGCTGGGGAAGATGCTGACCTGTGCTGGCGCGTACAATGGGCTGGACTTCGCCTGGACTATGAGCCCGATGCCATTGTGTACCACCGCCACGGAAAAACAATCCGCAGGCTCTTTAATCAATGCTTCCGTTATGGATTTGGCAATGCCGCTCTATTCGCCAGACATCGGGCACGATTTGGAAAATGGTGCCTGATTGATTTGCATCCGTACATCTGGGCACTCAAGGCCTTGCTGAAAATTCCATACGCATACGTGGCAACCCGGGATCGTTTTGAGCGCGCGGTGCCCGTGTGCGATCTGGTGAGTAACCTCGGACTCATTATGGGAAAGCTTTACGGCAGCTGGCGATGGCGTACACTGGTTGTTTAGACCCCACATTTGAGCCAGAATCTCGCATGGATATACTAATGCATCCGCTCGTTTTCATGCACCAACTCTGCCATCTGCATAAGTGCAGGCTTGAAAATCGGGAGACATGATGCGCGGAACACCTGTCCGGGTTGTGTTGCGCAAAAGCCTTGAGAGCGGTGATCGCACGGCACTCGAAGCGCTACTGGCCAGCCACGGATTTCGCCTGGCCGAACGCGCTGCAGCCAACCTGCATCGTCTGGCAGAGGACGACCGCGTGCGGCCGTTTCTCCTCGAGCTCTTCCCCCTGCTTTTCAAAGAGCTTGCGCGTTGTGCGGATCCGGATATGGCTCTTAACAACTTGGAGCGCTTTGCGAACACAACGATTGACCGATATTCCCTGTTCATTCTCCTGCGTGGCTCTCCTGTGGCGGTACAATTGCTTGTTAAGATTTTCGCGTTTTCCCAGTTTCTTGCTGACGTGCTTATTCGTAATCCAGAGTATCTCGAATGGCTCTTGCAAAAAGATACGCTGGAAAAGGATAGAGATGAAGCAGAGTATGCGCGCAACGTCTCGTCTTCAATCCGCATCTTCCGCTCTGTTGAGGCGAAACGAAATACCCTGTGCCGCCTGAGGCGAAAAGAGATGCTGCGCATCGGGACACGCGATCTGCTGAAGCTGGCAGATATCAATCAGGTCACACGCGAACTTTCCCACCTGGCTAGCGCGGTCATTCAGACCGCACTTACAGTCTGCTACGAGGCGCTAGTTTCTCATCATGGCCCGCCGCTTCTTGCTTCACCCGGAGCGGACAAGCCACAGTGTCAGTTCTGCGTGGTCGCAATGGGGAAATTGGGCGGGCAAGAGTTGAACTATTCCTCTGACGTTGATCTGGTATTTTTTTACGAGGATGAGGGAGAAACCGCAGGCATTTCTTCCAATGCGGAGCAGCCAAGCGGGGTAATTTCAAATCACAAGTTTTTCACCAAGCTCTGTGAACAGATTATTGCATTCCTGAGTGAGGCGACACCTGAGGGTCGCCTGTATCGGGT
>CAZVVA010000221.1:0-5710 GCA_964630455.1 uncultured Candidatus Sumerlaeota bacterium
CCCATGCGCAGCTCAACCGCATCGCCCGTCTGAACCGCCAGCTCCTTGGCATTCAAGGGATGAATCTCGATATATGGAGAAGGGCGCAGCGGTGCCATGGTCGGCGACCGGTCGCCCCAGTGATCTCTACCTTGCAGGATAGGTGCCCAGGTGAGAATGAGTCCTGGTCCGGATTCAACAGTTGGCGGGATTTTCTCTTCGGCATGCGCTGTGGGCAGCTCAGCAAAGCGAACGTGGCATGTAGGCCGAAAGCTACTTGCCAGGGCATGGTATTTTCCAGCGAGCACATGGAATCGGTCGCTCGGCTTGGTAATGCATCGAATAGGACACTCTGGCCCGGGGCCTTCAGGAGCGAGTTCTTCAGGGGTGAACGGGCAGGGTGGGTGCAAGAACCCCATCAGCTCTGCAAACACGTCATCAAGCCGCTGGTACGGAAACTCGGTTCCCAGTGCTTTCGCCAGCTCTGCCAGAATCTGCCAATCGTCTCGCGTATCTTCTGGCGGGTCATCGCCTTTGCAGAGTCGAGCAAGCCGACCTTCCGCATCAATGTACGTGCCGTCCTTCTCAGTGAACAGCGCTCCGGGCAGCACCACATGAGCCTGTTCTGTCGTCGAGCTCGGGAAAACGTCAATGACAACGAGGTGCTCCAAGGTTTTCAACGCCTGATTTACACGTTCGGGTTTAGGATGGCGAAGCAGCGCATCACTGCCAAGCACCACGAGTCCCTTGATTTCACCCAAAGATGCTTGCTCAAGAATATCCGGCGCACTCAGTCCTGCGGCGCGCACCAGCGGCACCTTCCCCCAGAGCGACTCGAGTTTCTCCCAGGTCTTCTGATTATCGCAGCCGGAACCGGGAAGCCGGTCTGGCTGACAGCCGGTGGCGAAAGCGCCTGAGGCATTGCGCTCCGGGCTCACGGGCAGAAGCGCCCACTGTGGGCCAAGGGTGTTTCGTAGTGCTACCAGATCATCAACAACAGTGGAGGCGAGATGGCTCCAAAGCTCCGATACGCCGTAGACAATAACGCCAGAGCCTGCGCTCCGAAGAGAGGTAATCAATCTCTCAACCGTTTCTTTTCCAGCACCTGATAGTTCACGTATCGTATCAACGTCAGCAGATGTCGGCTCTGGTTCCGCCTTGGCAATGGCCTGATCGAGTGCATAAATCAGTGCATGCTCTTGATCTGGGAGGCATTGGAGGTACGCTTTAGCATGTGTGGCAAGCCAGCTATCAATATGATGTCCGAGCAGGAGCAGCTCAATATTGGCTTTTCGTGCTGCCTCGCGCAGTTTCAGTGCAGTAACCGGCGCCTCGTGGAGCAGATCGCAATTTACCACTATCACGCACTCAATTTCCGACAGGTCGTCCAGCATACCATTTGCAGTTCTCATGGCGAGCGAGAATGCGGCGGCGATGTCTGGGGATACGAGATGTCCGCGCCAATCAATATTATTTGTCCCAATCACGGATCGCGCCAGCCGCTGAAATAGGTAGAGCTCTTCGCAGGTGGCGCGTGGACTCGCCAGGAACGCCACGGCCTGAGGCCCGTGTTCGTCGCGGATGCGGCGAAGTCCTTGTGCTGCCGCCTGAATCGCCTCGTCCCACGTGACCGGTGCATCCGGCCCGTTGTTTCGGATGCTGGGATGGCGTAATCGCTCGGCATGATGGCCGATGTCGAGCCCGAAGCGCCCTTGATTGCAAATGAATTCAGTGGTATCTTCGTCCAGTACGTACTTGCCCTTGTCTTTGCGAATAGGTGGAGTGGTGCGGTAGACTTTGCCGTCGCGTGTCCAACACGTCACCGGGCACCCGCAGGCGCAGTACGGGCACGTCGCCTGTAGTTGGTGCAGCTCCCAGACACGTGCCTGAAATCGAAATGGCTTACTCGTGAGCGTGCCTACTGGACAAAGATCAATAACATTGCCAGAGAATATATTCGACACAGGGCCATTGCCGTACGTGCCGATGTAGTTCTGTTCACCACGATTGAATACCCCCATCACGTGCTCGCCAGCAATTTCATCGCAGAAGCGGACGCACCGCGTGCACAGAATGCACCGATTGCGCTCAATGTCTATCAAGGGGTCAAATTGCGGCTTGGGGAACCGGCGCTTCTGATCCATAAACCGGGTGTGTGCGATGCCGTAATCCACACTGAAGCGCTGAAGCATGCATTCGCCTCCGCGGTCGCAGACCGGGCAGTCGAGGGGATGATTGGCGAGTAGAAACTCCATCATGCCAATTCGTGCATCTTTAACTTCTTCCGTATTTGTGAACACCTCCATGCCCTCTTTTACAGGGATAGAGCAGGCTGTCTGGAGCTTCGGCATTTCCTTGATTTCGACAAGGCAGAGGCGGCAGCTCCCGGCGATTGAGAGCGCTGGATGGTAACAATAATGCGGGATGTAGATGCCGATGCTTTTTGCGGCTTCTATGATCAGGGTGCCTTCAGGCACGGTCAGTGAGCGCCCGTCAATGGTCAGAGTGACGTTAGAAGTTTTCTGTGTTGTCGCTGCGTTGGACATTATTGTTTGTCTGTTGATCGAAATGGGCAACGGCCCAATGAAATATGTTGCTCATATTCATGGCGGAAATGCTGAATAGTGCTGATAATACAAGGAGTTGCTCCATCGCCTAGCGGACAGATGCAGCGGGCATTGATCTTGTGACAAAGGTCGAGCAGGAGATCAATTTCCTCCGGTCGCCCCTGGCCGCGTTCCATGCGCTCCATAATTTTTCTAATCCAGGCAGTGCCTTCGCGGCAGGGCGTACACTGGCCGCATGATTCGTGGTGGTAAAAGCGCGATAGCTTCATCGCCACCCAGACCATGCATACTGTTTCGTCCATCACGATGATCCCTGCTGAACCTAACAGAGAGCCTGCCTCTGCGATTCCTTCGAAATCTGCAATGGCATCCAGTGAATCAGGCATAAGCACCTGGGTAGAAGAGCCACCAGGAATAATGGCTTTTAGTTTCCGGTCGTTCCGGATACCGCCAGCATAGTCGTAGATCAGCTGGCGCAGCGTGGTTTTCATGGGTACTTCGTAATTGCCAGGCCGTTTTACGTGGCCGCTTACGGGGTAGATCTTAAAGCCGCTGGATTTTTCGCGTCCCAGACTCCTGAACCATTCAGGGCCTTTCTCAATGATGGAAGGAATGGATGCCAGCGTCTCGACGTTATTGATTATCGTGGGGCGGCGATAGAGACCCTCAATTGCCGGAAAGGGTGGCTTCAGGCGCGGATAGCCGCGCTTACCTTCGAGAGAATCGAGTAGTGCGGTCTCTTCACCACAGATGTACGCGCCAGCACCAGGGTGAATGTAAACGTCAAGATCAAATTCCTTGCCCAGGATTCCTTTGCCGAGCAGGCCGGCCTTATACGCTTCGTCAATGGCTTTTTCGAGCACGTCCATGGCCGTATAGTATTCGCCGCGCACATAGATGTACGCGACTTTTGCTTTAATTGCATAGCATGTAATCGCCATCCCCTCCAGCAGGAGGTGTGGATGTTTTTCCATGATCGGCCGGTCTTTACAGGTGCCGGGTTCGCCTTCGTCGGCATTGCAGACCAGATAGCGCGGCCCCTGATAGCCTTTAGGAAGGAAAGACCACTTCACACCGGCAGGAAATCCAGCACCCCCGCGGCCGCGCAATCCCGACTGTTTCACTATTTCCGTTACATCGTCAGGCGCAACTTGGGTCAGGACTTTCTCCAGTGCTTTATAGCCACCGCGTGCACGATACTCGGCCAGCGGCTCGTAGCCTGGCCGGTCAACATCGTGCAGCATTATGGGTTTGAATGGGTTCTGATTGCTCATTGTTTTACGGGCGTATAGCCATACGCCCCTACAATATGGTCCCAACGTATGGAAAATGCGCCACTATAGTTTTGCATAGTTTCTTGGCCCCACGTCGGTTTTGTAAGGGCAGTTCACGAACTGCCCCTACAAGTCACGTACAGTTCTTCAGGATCTGGTCAATCTTCTCCGTGGTGAGATTCGGGTACAGTGTTTCGTTAATGATCATCACAGGAGCCATATTGCATGCGCCGAGGCATTCAACAGTTTGCAGTGAAAAGAGGCCGTTGGCAGTTGTTTCCCCTGCGCGAATGCCCAGCCTGGTCTCAAGGTGCTCGACGAGTTGCTCTGCGCCTAGCAGCGAGCACGATATATTGTCACACACAGAGATCAAATACCTCCCAACCGGCTTCTGATGAAACATGGTATAGAAACTAACGATTTCCTGCACCTGGGCAAGGGTCACGCCTGTGATCTCGGCTACCTCGGTGATCCCATCGGGAGTCACATAGCCAGCAGTTCGCTGCACTAGCCATAGCAACGGAATAATGGCCGAGCGTCTATCAGGGTAGCGCTTGAGAATTTTCTCGACTGCCTTAGATTTCTGTTCTCGAAGCATCATCGTAGGTTGCTACACCTTATGGTACAGGCGTATTGCCATACGCCCCTACAAGGGTCTAGCGATCCGATTCTCCCAGCACAATATCCAGACTCCCGATTACTGCGACCACATCGGCAAACAGCCGGTCTTTGCACATTCTTGCAAGAGACTGGAGGTTGACAAAACTTGGGGCGCGAATCTTCAGGCGATATGGTTTATTCGAACCGTCGCTGTATATATAAAAGCCCAGCTCTCCTTTTGGAGCCTCGATGCTGTTATAGACCTCGCCTTCAGGGGTGCGAAATCCTTCGTACGCCAGCATGAAGTGGTGAATCAGATCTTCCATGCTTTTATGAACATTATCACGTGGCGGATAAATCACTTTTGGATTGTCAATGTTGACAGGTCCGTCAGGCATGCGCTGGATGCATTGCTGAACAATACGATTGCTCTGGCGCATCTCCTCTATGCGCACCAGGTAGCGCTCGTACACATCGCAGCCTGTGCCAACTGCCATTTCCCAGTCGAGTTCACCGTAGGCAAGATAGGGATTGCTCTTGCGAATGTCCCATCGCACATCCGAGGCGCGCAGGCTGGGGCCGGTCAGGCCGAGGTCTATTGCATCGGCTGCCGAAATCATGCCTACACCCTTGGTGCGCTGGAGAAAAATTTCGTTCAGTGTGAGGAGATCTTCGTACTCGGTCACACGTTTTGGAAAATCATCAGTAAATGCCTGAACTTTCTCCAGCCACCCGTCAGGTATATCGCGCGCCATACCACCAATGCGCATGTAGCTAACCGTAAAGCGGTGGCCGGAGATCGCCTCAAACAGATCGTAGATTGTTTCGCGCTCGCGAAAAATGTAAAGGAACACGGTTGCCGCGCCTAGTTCCATAGCTTGTGAGCCTAACCAGAGCAGGTGCGAAGAGATGCGCGCCAGTTCGCAGAGGAGGGTGCGGAGATACGTAGCACGCGGCGTTACGTCAATCCCCAGCAGCTTCTCAACTGTTGATACAAACGCGTAGTTGTTTGACATCGGCGAAAGGTAGTCGAGCCGGTCGGTATACGGGATGAACTGGTGATACGTCTTGACTTCAGCGGTCTTTTCCTTGCCGCGATGCAGATAGCCAATGTCAGGTGTGATCTTGCGGACTACTTCTCCTTCCAGATCAATAACAAGGCGCAGCACGCCGTGGGTGCTGGGGTGCTGCGGCCCCATGTTCAGGGTCATCATCTCGAGGTTTTCGGGAAAAATTTCAATCGTCTTTTGCATTACTTATCCTATCAGACCAAATAAGACCTGCCAAGCG
>CAZVVA010000222.1:0-5700 GCA_964630455.1 uncultured Candidatus Sumerlaeota bacterium
GGGTCCTCGGGCTTACGCATAATTAACGTGAGCAATCCTTCAGCGCCTTTTGAGGCCGGATACTATGTTATCCCGGGCTACGCCAATGGCGTCTTTGTTTCGGGCAATTATGCCTACGTGGCAGGTGGATCCTCGGGCTTACGCATCATTAACGTGAGCAATCCTTCAGCGCCTTTTGAGGCGGGATATTATGATACGCCGGGCTATGCCTATGGCGTCTATGTATCAGGGAATTATGCCTACGTGGCAGATTGGCATTCAGGCCTGCGCATTATCAACATAAGCAATCCTTCTGCGCCTTTTGAGGCCGGATACTATGTTATCCCGGGCTACGCCAATGGCGTCTTTGTTTCGGGCAATTATGCCTACGTGGCAGATGGCGATGGCGGGCTCTACATCCTCCGCTTCACCGGGGAAGGGCCAGAGCCAACGCCAACGCCTACACCAGCGCCTACGCCGTGGCAGATTGTCTGGGATTTTACTCTGGATGAGGAAGGCTGGACCACCGGCAGCGTGCCGATGGTTTTTGCCCCACCCGCTTTCGCCTGGGAGCCAGATTACCTCAAGATGACTTCAGCAACCAATACAAACACCTTCGGCTGCTGGCAGAGTTACCCCAATATAATCCCGGTTGACTCAGATTATCTCTACCGGGCGCGGTTCACTGTGACGACCGATATAACGGATCAGTCGCTCGTTCCGCAGATACGGCTTCGGGCGAATTCCTCGAATTTGCAGCAGTATGATCTGCTTTCTGTCGAAAGCGCTGGCGATGGCAGTGCGTCGCCGGTGCTAGAAGGAAGAGATTATGATCTATACTTTGTACCGCCAGCCAATGACACTGCCGTAACCCTTGCATTCGAGCTTCTGAATTTCAATCCTGATGATGCGGAAATAGCAGAACTTGCGCTCGACAGCGTTACAGTGGATCGCTTTGCTCTTGGTGTGCTTTCGCCGGTCACTCTGGTTCAGGATTATAATTTCGACTTAAGCCAGGAAGGCTGGGAAGCGGGCGGCGCTCCAGCATTCTTTACTGAGCCGGATTATGGGCATTCTGGTGGTGCGCTGTGGCTCGTTTCACACGATAATACCACAAGTGGTACCTTTGGCTTCTGGGCGAATGATCCAGCGGATATAACCATTGAGGCGGATCGACTGTACCAAGGGACGTTTGAGGTTCGCACAGAGGTGATGACTAATCCAGCCCTGGTACCCGAGATGCGGCTCCGATTCAACGCCGGGAATTGGCAGGCATCACAAACGCTCGGCATCACAAGCGCTGGCGACGGAGCAAATTCTCCCGGCACCACAAATACCGTATACGATCGGCTTTACTTCTTGCCACCAGCGAATTGTGTTGGAGAAAACCTGATCGTCTCCTTCGACATACTTAACTTCAACCCAGACGATGCAGCCGAAGCCTCGCTCATTCTTGACCGCGCCACAATTGAAGCCCTTCCTACACCAGCAGCACCATGAAACTAGAGGGGGACAGGCTACTTTTTGAACCAAATGGGATCGTGGTGCTTATTGTCAGAAACAGAAGGAGGGTCCAAAAAGTAGCCTGTCCCCTTTTTAGAGTTTGACGATGGGTGTGCGGGTGCGGATGTTCTTGGTGGCATTACGGGTGTCCATAATCAGCGGGGCGTGGCGGCAAATAAACTCGTAATCGTAAGAGTCGTGATTGGTGATAATGACCACGCAGTCGGCGCTCTTCAGCAACTTTGCAGTGAGCGGACGCGACCGCAGCTCGAGGCCTGCTTCGCGTATCTCCGAAACGTAGGGATCATTGTATTCGATGTGTGCGCCTTCTCTATGAAGGAGCTCGATGACATCCAGTGCAGGCGATTCGCGCAGATCGCCAACGTTCTTCTTGTAGGCCGCGCCCACGATTATAATACGGGCGTTCTTTAAGGGCTTTCCGACGCGATTCAGCGCACTGATAATTTTGTTTACTACGTAGCCCGGCATGTTCGTATTAATATCACCAGCCAGCTCGATGAACTTCGCATAGTAGTTCAGCGTCTTGAGCTTCCACGAGAGGTAATGGGGATCAATTGGAATACAGTGGCCGCCGAGTCCGGGCCCGGGATAAAAGGCCATGAAGCCGAAGGGTTTCGTGGCAGCTGCATCAATCACCTCCCACACGTCCAGACCCAGGCGATCGCACATTAAGGCCACTTCATTGACCAGGCCAATGTTAACACTACGGAATGTGTTTTCCAGCAGCTTGACCATTTCCGCACATTTGGTAGAGGAAACCGGGACTACTTTATCGAAGATTTTCTTATAATACGCCGCTGCCTTGCGTGTGCACTGCGGCGTTATGCCACCGATAATTTTCGGCGTGTCTTTGGTGCGGTAGACTTTGTTGCCCGGATCAACGCGTTCGGGAGAGAAGGCAAGATAAAAGTCCTTGCCAACCCTAAGACCGCTCTGGCTAAGCTCGGGCAGCAGCATCTCGTCGGTAGTGCCCGGATACGTAGTGCTCTCAAGGATAATGATCTGCCCCTTACGCAGACGTTTACTGATCTCGCTCACTGCATCGAGAATAAATGAAATGTCCGGGTCTTTTGTTTTCCGTAACGGCGTCGGCACGCAGATGCTGATCGTATCAAGTTGCGTAAGAGTATCAAAGTCCGTGGTGGCGCGCAGGCGGCCGCTCTTAGCGACCCGCGCCAATGCGCTGTGCGGGACGTCTTCAATATACGAGCGCCCACGATTCACTGCGTGCACCTTATCTTCATCTACGTCAATGCCAATGACTTCAAAGCCGGCATTCGCGATCTCTACGGCCAGAGGCAGGCCAACGTAGCCCAGCCCTATAACACCGCATTTCATTATATGCTCCTCCCTGAGAGGTGTTCAGGTTCATAATGCTCAAAAGAACTATATCTTGGGTGTCTCGACTTCGATGCCTCCAAGAGTTCTCTTCGCTCTCATTGGCCCGTAAAAAAATCAAGCAAAAACTACACTGAGGCGCTGATCCGAGTCCATGATAAATACAAAAAGATAGCATCGCTCGTTTCCTTTGGAAAGACTCGCTCCCGCTTGAGTCCGGCCCGAAGTGAAGCCCCTGGGCTTTCCCATTTCACCCTCGATATTCCTCGTCTTCCGCGGCTCTGCACGACTTAGGTGGGGATCAAAATTTAAAAAATCGGTAAATGAGAAAAAGAAAAAGTGCGAAGCTAGCCGTTAAAGCCGATACCGGGACTAAATATTGATAGTAAACTTTAATAAGATTTGCCTTAAAATAGTCTTTGGTAAGAAGAAGACAGAGGTGAACTGGAGATAGCATCATTCCCATGAAACCGAAAGCGTATGCCAGGAAGATGAGCGAAGCTAAATGTTCTGTTGGGACTTCCATTGTGGCGATCAGTGTGATTACCAGAGGAAATGACGTTCCCACAAAACCCACTGCAATTCCTGTAATAATGCCGGTGATAAACGGGAGTGCCATTATTAATGTTATGATCGGTATGTTATAGGTAAGGAGTTCATCTCTCAAGACGTTAACCCCGCCGCTTCTTTCTAAAATACTTCTGAATACCATTATGGTTACAACAAGAAGCCCTAACTCCCAGATTGCTCTCTTGAGAAAAATTGATTTCACATTTTTCCAGTTGAGCTTGTCGGCGAACACAACCCAGGAGAAGCTTAAGATTAAACCAATAAGAATTGGGCTGCGCTCAAGAAGCTTGGATTTAAAATGAAATTTTCTCTCGATAATATTAATGCAAATTCCGAGGCATAAGAGCGTGAAAACCACTAAAAAGATAGGGACGAGTTCGTTGAGGAAACGACTGAAATTTTGCTTTGTGTAGTCACGATGTTTTTTATCGCCGAGGGAGACATTGCGGAGCATGATGAGATAGCCTGCACCAAGAGCAACCAGAGTCATGGGCAAATTCAGGAGCATGAATTTCCAGGCCGGAACATTGGTTAGCGAGAGGGCAAGGATAACTCCAGGATAGAGGGGAAACCAGTATTCCCATATGTGCCTGAACCAGTAGTTGATGCTGGTTTTGTGATGAGGGAGGAGCGTTGAGTTCTCGCTCACGGCTCCCACCATGGGTGCAGAAAAGACCGCACCCCCGGGCATTGGAAGAAGACCAATGAGCGCCGGAAATGTAACCAGAGTAATCCGGCTTTCTCCGACAAGTCTCTTAAACGACCTGACAATCCTTTCCAGCCTCCCTCCCAGCGACATCCCGTTGGAGAGGGATAAGATTCCCATAACGATTACCGCAAGAGAAAACGTATCCAGTGAAAAAATTCCGCTTATTGTTGCTTTTAAAAAATTCTTTGGAGACATCTGAAAGAAAATGCCCAGGAAGACACTTCCTAAAATGAGAGAGAAACTCAGGGGGATTTTGCATTTTAATCCAATGACAACAAGAGCGAGAACCCCCAGAATTTTTATTAACGCCGGTATTTGACTTAACCATTCCATAGAAAGCATCTTTACACGATTGAGCACATAAGCCGTCAAGAAAAATTCGTGCGGATTTATCCGCCACTGGCGGATCTATTTCGTATCTCAGAAAAAACAAAATGCAAGTAATTCCGCATGCCTTAGGATTATTAATTTCTATAAGAAGCCAGAATCGTGAGAAGTTGATGCGGCTGCTTTGCTGAAGGGCGCTTTCCACGGTCGAGGTCGAATTGATCACTATATCACCGTTTCAAATTCGACGCAACGGGTGATTGCCCCATTATTAGGCAGTATGACTGGTTTCTATTCCATATAAAATTGGGTGCTAGCTCTATGGAAT
Organism: uncultured Candidatus Sumerlaeota bacterium; assembly: GCA_964630455.1. GTDB lineage: Bacteria > Sumerlaeota > Sumerlaeia > MWCT01 > JAUWMI01 > JAUWMI01. The sequence continues at coordinate 4,776 of CAZVVA010000222.1, forward strand.
GATTTCGACGTTGACAAAAAGAGAAAAGAAAGCTATAATATGATCTTTATATAATTTATTAGGAAATACGAATGGTTTTTGGTTCTTACATAATAAGCAGGATAGTCTTATGAGCAGGGGGCAAGATCACATAGGTAGTGACAAGAAAAGATAGAAAATGTGTGGACGCGAGCTTTTTCTCTTCTCACAGTTTCGATCTGGATCTGTATTATTGTATTGTTACTAATTATTCTCCCTCTATTTGGCTCTGCACGGCATGACCTTCTCTTCAGCACCGGCAGAGCATGAGTTTGTTATAAATGAAAGGGAGCAAGAAGCAAGTTTTAAAAGAGTGCCGGGTCGGGGCTCTGCTGTCTGATCACGCAGTTCCACCGGATTTTGCAATTCGCCACAGTCGCTGGAGCACAGCGGTTTTATTTTAACAAAAGGGGATCTCATGAAGAACGCAAAGCTTATCATCTATTCTATTTCTTATGTCTGGTCGCGGATCTTTCGCTTTCCGAGCGAGAAGAAATCTGCAGGTTGCTGGAGAAATTTGGCGCTGGCTATCCTTGGCATTCTGATTTTAGCCTTTCCTGCGCAGCGGGTGGAAGCCAATGAGGTACCCTTCAGCACCGGCAATATTGTGGATGGGACTTTTGCTGCAGCGTATTCCGTGTATGTGGCGGACGTGGATGGCGACGGCGATCTGGACTTGCTGGGAGCGGCGGGATCTGCCAATGACATCACCTGGTGGGAAAACACCAATGGCGATGGCACGGCCTGGACCGAGCACACCGTGGGTGGGGATTTCAACGGGGCGAGTAGCGTGTATGCAGCGGACGTGGATGGGGATGGCGACCTGGACATCCTCGGGGCGGCTTACGTAGACAATGACATCACCTGGTGGGAAAACACCAATGGCGATGGCACGGCCTGGACCGAG
>CAZVVA010000223.1:0-5684 GCA_964630455.1 uncultured Candidatus Sumerlaeota bacterium
CGCTGGAGTTGATTCGAGAATACGCTTTCTTACTTCAGGCGACAGCAAATGCTGACGATCGGTCTCGACCGCACCGGGCGCTACGCCGTTCACTACGATATTCTTCGGTGCGAGTTCAAATGCCAGCTGCCGCGTCAGTGCTTCGAGCGCGGCTTTTGCCGCTCGATATGCACCAATGCCCGGAAGTGACTTTTTTACCGCAAGCGTGGAAACGTTTATGATCACACCCCCGCCTTGCATCATCTTGGTAGCTGCCTGAGCACAGTAGAGCGCACCGAGGGCATTAAGGGCAAAAAGTTTCTCCATGGTCTCGCCAGTGATATCTTCAATAGGGGTCCGCAGTCCCAGACCTGCATTGTTCACCAGGATATCCAGCCTGCCATAGCGCTCCTTAATCTTGGCAAACATCTGGTCAACCTCTTTGCGGTTTGTCACGTTAGCGCCTACTGTCCACGCATCTCCACCTTGCCTACGGATTTCCCGTACAACTTCTTCAGCCAGCTCTTGCTGCTCTACGTAATTAATAACCACAGAGGCGCCTTCAGACGCTAATTTCACGGCAGTCGCCCGGCCAATGCCACGACTGGCTCCTGTAATCAAAGCTCGTTTATTCTCTAAGCGCATCAATCGCTCCTTGTAGCTTACGCAGATAGAACTGCGCGGTCCTGCTACTTTCCCTTACGCTGTTTTTTGTTGACCCGCGCCTGCACCTTAAGCGGTAGCCCGAAAATCTCAATGAATCCCTTTGCAGCAGTCTGGTCAAACATATCGCCCGTTTCGTAAGTGGCCAACGATTTGTCGTAGAGCGAAAAGGGCGAGCGCCGTCCTACCGGAATGCACGTCCCCTTATACAGTTGCAGCCGAACTTCGCCCGTGACATTTTCCTGCGTTGCCTCGACAAATGCTGCCAATGCTCGCCTTAGCGGCGAGAACCAGAGTCCATAGTAGATCAGCTCGGCATACTTAGGCACAATCGTCTCCTTAAAATGCGCAGTCTCACGATCCAGTGTCAGGCACTCCAGCTCCCGATGTGCGGTAATCAGGATCGTTGCGGCCGATGCCTCGTAGACTTCACGCGACTTAATGCCTACCAGCCGGTTTTCCACCAGATCAATCCGCCCTACACCGTGTTGATCCCCCAGAGTTGTCAGCTCCTGGATGATCTCGAGCGGCGATGCCTTCTGACCGTTGAGTCGTACCGGAACGCCTCGCTCAAAGCCCAGCTTGATGGTACACGGCTTGGAAGGTGCCTTAAGCGGAGACGTCGTTGTCTGAAACGCATCCTCCGGCGGTGTGACCCACGGATCCTCCAGCACGCCGCATTCGATACTGCGTCCGTAGAGATTGGCATCAATGCTATAGGGCTTCTTCTTCGTGGCGCTCACGGGAATATTGTAGCGCTTCGCATACTCGATCTCCTCTTCACGCGTTTTCATCTCCCACTCGCGCACCGGCGCCAGCACCTGAATGTCCGGGTCCAGGGCAAAGGCCGTCACCTCGAAGCGCACCTGATCGTTCCCCTTCCCCGTACATCCGTGGGCAACTGCGTCGGCTTTCTCCTGCCTGGCAATTGCCATGAGCCACTTGGCAATCAGCGGCCTCGCCAGTGCGGTTGCCAGCGGATACTTTCCTTCATAGAGAACATTCGCCTTGATAGCCGGAAGCACGTACTCCTTCACGAACTCTTGTTTTACGTCCTTAATCACAATCTTGCTGGCACCTGTGCGGATGGCCTTCTCGCGCAGAGGCTTCAGATCCTCTCCCTGTCCTAGATCAGCAGCAAATGCGATAACCTCACACCCGTAATTCTCAATCAGCCATCGTATCATGACCGACGTGTCCAGGCCTCCAGAATAGGCAAGTACCACCTTGCGAATCTTACGCTGTTTCTTCTTCATTGTCTCGTAGACGTCCTTTCTCGCTGAAGTTCAAGAAATAGGTGCTACAGTTAGCTACAAACTTGCTCCCTTGTCAATTGAAAATGATGCTCGAGAAATCTTGTGAAGATCCGCCAACCTTTTTAAAATAAAACCGACGGTTGCATGAATGCAGTACCGGGTTTCTCTGGCAGGTAGGGGCAATTCATGACTTGTGCGCCTCAGGCGTAATTGCCTCTACTCCCTGCAAGTGCAAACCTTGGGTTCAGTTGGGCTGCTTCGTTCTCAGTTTTCGAAAATCAAGCGCTATCCGCATGTGCTCCCTTTCTGCATTGTAGCAACAGATCTCCAGAAAGCCGTAGTCCTAACCCCATCATATTCATGTTCCGGACTTTTTGCCTGAATTGAATGCACAAAGCATAGATATATTTTGCTTGACTTGGTGCCAGACGTATATCTTATCATGGAATAAGATTGTGAAATTTTCTAGCTACATTAAAATGAGGGTAGCTAAAATCCAAGACACAAAGACACAAAAAAATCTTGGTCGCCTTGGCGACCTCTGTGACTCTGTGGCAATTTTTAATGAAAGGAAGAGACAGCGGACGTTTTAGAGCGGACTCATTTTATAAAAACCACTATTCGTAACAGGAGGAATGTGTCATGATCAGAACTATTATGCAAAGGGCCGTAGGCGCGGCAATGGCGTGCGCCTTGTTTTGTGTCATTCAAAGCGGTTGGACAGATTCGACCGCGGCGGAACCTTCGGGAGCGGCAACCGCGGCTTCGGTTAAGGGGTCTGGGGTCGTGGAGCCGTCCCCTGAGGCGCCATCCGCGCAGGTTGTGATGGAGAAACTCGCCCGCTCCCCTGCCGTTTTCATCGAGAATCAAGGGCAGTGGGCCGATGAGACAATCCGGTTCGCCCTGAGCAGTATGGGCGCCAACGTCGGCCTGACCGACGAGGGGGTGCGCTTCCAGCTCTTCCAGCGCGAATCGGGGGAAACAGAAGGCGCATCACGCGGACTGACTCCAGAGGAGCGGAGCGACGAAGTGTCTGTCCCCGGCCTGAACTTGTCCTCCCGGCGCATGCTCGAGTTCGCGTTGCGCTTCGAGGGCGCGCGGCGCGTCGTGCCCGAAGGCGAAGACCGCTCCGAGCAGGTGTTTCACTATCGCCTTGGCGAGCAAGCGCGCTGGCGCGAGAATGTGCCCTCGTGGGACGCGGTGGTCTACCGCAATCTCTACGACGGGATTGACCTGCGCGTAACCGGCAAGCGCTCCGGTATAAAGTTCGAATTCATCGTCGCGCCAGGAGCCGACTGGCACGAGATCCGCGTGCGTTACGACGGGATCCGGGGTCTTGCGCTGCGCGACGACGGCTCGCTTGAAATCCGCCCAGGCCAGGGCTGGGCTCCAATCACGGACGGCGCGCCGTATATCTACCAGGAGATTGACAGCCGGCGCCACACGGTCGAAGGCCGCTTCGCCCTCGTTGATTCCAAAACATGGCGTTTTGAAATTTTAGGAGATTTTGATCCCGCCAGCCAGCTCATCATTGACCCTGAGCTTGAATGGTCCACCTACATGGGCGGCAGTAATTCTGACTATGGCTGGGCCATCGCGGTGGACGGCTCGGGAAATATCCTGGTGTCCGGCTGGACCACTTCCAGCGGCTGGGTCTCGGGCGGCTTAGATACGACATATAACGGCGGCCGGGACGCCTTCGTGGCGAAACTTAGCCCACAGGGCGCGCACCTCTGGTCCACCTACCTGGGCGGGAATACTTACGACGAGGGCTATGGCATCGCGGTGGACGGCTCTGGCAATATCCTGGTGACCGGCTACACGTCGTCCAGCGGCTGGGTCTCAGGTGGCTTTGATACGACCCATAATGGCTCTTCCGACGCCTTCGTTGTGAAACTGAGCCCACAAGGCGCGCACCTCTGGTCTACCTACCTTGGTGGGAGTTATGTGGACAATGGCGAGGTCATTGCGGTGGACGGCTCGGGAAATATACTGGTGACCGGCTCGACCGGAGGCGGCTGGGTCTCAGGCGGCTTCGATACGACCTATAATGGCTCGGGCGACGCCTTCGTGGCGAAACTAAGCCCACAAGGCGCGCACCTCTGGTCCACCTACCTGGGTGGGAGTTCTCTGGACGGGGGCGATGGCATCGCGGTGGACGGCTCGGGCAATATCATCGTGACGGGCAGCACCCGGTCCAGCGGCTGGGTCTCAGGCGGCTTCGATACGACCCATAACGGCTGGGATGACGCCTTCGTTGTGAGGCTGAGCTCTTCAGGCGCGCACCTCTGGTCAACCTACATGGGCGGGAGTAGTGAGGAGGATGCTTATGACATCACGGTGGACGGCTCCGGCAATATCGTTGTGACTGGCAGGACCGATTCCAGCGGCTGGGTCTCCGGCGGCTTCGACACGACGTATAATGGCGACTTATACAACGGCTTTGTGGCGAAGCTGAGCTCTCAAGGCAGCCATCTCTGGTCCACCTACCTGGGCGGGAGCTTTTCGGACGAAGGCTGGGGCATCGCGGTACACGCCTCGGGCAATATCGTGGTGACCGGCCACGCCTGGTCCAGTGGCTGGGTCTCAGGCGGCTTCGATACGAGCTTTAACGGCATAAGCGACGCCTTTGTCGCGAAACTGAGCCCATCAGGCGCGCACCTCTGGTCAACCTACCTGGGTGGGAGTGATTGGGACGCGGGCCGTGACATCGCGGTGGACGGCTCGGGCAATATCGTGGTGACCGGCTGTACCCAGTCCAGCGGCTGGGTCTCAGGCGGATTCGGTACGACCTATGACGGCTTGCCGGACGCCTTCGTGGCCAAAATCCGGGACGAGTTGATAACGACTGGCGCAAACCTCTGGCAACTTTATGAATAGCTCGTAACCAATCCCAGCGAAAGCGAGTGCCATTTTCGGCTATTGACACACACCCTGATGATCGCCGGAGTGCGAACAAAAGGACAAATATGGGGAGCGCTTATGAATTTCTCTTTTTCCGTCGCGGATTCTGACGGTTCAGACAGCGGCGCAGAAGCGTTTCTAGTCTTCTTATGAAATGAGTCGCGCGGATCGGACGACCGGTGGCGCGGCCACTGTCTTTACACCTCCCGACTTCGCCTGGAAACCCGACTTCCTCACGATGACGTCGCGCTGTGATGGCCAAAGCCTCATTGTCTCATTCGACATACTTAATTTCGATCCTGAAGACGCCACGACCGCCAGTCTGATCCTGGACCGCGCAATAATCGAAATCCTTTCTGTTCCCAATTCACCATGAACCAGACACCTAGAAATTCATGTGCATTGACGATTTTTGTAGGGGCACGCTGCAGCGTGCCCCTACCTCCTTGTTCAACATTGGGCAAATCTGTAGGGGCAATTCATGAATTGCCCCTACATAAGGCTGAGGCAAAAGTGTAGTGTGGCCGTTCAGGAAGTAAATTGTGCTGAGGGCAGGAGAATTTCATAATGATTAGAGGCAACAAAGAACTTGACAAGGGTAGCCCTGATTTGTGAGCATATAATTGTCTTTTCGTGCAAAAAGCTCTCTGAAAATAGGATTTATCCTGAAGGATTCATCCCTCGGGGCGAGTCCCTCGGGACAAGTCCTGAAGGAATTAACGCGGGGTGGAGCAGTTGGTAGCTCGTTGGGCTCATAACCCAAAGGTCGTCGGTTCGAATCCGTCCCCCGCTACCAGTTTACGGTGATTGATGAATGCGCCTCAGGCGCATTCATCAATCGCCTTTTCAATTTCTGTGGCGGTGTAGCTCAGTCGGTTAGAG
>CAZVVA010000224.1:0-5644 GCA_964630455.1 uncultured Candidatus Sumerlaeota bacterium
CCACTTTACTCGTGGCGTACGGATTCATTGGCCGAAGCGGCGCTTTCTCATCAAGTGGAAGATCCTCGGCCCCCACATCCCCATACTCCTCCGCCGAACCAACAGACAGGATTCGCGGCTGTAGGCCCAGCTTGTTGATAGACTGGAGAAGATTAAGCGTGCCAGTGATGTTAATCTTAAATGTCGCTTCAGGCTTTTTCCATGCAGTAGGCACGTGGCTCTGCGCCGCAAGATGATAAACAAAATCCGGCTTGACCTGCTGTAGCACACGCCTGACATCGCCACGTTTCGTCATGTCGCATTCGACAGCAGTGACTTTGCGACTACAAGCCCTGTGTTGCTCCGATGCTGGTGGCGATGCTGCAAAATATGTCCCGTACACACGGCAGCCCTGCTCGTACAGGTAGCCTGCCAGATAACCTCCAACAAAACCACAATACCCTGTAATGAGAGCTATCTTCTTACGAGCCATCGTAATGCTTCTTGCCTTTTCGTTTTGGGCACAAGCGGGAAACGCAGCACACACCGCGTTCTGCCAGTTAGCGCTATATAGTGCTGATTTTGAGATGCGCCTGCCAAAAGTCAATGAAAAAGCTTGATGCACTCGCGCCTGGCAGGCGATGCTGGAGCCTAAAAAAGAGGTTCTTGAGATTTCATAGTGGGTAGTTTTAGTAGCCATTAGTAGGGGCGTTTAATTAAACGCCCCTACATACCAGACCGAAAAAATATGGCTGTACGATAATTCAGGTTTCTCTTACAATGGCGGAATCGTTATAAACACGGTCGCACAGCCTCAGAGACCCAAAATTGTGCTAACAGCTAACCCACTACAGATTCCGAAGAACCAAAAAAGGAAATCGCTCCGGCACATGCAACTGTCCGGAGCGTCATCTAGCGCAAGAAAGAAAACCAATGGCTATTGGGGGGCTTTCGGAATAAAAATCTGCTGTCCCTGATAGAGTGTAACGCCGGCAGGGAGACGATTTTTCAACAGCAACTCTCCAGTGCTCACGTCGTATTTCTTGGCAATGCTCTCCAGCGTATCGTTTTTTTGAATCGTGTAGTAGAATCCTTTTGGTTTGACATACGTTTCTTTCGGCACTTCAGGCTTTGCAGGTGGTTTTTGCTCAGCTGGCTTTTTCTCAGCCACGACTTCACGCCTCACAGTCACTTTCTTGAGCTGTTCGACAGCAGCCCCAATACTTGCCAGATCTTTCTCGATCTTTGCCAGCCGGTTGTCCATCGCATTAAGCTTAGCAATATTCGCCTCGAGGGTATTTGCACTCTGCTTCAAAAACTCAACATCGTCGTACATAGCCTCAACATCCGCATCCACTAATTGGTACTCGATACCTTCCACCCGGTTGGTCAACTCCATAATCGTAGGATTTTCCTCCAGGTTCTGCCCGCACCCGCAGAGTAGCAGCATGACAATGCCGACTCCGAGCGCGCATCCTTCTCTCCACCAGCCAATTTGTCTGCTCATTTTACCTGATTTCATCGTCTCCCCTCTCCTTTTCGGCCCACTCTCACGCCGTGCCACAGATTAGTGGGCGTTATTATCGCACCATATCTTCACGCATTCAGCGGTGAACATATTGACGTCCTTGTTGCCGATACGTCCTCCGCCGGCAGCGAGTTATCCAACCAGTTCTGCTTCCTCCAGTTGGTCAAACTTTACAGAGACGAGATTCGATACGCCGGATTCCTCCATCGTGATCCCATAGACCGTATCGGCCAGAGTCATGGTCTGCTTATTGTGCGTAATAACAATAAATTGCGTTTTTTGACTGCATTCTTTTAACAAGTCCTTAAACCTGACAGTATTGGCATCGTCCAGCGGCGCATCTATCTCATCCAGCACGCAGAAGGGGCTGGGACGATGGTGAAAAATCGCAAACAGGAGTGCGATGGCGGTCAGTGCTTTTTCTCCGCCGGACAGCAAGGAAATGCTCTGAAGCTTCTTCCCCGGGGGCTGAGCAACAATATCAATGCCGCTATCCAGGGCACCCTCTTCGTCCACCAGCACGAGATCGGCCCGACCACCATTAAAGAGCTGTCGAAACGTCTCAGAGAAATTGCTCCGTATGCTTTGAAAACTCTCCGTAAACAAGCGCGTGGTTGTCTCATCAATCCTCGCGATAGTCTTGGTGAGCGACGCCTTTGCCTCCATAAGATCCTTCTCTTGCTCTATCAGAAACAGGTAACGCTCGCGCTGCGTTTTGTACTCCTCAATCGCAGTTGGATTTACAGTGCCCAGATGTTCAATCTTTTCGCGCAAAGAATTCACCGCCTCGACCAGTTGATCCTTCGCTGCCTGCACAGCGCCAACTTGCTCCAAAACCTGCTCTATGGATCGGCCAAACTTCTCTTCTGCCTGTGTGGCAAGATTCTCTTCTTGTGCCAGGTACTGGGTCTTCTGAATGTCCAGTTCATGCAGCTCATTCTGAACCGAGTTGCCGTCGCGCTGCCACTCCTGGAGCTTCTGGGCAAGCTCTTTCAAGCGCAATTGCAACGTCTCATTCTCCTGGTTCTGATACGTCATCTGCTTATCCAGCGCATCGCGCCGTTCACAAAGCTGCTGAATTTTGCGCTCTGTGAGCTGAATCTCTTCTGCCAACTCCTGCTTCTCGTTGGTGAGCAAACCGAGTGTTGAGCGCTTTTGCTCAGCGTTCTTATCATGCGTCTCTTGCTCCCCTACCAGCGCCTGCTCCTTATCACTCAGCGCCTGAAGTCGTTCCCTGCGTGATGCGATTCCCACTAAAAGAGCCGACATCTGCTCTGCAGCCTTGTCCATCTCGATGTTCGCATTCTGCACCGCACGCTCCAGCCCCGCAAGCTCCTCGGCCATCTGCTGGATTTCCACATCCTGAGAGGCAATCGTCGTGGTATGGGCACTGCATTCCTCCGCTAGCCGTGTGCGTTCGGCGTACAGCTCGATCTCCTTCTGTTCACTCTGCTCTACAGCTTTTCTCTTTTCATTGCATGTTGCGGTTATCATCTCGACATCTTTTATTAGCTGAGCATGTTCAATCTCGCGCTCACGCAGCTGGCCAAGCAAATGCTCTTGCTCTTGTTCATTTTTGCGAAGCACTGCCTCCTCATGCTCCTGGTGGCGGCACAGCTCCTCGAGCTCAGGCTCATGCGTCGCAAGCTCCTTCTCCAGCTCCTTCATCTCTCGCTCACGACTAAGCAGGCCGCGCTTCTGCTTGCTGCCTCCCACCACACCACCATCGGAGCGCAGCAGCGTTCCGTCCAGAGTGACGAACTGCGCGCCGTTTCCCTTCGCCTCAAGCTGGCGCACGTAGCTCATATCTCTGACAACAAGGGTGTTTCCCAGCAAACGCGAAATTACTGGCTCGAACCTTTGATCGTACGAAACCAGCTTGCTTCCGATACCTATAACCCCCTCTTCTCCCAGCAGTGCCTCGATATTGCCGTTTCCATTTCTTTGCGCGATGCGATCCAGCGGGTACACAAGCACGCGCCCCAGATTCTGCTCCTTCAAATACGCCATCGCCTGGCAGGCGCTGTCCATGGTTGTGGCGATTACGGCCTGAAGCGCCTCATCAAGGGTCGCCTCGATCGCCAGCTCATAGGCTTTTTCTGTGCTCAGAACTCTTGCCAGGACGTCCACGATGCCCGTGAGCTTAGCCTCCGTTGCCGCCTGCATCAGCATACGCACACCCTGGCCGTAGCCTGCATAGCTTGCTTCGAGTTCTTGCAAGACCTTCAGGCGCGAACGCAAATCGCGCACGTGCGCCGAGGCAATTTCAATCTTCTGATCCAGCTGACTCAGCTCCTTTTCCTGACCGGTAATCCTCTCTCTGACCGCCACCAAAGCCTGGCGCAGCTCAGTGAGTGACTGAGTCGCTTCGTGCAATCGCGTTTCCTGAGAGGTGCGCTGTCCTTCGAGAGCCGAAAGCTCGTGTTGCGCTGCCGTGAGATTCTTGCGCGATGTAGCTATATGCCCCTCAAACTGTTCCATCATTGCAGCGGCAAAGCACCGTGCATTCTCTTCCTGCGTCCGCTGCTCGCGTAGTTCTTTTTGCTTCTCGACCTGAGAACTAATCATTGCTTCCTGGCGTTCATGCTCTTCCTTGAGTGTTGCCAGGGACCTCTGCGTCGCCTCACGCACCCGCTCACGCTCTTCGATCTCCTGCTCGACCACATGCTTTTGCTCCTGCACCACAAGCATCGCCTTGATGATTGCGTTGTGCTGGTCCTCAGCCTGTGCCAGCTCCTGCTCTAGCTCCCCGGCACGCTCGTCCAAATGGCTAATGCGCTCCTTCACCAGACTAATCTGATGCTCGGCCTTCTCAATATCCGAGGCCACACTGTAGCGCTGGGCCTGGGCTTCAGCAAGCTGCTGGGCCAGCTGGCTCACCTTCTCCTGCAATTCCTCACTCTCCGCACCGCACTGTGCGATGCGCGCATTCAGCTCCTGCAGCCGATCATTCACCTCGTGATACGATTGCTCCACGCGCACCCGGTTGTTTCGGTAACTCTGATACCGCAACGTTAGCAGCTGCATTTCCTGCGTCCGCCGTTCCTCTACGAGTTCCTTGTAACGCTCCGCCCGGGTCGCCTGCCGTTTCAGGGAAATAGAGCTGCGTTTCACTTCGGCAATGATGTCCGTCAGACGCAGCAGATCTTCTTCGGTGCGAACCACTTTACGCAAAGCTTCTTCTTTGCGCAGCTTATATTTCGCAATCCCTGCCGCTTCTTCGAAAATGTAACGCCGTTCTGCCGGTTTCGAATTGATAATCAGATCCACCTTGCCCTGCTCCATGATAGAGTACGCATCGGTTCCCATACCGGTGTCCATAAAGAGCTCCACGATATCCCTTAAGCGGCAAGGAACCTTATTCAACAGGTACTCACTTTCCCCTGTGCGGAATAGGCGGCGGGTAACGACGACTTCCGAAAAATCAAGCGGCAGGCAGCGATCTTCGTTTGAAAAGGTGAGTGAAACCTGGGCAAAGCCCAGTGGCTTGTAGGAGGAACTACCGTTAAAGATCACATCCGCCATTCGACTGGCCCGGAGGCTCTTCGCACTCTGCTCCCCCAGTACCCAGCGAATGGCATCAAAAATGTTACTCTTGCCGCACCCATTTGGCCCGACAACAATCGTGATCCCAGGGAGAAATTCGATCGTTGTCTTCGTGGCAAAAGATTTGAACCCAACCATTTCCATCTTCTTGAAAAACATGATTTTCCACCTCTACTGTAGCGTCTGATTTGTAGCACATAATCTGACTAGCCCTGCCCAACATATCTGCTTAACAGGTGGGTCGGTGAGTTTCTTTGCCGTACGGCACACAATCCTGAGATTTAAAAACCTTCTTAGGAATTCAAAGAAGGGACTTAAACATAATTACTTGTCTCTGTCAACACATATATCATATATCATACAAGATGTTGTATTCTGTCGCCTCGGCCGGAAATCATCCTAACAAAAAAGGAAGCAATTCTTCCTGCTGCAGGGGAACTTATTTGCCGCAACACTTCTCCATTGACACATGATGATCGTGTAGACTAAGAATAATTGTTGGTGGGCTCATGCAGAACACCCATGGTATAAAAGGTGGCTGCATCGTTTATTCCCTACGTCTAGCTCTTCCCTCTGAATCTTCACATAATA
>CAZVVA010000225.1:0-5642 GCA_964630455.1 uncultured Candidatus Sumerlaeota bacterium
TGGCACGAGTAAGGAACTCGTTGGCCGAGAAGATACCGCAGAGATTTTCACCAGGAATGTTGAGGAAACGGGGCAGGCCTGCACCTATACCAATAAAGACTGCCTGAAAGCCCTGGGCGAAGAGCTCGTCTACGCTGTATAACATTCCGATTATGTAGCCGGTCTTGATCTTCACGCCGAGTGATTGGATGTAGTTAATCTCGGCTTCGACAATCTTTTTGGGAAGGCGGAACTCGGGAATGCCGTAGACAAGCACGCCACCGGGCTTGTGAAGTGCTTCGAAAATGGTGACATCGTGGCCTTTGAGAGCGAGTTCGCTTGCAGCGGTGAGTCCAGCAGGGCCAGAACCGATTACGGCGACGCGCTTGCCTGTTGGTGGTGGCAGGGGTGGGACTTCAACGGCGTTGTGCTCCCGCTCGTAGTCGGCAACGAAACGTTCCAGGCGTCCGATAGCCAGCGGCTCGCCCTTCTTAGCCAAAACGCAGGTCTTTTCGCATTGATCTTCCTGTGGGCAGACGCGACCGCAGATGGCAGGCAGGGCGTTAGCCTCTTTGATCTTGCGGGATGCGCCGATAAAGTCACCATCTACAACGAGCTGCAGGAACGCCGGGATATCAATCAAAACCGGACACCCTTGAATGCAGACGGTGCGCTTGCACTGGAGGCAGCGCTGCGCTTCGAGTTGTGCCTGCTCCGCAGAGTACCCAAGAGGTACCTCCTGAAACGTTGTCTTGCGCAGATGGAGGTCGAGCTGGGGCATTTTCTGGCGCGGAATGCGCAGTGCAGCTTTTTTCTTCTCCGGATCTCCCATTTAGTCTCTCGCTTTGATATTTAGTCGCTTTCCATAGCGGCCTTGCGCACGGGCTTCTTTTTCAGTTGCTGCTGATGGCAGCGATACGCCTCGTCTTCAAGCGGCTTAAATGTTTCCATGCGTTTGAACATCTCGTCGAAATCTACCTGGTGCCCGTTAAACTCAGGGCCATCAACGCAAACAAATCGTGTCTTTCCATCCACAGTTACGCGGCAGGAACCGCACATCCCAGTGCCATCAACCATAATGGTGTTGAGGCTAACATAGGTAGTGATTCCGTAGGGTTTGGTGGTCTTGCAAACGTTGCGCATCATTATGGGCGGGCCAATGGCGATGCAGTAGTCAATGGGGCTCTTGGCATCGAGTAATTCTTGCAGAACAACGGTGACAAAGCCCTTTTTCCCATAGCTGCCGTCATCAGTGCAGATCAGCAGCTCATCGCTGGCCTTGCGCATTTCATCTTCCATGATCACGAATTCTTTGGAGCGGCCACCCAGGATGGTCGTGACGTGATTGCCAGCGCGTTTAAGGGCCTGAATAATAGGGTGGAGAGGCGCGATCCCAACGCCGCCGCCAATGCCAACTACTCGGCCGAAGTTTTCGATATGAGTTGGGATTCCCAGTGGCCCTACGATGTCGAGAATCTCTTCGCCCGGCTCCATTTCATTCAGACACGCACTGGTTTTGCCGACCTCTTGAACGACAAGGGTGAGGGTACCGCGGTCCGGATCACCATCGGCTATGGACAGGGGAATACGCTCGCCCAGTTCTGAGATGCGGACGATAACAAACTGGCCTGCCTGGCGCTTACGTGCGATCTCAGGCGTCTCAATGATCATGCGTACGATTTTAGGCGCGAGAACAGTTTTTTCGAGAATTTTGGCCATTGTGTTTTCCCTTGTGCACTCTGCGTGTCACGGTCAAGTTGTTTATATACAGATATGCAGGGTATTTGCTCGTTATTTCACATACAGCATGAATTTTGACGACATTTACACTTTGGATACCATAAGGCTATAGAATTTGGAAAATTGTGGGGGTTACATTCAGGAAAATCAAGAGGAAAATGGCGCCAGCAGGATCTTCATAAGCGCAGCACGCGTACGCTGATTTAGGGCTCTCGAACGCGGTGCCGCACCACTTTTGCTGCGGAAGATCATACTCAATTCGCGGCGCGGACATGGCCGAGGCTAAGTGGAAGAGAAACGGGCTGCCTTCTCTTTATTGCCTGATAGGCGGCCAGCGCTACCTCCAGGGCCTTATAGCCGTCTTCGCCGGTTATGTCGGGTTCGCGGTTGTTAATAATTGCGTCCACGAATGCTGTAATCATCTCACGGTCTAAGTTATCGCCGCCCGACAGGGTAGTATGTCGCATTGTCTTATTCTGGTAGATGTTCAGGGTCGTGGGGAAGCAATCGAGCGAAAGATTGCTCTTGGTGCCCTTGAATTCCATAACAACATTGCCCCAGATTTTATACGAAGGAGGACGCGACCAGCTCGCGTCCAGAGATACAAACGGCCCCCCCGCCATCTCAAGCATCAGGAGGCCGCAATCTTCGACCTTAATGGGATAGAGTTTCGTGGTAGATTCAGCATAGACCCGGGTGAATTCTTTGCCGAGCAGGTAGCGGAGCAGATCAACGACATGGACGGTGTGATCCATGATGGCGCCCCCGCCTGCCAGTTTTTTATTCGCAAACCATCCCCCGGGCATGGTGCCGTGGTTGGTAGTGTTAATGGCAAGAATCTCGCCGAGCTCACTTGAGGCAATGACGTCGCGGGCCTGCTGAATAGCAGCACAATAGCGGACCGGGAAAGCCACCTGGAACTTGACGTTATGGGCGGCGCACGTGTCAATGAGAGCACGAGCGTCTTCGAGTGTTGTGGTAATGGGTTTTTCGCAAAGGACATGCTTGCCAGCTTTGGCGGCTGCAACACCCATTTCGTAATGGCGCGCATTGGCCGAGGTTATGATTACCGCATCGCAGGGCGCTTCGGCCAGGAGGCGTCGCCAGCTCCCGTAGGCTTTGGGCTTGGGAAAGCGACGCGCCATGGCACGGCGTCGTTTGGAGTTATCGTCAGCAAAGGCGGTGAACTTAATGTTTGGCAACTGGGTGAGCACCTCAGCGTAACCACGGGCGTGCACGTGCTCAAAACTAAGTAGGGCGATACGAATCATTCGTTGCTGATCCTTTTGCGGCAGCTTCCTGATCTACATCCGCGTGTATCGGCGCAGGCAATAATATACCACAGATGAATATAGATAAGTTCTCATGATTCACCACAACGACACAACGTACACAACGTTCTGAATTCTTAATGCGCCTAAGGCGTATTCGCGTCGTGCCGTCGTGGTTTGATAGTTCTTTATGTTAGGTGCACTTAATACTTTTTGCTATTATTCCTTTATATTCATGCCGTACAAAAATTTACGATGAACTTACTTTATGTTAACCGGTCTGCCGGTTTGGATTGATTCAAGGCAGCTAAGCGAAACGCTCAGGGCTCGCAGGCCATGGTCAACCGTGATCAGCGGTTTCTTTTTCTGCTCAATGCATTGGATAAAGTGTTTGAGTTCGCTGATAAAGGGACTTTCGAGTTCTGCGCGTTGGGGCACAACCAGACCAGCTGGTGCATCGTCGCCGAGCGCTTTCTGCGTTATGGTGAACGAGTGAGCCTTGCGACTGTCGAATTCTATCATTCCTTTGCCGCCACTCACCTCAAATCGTGTGAAGAAGGAACCGAGCGGTTCCGCCCAGCTGGCTTCTGAATGAGCTATCATGCCGTTGGCAAATTTCATAATCGCCAGCATGTAGTCGCCATGTCTGAGCTGGGACTTTGCCAGGCCTTTTGCGAAGATACGTTTTATCGGGCCGAAGGTCCAGAGCATGTAATCAAAGTCGTGAACAGAGAGGTCAAGGCTGGCACCGCCACTTGCTTCGTAATCGCCGTACCAGTCAGTGCCGCCGCGTGGAAAGCCACCGCAACGCGAGAAACGCGCAATTCCCGGAGTGCCAATTGCATTGCTGCGCACGAGCTGGCGCGTCTGCTCGTATTCCCAGAAGAAACGCACCACATGGCCCATCATAAAGACCTTGTTATAGCCCTGGAGCAATCGCTTGATGGCTCGCGCTTCAGTCAGGGTACGTGCCAGCGGCTTTTCGCAGAAAATATGTTTTTGAGCTGATACGTACTGTTTGAGGAAATCCAGGCGGAAGATAGTCGGAAGGCAGTGGATGACTGCCATGACATCAGGGTCATTAAGAACCGGATCAATCCGATCACTATAGCGCGCATTATTTGGTTGGGCGAGCTCTTTAGCCTTGTCAAGGTTCTTATCAACCACCCATTTGAGTTGAGCCGAGGGAATATGATGCATTGATACGGCGTGGATGCCGCCCATAAAGCCCGCACCAATTATAGCACATCCCAGCACGCGCGTTCTCCTTCACCCTATCATACAGTCAAACAACTTCAGACCCGCCAGTTTCGCCAGGCCTATTCATGCATTGCGTGTACTGAAGGAATGAAACATTGTCAAGGGCTTAACCGCAATAGTGAGGAGAGCACTGAGATTTCCCCCGTGGTCTACGTACATTGAATGAAAGGTGAATGAGCTAGAGAGGCACGGAGACACAGAGCATCGAATTGAAAATTGCAAAATGAAAATTTAAAATTTGATTTCCAACACACCCTCTCTGTGGCGGTCTTTAATGAGCCTCAGGCTCATTAATCAAAATATACCACAAGAAAATTATCCGCAAGAGTCACAATAAAAAAGCAGCGAGATCCCTTTCTCTCGCTGCCAAATTCCAGGTGCGTCTACGTCTCCAAACGTAAGTCCTACTAATATACTGTCTCTGTTTCCGGCGTTATCGGCTTTTCCTTTGTTGCCTCCTCTACCTTTTCTGGTTCACTCGGCTTTTCATCTTTTTTCTCGGCTTCTTTCTTTTCGGGTTTCGGCGCCTCAGGCGTTGCTACTGGAATACGAACGATCTCCACCTTGGTCATCACCACGTCGGTAAGTGGCCGGTCGCGTTGGTTACGCCGAACCTTGACTATCGTGTTAACCACATCCATACCCTCTACCACCTCGCCGAACACAGAATGCCTGCGATCCAGATGGGGCGTGGGAGCCAGCGTGATGAAGAATTGACTGCCATTGGTATTCGGGCCGGAATTGGCCATTGACAGGATGCCCGGCTTATTATGTTTGAGAGCTGGATGAAATTCGTCGGGAAAGGTGTAGCCCGGGCCTCCAGTTCCGGTTCCTAATGGACAGCCGGCTTGAATCATGAACCCCGGAATTACCCGATGGAAGATCAGGCCGTTATAAAACGGGCGCTTCACACGTTCTTTGGTTTTCGGGTCTACCCATTCCTTTGTACCCTCAACCAATCCGATGAAGTTAGCCGTGGTCTTCGGCGCCTTATCGGTGAAAAGCCGACATACAATCTTCCCCTTCTCGGGATGAAACACCACATACGTGCCAGGCGGCTGCTTGAGCTCTTCCGCTCCCAGGGCTACGCCCCCCAAGAGGCACAATCCCGTAAGCGCAACACAAATTTTCCTTGTCATATTCGGACCTTTCCTCCATTCCTTTGGATTTTTAACTGCAAGATTTAAAATATCTGCCTCACATTGCGAAAAAAAGCAAGGAAAATTCCTCGCTGAACCCAAGGGTTGCACCTTGCAGGCCAACTACTCCCTCAGGGTACATCGTCGCAGTTCCAGATACATGAGATCTTCCTGGATGGCTCACAAAAAATTTCTCTTGCCTGGTGAACGCTTCCTGTTAAACTCATTTTCAACGTAACAAGCACTTGACCCC
>CAZVVA010000226.1:0-5556 GCA_964630455.1 uncultured Candidatus Sumerlaeota bacterium
GAAACCTGTAGAGACAGATTATAATCTGTCCCTACAATGCTAGCCGAACAGGAGATACCATAAGTCCCAGAGATTCGCGCCGCCTATGAAATAGGCAAGCCAGGCAAAAACGAAAATGAATTCAATACCAAGAAGCGCTGAGCGGCCAAGGGGCTTTTCTGTTATATCGGTTCGGCAAAATAGATAAAAATTCCATACCACCAGAGCGCAGAGTATTCCTAGAAGCTCAACCCAACCTAGTAAGCCTGCGGCAGCAATACCTTCAATCTCCCGTTCTTCCAAAGCGAGGCGAAAGAAAGTACATAAGAAAAGCACAACAGTTCCCCATACCAGCATTGCTATACATGATACAAATGCTGCGGTGATGTGTGAGGAACGAAAATAGAGTACCAAGATCAGTGGACCAAGTGCAGGCAGAAAAAGCATGGGCAAAAGCGCATAGGGGATAAAGAGTGTTTCCTCTCTCGTCCAGGGCAATTTAGCCTGTTGCCAGTTCATGATATGCCAGGCTGCCAGACATACCAGTGCTATAAAAACGGTTGATATTGCCGCCCACGCTAATTTCGATGCAAGGATTCGCACACGAGAGACAGGCTGGAAGTAGATAAAGAAGTCTTGCGTGTCCAGCTCCTGGATGCGGAAAAGCGCAGTTGAGTTTATCACCAAAAGAAATGCTGCCAGTGCCCATATCTGTAATTTGGCAATTTCATGAAGGAATGCCATAGCAATAAGAATGAGAGCGCAAAGGATCAGGAGTTTCCATGCCAGCCGTACGTCTTTCCATGCAAGTATTTTCATCTGGACAAGCCGTGCGGCTAATTTGCCATACCCGCAGGCAATGAGAGCCATCACAACAGTACCAGTAATTACTGCAGCAATGACGACTAGAGGGTAGAAGAAAGGAAAAAGAATTAAGACACCCAGAGCCAAGCCCACCATGACCAGAAAGATGCTCCTCCATTTTGCTCTATCTGGTCGCTTACCAGCACTTAATTCTGGCCCCAAGTCCTCCCTGGAATTTAGATCTTTCATACCTTATACCTCACACCTACGCATAAAGTGTTCTTCATCTGGCAAACCCCTCCGGGTAGACAATAATATCACCACTGCTCACCGTGCCATTCGTGGGATCATAGGTAATCATTGCCCCATCATCATCGCGGTCCGGCCCAGGTGAGTAGAGTGCAAGAAATTCCTGCGGTGCGTTAATTTTGGCTACAATGCTTTTCTTGTCACCCTGGGCAGGTTTAAGAGAAACCTCTTCTATTACTCTGTCGAACCGCTTGAGGTAATCTGCCATCACGTTTGCCACTTCTTCAGAAAAATTTCCCCATTCAAGATCCCCCTCAGGGGTAATTATTATGCGGTCCTCGTACCGCCAGGCCGGTCTAAGCCGCAACACTGCACTGAAATCATAAGCACTCAGCTGAATCTTCTTTATCCTCATAGGAGACAGAAATTTATTAGGGCCTGCGTTAAGGTTTGCAATTTTGAACAAATCTTTCTGGTACTCAAGCACGGGAAGACTTTCAATATAATCTGGAACCAGTTCCTCGACTGAGTCAGGAAACCTTTTGTTATCGTGGTAATAAAGCCTGGTGGCGAATGCTATCCGCAGAAGTTCCAAGCGCACTGCTGACGTACTGCTACGCACAAAAGATCGATATGGACTACTACCAATGGGGAGGCTATGGTACACTATGAGCCGGGTAACAACACGCAGAGGCAGCCTGTGTCGAAAAGCATCAACCATCGGAAAGGGCTCAATCAGTTGTGCTTCAGTTTCTCCAACTCGCCCCAGGAATTTCTTTATGGAAGGATAAAATGTCCAGTTTACCATTAACAATGGCGCAAGATTGGAATGTGTTTCATATATTTTGGTCCCTTCTGTGTCTATCGCATAACGTTTTGTAATTCTCTTTAGCCAGTTTTTGTTATTGCGGTTTTTTAAGGGATCTTTGTTATGCAGCAGGGCGGACACGGTATAGATGTCGCTACCATACTCCCAAGTGAAGAAATGGCTCATTCGCGTAGACCTGATCAATTCCCACATTCCCAGTATCGTCGCTGTATTTTCATCAAAGAGTATATGGCATGCACAAAGAGAGTTAAGGAGGTTCAGCGCCTTTCTATCCACTTCTGGTGGCGGGTTGAGAAACAGCATTCGTTTGAAGCCTGCAGCCAGCTGTGACCTCAAGGCTACCGCATACAGATGCCCGGAGAACGAATCATAGCCTATCGCGTGCGCCAATGTGTTGATATCCTTGAGAGATTGAAATGCTTCGTCCCACTTTTCCTCTTTATAAAGCATATCTGATTCTATCAGAAGCGATCTACTGCAAAATTGGTATACCCAATAATAGCCGCCTCCCAGAGACTTATTTTCTTGGTCGAGACTTTCCAGCCATTCTTTCACCGATTCTTGAGAGGGAAACGCGACCCCTTGCTTCGCAAGGCGAAGAATCTCTGCTATATTATCTCTTAATTGCCTGCTCAGAGTAAGTGCATAATGGCGATTTGCCTGCTCAACTACCGGAACAGGCAGGTTCCGAAAAAAATGTTCATATTCTGGTGTCCTTTGCATATTTTTATCATAAAGTTCTTTTAGTGCCGTGGACATCTCCTCTCCGAGGGGTTTTTCGCCGATTCGATCCAATACATACTTATGAATATCAAGCAGCGTGTTATTATCCAGCCGGTCTTTAGGGTTGGGCAGATGAAGTCGCACAATCCAATACGTTATACAAATCATCGCGCTATAGAGTATTAATCGTATTAAAACCGACCGCTTCATCATCCTACGTTCCTTCCCTTCGCGATATGGCAAGAAAGAAAAATCCCATGAAAACAAAAGCAATAATAAAAAGTCCAATAACAACCCCCTGCATCGGATTCAAAATGGAAAACCGTGAACGCATCACAAGCTTGACGAGCACGAACAAAAGTAACAATATCGTCCCCGCTGATACAATTGCGGCAGGCAGCGCTTGCTTAATCCACGCTGCACAACACGCCGCAATCCAGAAATACGTAAATCCCAACGTAAGGTTTCTGAATGTAAATACATCTGCAATATTCTCGCTCAGACCCTCTTTCATGCCGGGCATTTTCAAAGAGAATCCCAATACTATTGCATCGCAAAGCAACAAGAGGAAACAAAGGGCCAGGCCTACGGCTGCTGCCACAATCCGCTCTGCAACCCATCTCACCTTGCTCACCGGCAGGCGTAAGATGAAACTGTCTGTATGATTCTCCTCTTCCTCAGCGCCCAGCAAAAGCCCCGAAACAAATAACTGGATCATCAACATGACCGCTCCCACGAGCTCGCACGATTCAAAGAATTGCTTACCGTCTACTGAGTTTTTCGAGGCTATGGTTGCCACTATAGCAAGCACCCCAAACACAAACGCCAGCAATGCCAGCGCTCCCGCAGATCCTAAAAGCGTGCGCAACTGCCGCTTCCATATGCTGTTTGCGCTGTAGATCTTCATTCTTCGCGTCCCCCAACGAATTCAATGAACGCCTCTTCGAGATTTAGATCTATTACCTCAACATCGCGTGCACCCGCTGAGGTGATACGTTTTTCCATTTCGTTCTTGCGGTAGTCAAAAGTGACGGCAAGGCCTTCATGCCCTTCCACGCAATAACGGACGAGCCCCTCAACACTGAATTGCTTCGGAGGCTCACCATCAAAGGTGATGCGAAGCCTCTTCACGCTGGAGATAAATTCCTCGGCTGGACAATCTCTAATAAGCCCGCCTTCGTGCAGAATCCCTACGTGGTCTACAAGGCCTGAGATTTCATTGACGAGATGAGAGGAAATTAAGATAGTCCGCTCCGGCTCCTGGTATTCCGCAAGAACGCCCTGAACAAATTCACGTCGTGCAATAGGATCAAGCCCGCCTACCGGCTCGTCCAGAATGAGCACTTCAGGATGAAAAGCAAGCGCAAGGGTCAAACTCACTTTTGCTCGCATGCCTTTACTCAAAGCCTTCAACTTCTTTGAACCATCGAGTCGAAACCGCTTTCGAAGCGATTGCTCACACTTCGTGTCCCAGCTATCCTTGCGATAATGCGCAACAAACTGAAAGATCTCATCCACGGTCATCCATTCGTAAAAATTATGCGTCTCGGCTACATACCCCACACGGCGTTTCAGTGCTACACCATCACGTGCAGGGTCAATTCCCAGAACCTGTGCTTCGCCTTCTGTTCTGCGAATAAGTCCCATTAATAGACGAAAGGTAGTCGTCTTACCGGCACCGTTGAGTCCCAACAATCCATATACCGCTCCTCTACGCACTTTTAAATCAAGTTCCCTCACTGCCCACTCGCGCCCGTAACGGCGAGCGAGTCGTTTAGTTTCAATTGCGTATTCACTCATCATGCTTACCTCTTGTTAGATTTTATTTCAGGTAAGTTGATCTTGCTCAAGTGAGCCTTAAAAATATCCTCGATGTCTTTGCGATTCATGCGAAAATGATATGCCTTTGCCAGCACTTCATCAAAAGCAGAACCCAGAAGGGAGCGGGCCTCCTTGGCGGGCAAGGCAGGTGCACTATCAGAGACGAATGAGCCCTGACCCGGTCTCCCAATAATAATTCCTTCACGCTCAAGATCTGAGTATGCACGGGAAACCGTGTTACGATTGACTCTGATAGCAGCGGCAACTTCCCTTACCGTGGGCAATTGATCACCGGGTTTAAGTGCACCACGTGCGACGGCATATTTAACCTGCGTAATGATCTGTTGATAAACGGGAACCGGCAAGAATATGTCAATCTGAAGAAACATATCGGTGTTCTCCCTTGGATGTTTAAAAAGCCGTTATAGCTCAGGCTTGCTTTCAATCATCGCATTTAATATTTTTTGCTTTTAAAACTAAAATGCCTAGTAATACTAGGACAATGCATTCCTTGTTGTCAAGACTAATTTTTACATTTTTATTCTTATGCGTAGGAGAGGTGAAGGAGACACAAAGGCTTGAAAAATCAGAGGTTAAGCTTTGGCCAGGCCTAATTGTAAGCTACAGTGGCGAAAAAAGGATGCTCTTTATCACATATCTGGCTGGATTATTTCCCAAATCACAGAGCCAAACCTAATTGAAAGCTACATCAGCCACCCCATGATTTTAAAACGACGATTTGATTGCTCAATAAAGATTCCAATCTTCGATACCTGTTGGGGTTTCAGTAGGTGTTGGTGTAGGTGTAGGTGTCGGACTCGGGGTAGATGTTGGAGTCGGCGAGGGTGTTGCAGTTGGCGTTGGGGTTGCTGTTGGAGTAGGAGTTGGCGTTGGTGACGGCGTAGGCGTCGGGGTTGCTGTTGGAGTCGGCGTTGGAGTTGGCGATGGACTTGGTGACGGAGTGGGTGTTGGGGTTGCTGTTGGTGTAGGAGTAGGTGTCGGCGTTGGGGATGGTGTTGGTGTGGGCGTAGGAGTTGGTGTCGGTGATATGGGACCGGCTGTGACAATCAAGGAAGAGGTATTCGCCGCATATTCTATTATCAGATCAATGTCATGGTCACGGTCTTCCGCGGTGCTGCTTGACTCCGTGA
>CAZVVA010000227.1:0-5540 GCA_964630455.1 uncultured Candidatus Sumerlaeota bacterium
GATGATGAGTGTCTTGTTTAGCGCGTATCGCATTGGGACTCTTACGCTCGAGAATCGCTTCATACGATCTGCCACGCATGAATACATGGCGAGCGAAGATGGTTTTGTGACCGATCAGATGTTGCACTTTTACCAGCGATTGGCTCGCGGGCGTATCGGCTTGATCATTCCTGGTTTTGCATACGTACACCCGCGCGGGAAGTCGTCGCCGCGGCAGGCCGCGATATATGACGATAGGTTTATTCCCGGTTACGAACAGCTGGTAGACGTTATTCATCGCGAGGGAGGCAAGGTGGCGCTTCAGATAGTGCACGGTGGGCGTCAGTGCGAGCCTGAGCAGTGCGGCGGTACGCCGCTCGCGCCCTCGGCAGTGGAAGATCCATCGGTAGGGATGGTTCCCCAGGCTCTGACAGAGCAGGAAATTCTGGAAATCAAAGACGCCTTCGTCAGTGCAGCTGAACGTGTGCGCAAAGCCGGGTTTGACGCCGTGCAACTCCATTGTGCACACGGCTATCTGCTGAGCGAATTCATTTCGCCTCATACCAATCGCCGAACCGACAAATGGGGTGGCTCGACTGAGAACCGCACGCGATTGATTGTTGAGATCATGCGTGAGATTCGCCACGTGCTTGGCCGTGACTATCCTGTGCTGATCAAGCTCAACTCAGAGGATGGATTGAAACGCGGCGGACTTACCCCGCGGGAGAGCGTAAAGGTTGCGCAATTGATCGCCAAGGCCGGGATAGATGCGATTGAGGTCAGCGGTGGAATTCGCGAGGCCGGTGCCGTGGCCGCACGACGGAATATCCTGTCGCCTGAGAAGGAGGCGTATTTTCGCAAGGCGGGAGCGAAGATCAAAGCCGCAACCAACCTGCCGGTAGCTTTGGTAGGGGGAATCCGGTCGCGGGGCGTGATGGAGTCGCTGATTACCAGCGGCACGGCGGATTTTATCTCCATGTCACGCCCGTTCATTCGTGAGCCCGACCTGGTGGTAAAAATGCAGGATCAAAACAAACAGGTGGCTGATTGTATTTCGTGCAACGGCTGTTTCGATCCCAATGGAATTCGCTGCGCACTTATTACGGATCAGGAGACGAAGGTATAAGGTATGATGAAACCATCATTTGTAATTTTGCTCGTTGCTATAGTTATGGTGTCGGGTTGTTCCAATCTCGGCAAGCTCAGTACAGATGAAGAGCAGCTACCAGCACAAGACGTTATTGTGTTTGCGCGCGCTACAAAGATTGCCCAACTCGTAGGTGAGAACGACCGCGAACGCAAGAAACCGACGGTCAACCTTACCCAGAGCTGCTACAAATTGTCCAGCACGGATCTTGGCGTCCCGTTCCGACATAAGGGCCGCACCTACCTGCTCTTCGGCGATACCAATGGACCTCCTGGCGGTGACGCCATCGCTTATACTACCGATACCTCGCCAGAGGATGGGATCAAGCTAGTATTTATTCACGATGAAACTGGGACTTACAAGCCGGTGCAAATCCCCGGCATCAGTCAGGACGCCTTTGAGGTACCAATGGAGGGGACGAGCGTCGGTGGCCGAATGTACATTTATCACACCACGGACCACAGCGAGGAAGTCACGATGGGGCGCTCCATCGTCGCGGTTTCCGATGATGACGGACAGAGCTTTACCTATTTATACGACCTCTCGACACAGCATTTCATCAATGTCTCGGTGGTGGAAATTGATCTATCAGCCTGGAACGGCTTCCCGCAAAGCAAGGGTACCGGCTTGGTCATGTTCGGCTCTGGCCCTTACCGGAAGAGCAACGTCCGGCTGGCCTTTCAACCAGCGGAGCACATCGAATCGCGCACGAGCATTCGCTACTTTGCCGGGCTTGATCGTTCGGGTAAGCCAATTTGGAGTTCGCAAGAAGAAAAGGCAGAGTCGCTTTTTAACCAACCCTGCGTGGGTGAGCTTTCGGTTTCATACAACCGCTTTATTCGCAAGTGGATCATGCTATACAATGGCGGTGGCAATTGGCGTGGAATAAACATGAGAGCGGCAGATCAGCCCTGGGGACCATGGTCGGAGCCTCAGATTATCTTTCACCCCTGGTCGGACAACGGTTACTGCCATTTCATGCACACCAGCTGGGAATTCAAAAAATGCGATAGCGTTCATGACCCCGGACGAGAAAATGTCTGGGGTGGTGAATATGGGCCCTATCAATTCGAGGATTTTGCAGTCGGCGACGATTCCATTACTACCATTTATTATACAATGTCCACGTGGAATCCATACACTGTTGTGTTGATGAAGGCTACGTTGCAGAAGGTTCGATAAAGATAGCCCTTTCAATCAAGCCAGTCGATCTCTGAAAACACCTCCCTGGTAGAATAAAGTACCGACTCATAGAAATTGCCTTTGCGCGGGCGGAACACCTGGAATGTTTCATTAGGCGAACCCACGAACGGGCGCAATACCCACGCCAGTTGCGTTCCTACGAAAATATACAGAAGAAGCCACACTACAAATAGCTTTCCTGGTGTTTGACGCATCCCTGGTGGGGAAATCGCTTTGATACATCGAAAAAGATAGCTCAAACCGGAATATCCTGCACAGATGAAGAAGAACACGTGAAGCAATTTGATGAAGTTATAGCTTTTCGTTGTCAGGGAGAAAAAGAAGACAACCGTTGCCGTGCTTGCCAGAACAGTTGAAGTAATTGCAATCGAAGCAAGCAGCAGCGCCAGCATCTTCCGAAATGATAGGCGCACTCCAACAAACGCATTCGACACATAAATCGGCGGAAAGACAATAATCAGTGTGAGCAGGAAGAGAACAGGCACTTTAATTCCAGTTATGAGGATCATCAGAAGTTTACCGTCGAGCGGCATGGATGAGCCCTGGAGTAAATTGGTGGCTCCCATGACCGCGCCGTAGATGGCAGCCATGATAAGGGAGATGACAAAGAAGATGCGCGACAACCGCCCAAGGTCTTTATCGCGCTTGAAGGACTCGATAACTGCTTCAGGATGGTGCAGCAGGTAATCCACGGTCTTCCAGAAGCCCCGCGGAAAACACGCAGGTTCGGATGGGGAAGGTTCAGGTTCTTCGCTCACTTCTTTTTCATTCCTTAGTTCGGGCTTATGGGCCTGGGTTTCATCCGGCGATAGACCTTCACCTTCGGGTGGCAGATCATTTTCATACATTTGATTTCCTCCTTTTTCGTAGTTTTACAGGAGTAACTTTATTACAGATTCAATGAACGACCCTTCTAATGGGCGAAAAGGAGCATAAGGCACTGTCCACGTTCCAATCCACGGCCGCAGTACCCAGGCCATTTGTGTACCTATAAAGGCGTATAGCATGCTCCAGGCTACAATGAACGCAGGACGTATTCTGTATTTCAGCCTTGAGGCAGTTGAGCGAACGATCAGTGCAATTACAATGATACTCAACAACCCTGCCACAGCAAAAACCGCCACGTGCATGAGCACCAGAAAATGATAGCCTGTTTTGGACGTGGTGAGCGTAAAGAAATAGCTGATCGGTGCATAACTGGCGAGTGCACAAGCATTAGCACTCGTTGCCAGTAAAAGCAGCCGAAAGCAGTGGTTGATCTTCAGGCGCGGACCCATGAGACAGTTCAAGACATAAAAGAGAGGAAAACAGATCACCTGCGTAAGCAGGAAGAGAAATGGTAATTTGACGGCTGCTACCAGCCCAGGATAAGCTCCCCGGAAAAGCCCCATGCTTAACCCATAGACAGCATAAAGCAAAGCAATGCCAAGCACCAGGGATCGGTTAAACCCTGCTGGCTTCACTATTTCAAGTACCAGTTCGTCCGCAGTCTCTGGATGAACCAGACTCTTCCACCAGATTTTAATATTATCGCCCCAAGATTCCATAGGATGTTCCGAGTATTTTTTATGAACGAAGCCAGAATTATTTCATATACAACAAGACTACTGTACCTTTAGCCACAAAGAAACGCTGAGGCATTTACTTTATTACCCGATAAGAAACACAATTGTAAAGGGAAATAAAGCATCTAATGGTGGATTATATAGGATGATTTGCGTGATTCGCGGTCTCTAAAAAGGAAAGGTCTTCTACAAAACTCTCTTTTAGCAAATCGCTTTGTTTTTTAAACAGTCACATAGTATTTTGAATATTCAATTCCATCTTTTGTCTCATTCTTGACTTGCCACCAGCACTCACCGGCGCTCTTGATTGGACATGCTGATAGCGTATTCATTTTCGTTGACCTTGCGTAATAGATCGGCAATGTTTGTAACCCACTAAAAGGGGGAGAGCTGGTGGCTTTCGGAGCGGAGGTTCTCTATGTCTGACACACTTGAACCGATCAAGCCAGGGCGTTTAGTATCGCTGGATGCTTTTCGGGGGCTAACTATCGCTGCGATGTTCCAGGTCAACAACGCGGGCGATTGGAGTCACGTTTTTTCGCCGCTTAGACATGCCGCGTGGCACGGCTGCACTGCTACTGATCTGATTTTTCCTTTCTTTCTTTTCATTGTAGGTGTCGCGATGGTTTTTAGTTTCAGCAAGCGGCTAGAGCGGGGCGCAAGCAAAAAAGATTTGTTTCTCCAGGTCGTGAGGCGGACTGTCATTTTGTACATTTTAGGATGCATCATTATGGTAACTGCCTGGGGTGCATACCTGGAACATTATAGATTCGTTGGCGTGCTACAGCGTATCGCGCTCTGTTACTTCTTCGTCTCCCTGATCATTATGTATGGTGGGGTGCGGGCGCAGGTGGCCTGGGCAGTGGGATTATTGGCACTTTATTATTTATTGTTGAAGTTCGTGCCTGTGCCGGGTCATGGGGCAGGCGGGCTGGAGAAATTTGCCAATCTCGCCGATTACGTTGATACGAAACTTCTGGGTATATATTTAGTCGATTTTGACAAGACCCTCGGGATGGGCCACGACCCGGAAGGTCTTTTCAGCACGATCCCTTCAATCAGTTCTATGCTGGCGGGGGTGTTGTGCGGCCATTGGCTGAGAAATAATGAGCGAAGCGGCTATGAAAAGGTTGCCGGCCTGGCTGTTGCCGGCACGCTGTTACTTATCGTGGCGAGCATCTGGAAACACGACATGCCGTTCAATAAGAACCTCTGGACCTCCTCCTATGTCTTCCACACTACTGGCTGGGCGCTGCTGTGTCTGGGCGTGTGCTACTGGATCATTGACATAAAAGGCTACAGAGCATGGTCGAAGCCCTTCGTGGTGTATGGTACGAATGCAATTACCGCCTACTTCGGGGTGAGCGTCATGGCCTACACAACTGTCTGGATTCGGTGGGAGGATGCCGCGGGCGAAACAGTCATGTTAAAATATTTCCTCTACGACAATTTATATAAAAGCTGGATTCCTCATATTTTCGGCGATTACATTTCGTCAGCGGCCTGGGGCGCCAGCTACGTTTTGCTCTGGTGCGGTTTGATGTGGATTCTTTACCGCAAGAAAATTTTCATCAAAATTTGAGAAAGAGAGAACGAGAGAAAGAGGATACGCGTTGTCTTATTGAGATTTGTATAGATAACGGTAC